>PWNJ01000033.1 GCA_003558985.1 candidate division CSSED10-310 bacterium
AGGAATTTCCAATGCTCCAATGCCCAGTTTCCAGGTCAAAGATATCTCTTACCCCATATAACCCTACTTCTTCTTTGGGCATTCCTAAACGCTATACCTTCCGCCCTAAGCCTTAAGCCCTATGTCCTGGTTGCACCCCTTCAACCTTCTACCTTCTACCTTCAACCTCTTCCGCCCTAAGCCTTAAGCCCTATGTCCTGGTTGCACCCCTTCAACCTTCTACCTTCTACCTTCAACCTTGCGTAGCAAGCGCCCCTGCCCCATATTTATCATTGGCAGCGCGGCCTGTTATCATGTATATTTCGTGCCGTCTTTGGGTGATTTTCCTGGTATGGAGGTTTTGTCATTGATTTATGGTATTGGCGTTGATTTGATTGAAACGGAACGGCTTGAGCGTTTGATATCCAGGGGTCGGGAGCATCTTGAAGGTATTTTTACTGATCTTGAGGTGGACTATTGTCTTTCAAAACGGTATCCTGAACAGCACTTTGCCGCCCGGTTTGCAGCCAAGGAGGCTTTTTTGAAGGCTCTGGGCACCGGGGGTCGGAACGGTATCGGGTTTTCGGATATAGAAATACGCAACAATGATGTAGGAAAACCTTCGATCCTTTTGAGTAGTAACGCTGCGGATATTTTAAACAGATGTACCGCATCGAAATGTTTTATTCATGTATCGCTGTCACATATTCGGCAATATGGAACAGCAACCGTGATTATTGAAACGAGGGAGTAGAATTATGGCACATTTTGGTAATTATGATGATTTTTGCAAAGATTTTTCGTGGTCTATCGCTGAGAAAGAACTGGAGTTTGACAAAAACCGTCCTTTCAATATTGGCTGGCATTGTTCGGACCGGATTTGCAACATGGGAAACGGTTCAAAAAAGGCGCTGATCTGGGAAGGTCTGGGCGGCAAAAAAAAGGAATACACATATAATGATCTTCGCGATAGAAGCAATGTGATCGGTACATTTTTGCGATCACTGGGTGTTCAGCCCGAAGATCGTGTCTGTCTGTTCATGGACAAAATTCCTGAACTGTATATCGGCTTTCTTGGTATTTTGAAAATAGGAGCTATCGCTCAACCGCTGTTTTCAGCGTTTGGCGATGAATCGTTATTTGTCAGACTGGATAATGCCGGAACATCCGCTATTATCACTCAGCGTAAACATGTGGCAAAAGTCAGAAAAATTGTTGACCGTCTTCCCAATCTGAAACATATCATCATTGTGGACCACGACGGCAAAAAAAGTATTAAGGAAAATGAAATTGCGTTCAATATGGACGAAGCGCCGATTGTCAGCGACTTTCATGTTCACCCAACAACGGCGGACAGTCCATCTGTTCTGCATTACACATCCGGAACAACCGGTCTTCCGAAAGGTGTCAAACACGTTCATTATTCGCTGATATCACAATATTTGACAACCAAATGGGTTCTGGATTTGCACGACGATGATATTTACTGGTGCACTGCCGATCCCGGTTGGGTCACAGGAACATCCTACGGTATTATCGGGCCGTTCAGTATGGGTGTAACCCAATGTGTAATGGATGTCGGTTTTTCAGCCGATGCCTGGTATAATTTTATACAAAATCAACATGTTACCGTCTGGTATTCAGCTCCAACCGCAATACGCTCACTTATGAAAGCCGGTGAAGAAACTGTAAAGAAATATGATCTCTCGTCACTGCGTCATCTGGCCAGCGTCGGTGAACCTTTGAATGCTGAAGCGGTGATCTGGTCTGAGAAAGCTTACGGCAAAGCATTTCATGATACTTACTGGCAAACCGAAACCGGCAGTATTATGATTTCCAATTTTCCCGGAATGACAATTAAACCGGGATCAATGGGAAAACCGTTTCCGGGAATAACTGCCGGAATCGTTGATGTAAAGACCCACGAACAAATCACTGAACCCGGACGCGCCGGTCTGATTGCTTTTCGGCCGGGTTGGCCTGCAATGATGCGTGAATACTGGAAAAATCCGTCTGCATACGAATCCAAATTCGTAAAAGGCTGGTATCTTCCCGGGGATCGTTCAAGCATAGATAAAGATGGCTATTTCTGGTTTATCGGCCGGGATGATGATGTTATCAATACCGGTGGTCATCTGGTGGGTCCATTTGAAATTGAATCAGCGTTGTTGGAGCATCCCGCTGTTGCAGAATCCGCCGTTGTCGGCAAACCTGATCCGGTCAACATGGAAGTTGTCAAAGCATTCGTTACGGTCAAACCCGGATTTGAACCCGGTCAGGACCTTGAGCTCCAGATCATGAATTTTATACGGAAAAAACTGTCGCCTCTGGCCATGCCGCAGGAAATCGAATTTATAGATTCTCTGCCTAAAACCCGAAGCGGTAAAATCATGCGCCGTATACTTCACGCCCGCGAGTGGGGTGAGGAGATTGGTGATACGTCAACGTTGGAAGATGATGAATAAAAACAATATTAACCTTTATCCATTCAAGGAGAAATAGCTATGCAAGATCAGGAATTAAAAGATGTTGTTCTGGAGTATGTCATTGAAGAGTATGTTGAGGACGAGGAGGACGAAGTCACCTATGATACACCGTTGATTTCGGGTGGTCTGGTTGATTCTTTTTCAATGGTATCGTTGAAACGATTTCTGGAAAACAGATATCAGATATCCATTCCGGACGACAAAGCAACACCGGAAGCCTTCGATTCAGTTGAAAAGATCGTCAAACTGGTCAAAGAGTTCACCGGTTGATTTGGAAATTATTCTGAATCAATCAATAGATTTGTTTTTAAACAGGAGATTTTTTCATGGGATACAGTGATACTGTAAGAAAAATCTATCAGGATCAGATACAGGACATTAAAGATGCCGGTTTGTTCAAGCAGGAGCGGTTTATACATTCCACACAGGCCGCAGATATAGAGGTGGAGTTTCCTGCCGGCGCTGGTGTAAAAAAAGCCATTAACATGTGCGCCAACAACTATCTTGGGCTGTCCAGTCATCCTGAGGTTGTTGCTGCGGCTCATGCCGGTCTTGATCACCGGGGTTATGGCATGTCATCGGTACGATTTATCTGTGGTACCCAGGATATTCACCGTGAGTTGGAACAGCGGGTCACCAAATTCCTGGGGACTGAAGATACCATATTGTTTCCGTCATGTATGGATGCCAATGCCGGAGTTTTTGAGGCGATCCTGACAAATGAGGATGTAATGATTTCAGATCGGCTTGTTCATGCGTCCATTATTGACGGAATCCGTTTATGCGGCGCCATGCATGATACATTCAAACATTCGAACATGAAGCATCTGGAAAAGAAACTGGAGCTGCACAATGACAAACGCCTGAAAGTCGTCATTACCGACGGCGTCTTTTCAATGGACGGTGATACAGCCAAACTGGATGAAATGGCTGATCTGTGCGACAAATACGATGCAATGCTTTTCGTTGACGATTCGCATGCTTCCGGTTTCATCGGAAAAACCGGTCGCGGAACACACGAAAAATGCGATATTATGGGTCGTGTGGATATTATTACCACCACTTTTGGAAAAGCCCTTGGTGGCGCTTCCGGCGGTTGTGTATCCGGTAGAAAAGAAATTGTTGAAATGTGCCGCCAGAAAGCAAGACCATATTTATTTTCCAACACTATCGCGCCGGTTGTTGTATCGGGTGTTCTGAAAGTTCTGGAAATTTTGTCCAAAAGCACCGAACGCCGGGATAAACTTGAAGCAAATACTGAATACTGGCGCAAAGGATTGACGGAAGCGGGATTTGTTTTGAAAGAAGGCGATACGCCGATTGTTCCGGTCATGCTTTTCAATGCCAAACTGTCACAGGATTTTTCCAATGATTTGTTTGATCTGGGTATTTATGCTATCGGCTTCTTTTTCCCGGTTGTACCGAAAGGACAAGCGCGAATTCGAACACAGATTTCAGCGGGACATGAGATTCATCATCTTGATCAGGCGCTGGATGCATTTATCAAAGTCGGTAAAAAATACGACATTCTGGGGAAAACCAAAAACGAAATTATCCAGATGTACGGCGCATAGTCTGAAACCATTCCGGAATCGGTCGTTTTGTCCACTTTGCAAAACCGGCTTTTTCCGCAACATAAAATTGACGGTACGCCAGTACCGGATTGCCGGGTATTTTATAAATATCCGGCATTGTTTGTACAAACTCCGTCATACCGATATCCTGTATCGGTGGCAGTTCCAAATCCCGAATAACTTCGGCTGATCGATGATCGCTCTGACGATTAAACCTGTATTTGTATTCACGGTTAAGTTCAAGAGCCAGCAATTTCAACCACGACCAGTTGGACAGAGAGTCGCCTGCCCATAGTGTCGCAGGATGTTTGGTATGAGTTGGTTTATAGGGTGTATTAATACCGTTCCGATGCAATACGGAGCATAACATCTGGGCGCTTTCCAGGATCATTTTAACAACGTGTTTGTCAGAATGATATTGCGCACACTTTTTGATGTCAGTATCAAGGATAAAGATATTCATTATTCGGGTCTGAATGCCATACAAAACATTGCATGGCTCTATTAATCATAAAATGTTCTTGTTTTCCATGCAATCGGCCATTCGGTTGAATAATTCCCTTCATGATCCACCGCAACAACATCCAGCGTAACCTCGGCCGGTTCCGGTATCTGAAGTCCATTGTATATAATGATGACTCCAAAATAACCATCCCCTTCACCCAGGTCGGCCTGAGACCCGATATCCAACAACCGGATACCTGTATCAGCGCCTTCGAACATCAGTTTGACCTCATCAATATGGTCAAGTCCCAAAGGATGATCCACCTTTGCAAGTATCCATAAAAACCCGGTCTCGTCTTTTCCGGGTGATACTGGTTCATACCAGACATATCGTTCGGAAATAACCGGTTGTTGCGGCTGTTCCCGATAACCGCTTTCAACAGCAATAATATAGGGCATTTTGGTGCCGACCTGGCCTTTGATGTCCGTTGCAACCACATACATGTTGAAATGATATTCCGGCAACTGTGCTCCAGCAAATGTTAACAATCGGGAATATCGGCCATCACCCGCGACCTGATCGCCGTGAGTTCCGTCATCATAAAGCTTCCAGGGCGTAGGGAAATTTTCCCAGTAAAGCTCCACTGTATCAATGGGGACGCAGGAAGACGGTGCTTCAACCTTGGCCGTTATTAGAAACACCATCTGGGTATTGTTTTGAAATTGATCGGTTGAGCCCAGGACATCTTCGATAACCGGTCTTTCCGGCGGTGGTCCCGGTGTTGGTTCCTGGTCACTGATTGTATAGTGATAACCAATATCAGCAAAACGTGTGTCCGGTGTATGCTCAGTGCATGTTGTCATGTTTGCAAGAAACACCGGATATCCCGGGCCCGGAAAGGATACCATCCAGACCGGCGGGCCGCCTGTATTTACATTAGGACTTATCGGAAGGTTGTCACCGCCCTGATAAACATAATGATTACCCCATGGCCCCTCGACAAAAATCGGATTGACATGAAAACACCGATGCATTTCTGCACCGGGAATGTATGGAATATTGCTGTATTCGGCCGATGTCACGTTTGTTGCGATATCTTCTTCACCCCACATACAAACGCGAACCATATGTATGTTTGATCGAACCGGATCACCCCAAACAGCAAACTGCGTATTGTTCGCAAACGTGCTGGTATCAATTATTCCGGTTCCCATTTGAACTTTGACACCACCCTGATTGTCATCAAACAGACAGTTATTAACCTGAAAACTGGATAATGGATCCGAGTTTATCAGCAATGCTGTTTCCTGATTGCCGCGAAACACGCAACTGGTAAAGACCGGCTCTGACCAGTACAGTGCCGTAGCGCCCCCGCCACCTTCCGGATATTGACATGTGTTGTTTATAAACTCGCATTTATAAATCGTTGGAAACAATGTCGGATGACTACCCTTGAATGAAGCGCCTCCGCCACCATATACCGCTGAACAGTTAACAATTCGGACACGATTCAGTATAACTCCGCTGGATTCCGCATGCAGACCTCCACCAAAACCCATCGAATGACAGTCTTCAATCAGAACATTTTCGATTATTGGAGCAGAACCTGCCAGAAAACGCATGCCCGCTCCGCTTTCGTAATGAAAACCGTTCACTATGGCAAAATTTGAGACCCGAACTTCGGGACCATCGTTCTGCATAAATAAAAACGCCCGGCGAGGTTCGTATTCTGATCCCTCACAGTTAATAACCGGCATTGCTTTATCCGGAAATGATGTCAGATGCGCCGATTTGCCGCGAAATTTAAGATTAACATTGCCTTCACCCCTGTATTCACCCGGCGCAACATATATCGTGTCACCGTTTTGAGCTGCATCCAGAGCCAGTTGAATCGTGGCATAATGATACGGAACATAAATAGTGTTTGCCGCAGGTGTCGGTGTCGGTGAAAATGGGGTTGATGTCGGTGTTGGATCAGAGTTGGCCTTTTCTGACATGCGGGAAAAGACAGGTTCAGGGGTAGGGGTGAGCCAGGTGATGTCAGCAGTATGGAACAGGCAAAACGCCGTGGTTTGTTCGTCTTCCAAGTTCACATCGACAGCGCTAATCATTGCAAACCCGAAAATACTGCCAAACAAACAGATCAAAATGTATTTTATAAACATTTTTTTGTCAGCCATTTACGTCACATCCTTTTCTTCATGTTATCATGACGCAGTGTACATTATAACCGGTTTCCGCAAAAATGGGGTAAGAAAACCCGGCTATTCATCATGAAGGATACCCGGAGGGGCTATTTTGGTGCAACCATCAATTTTTTTTCTACAGACCCCGGATTCCAGTATGTAATGGGAAATGTTTATCAGGCGTATTCTGCCATGAATTGCTGCATATACAGTTTATAATACTGCTTTTTTCTGTTCAGTAACTCACTGTGTGATCCCTGTTCAATAATCCGGCCGTTCTGAATCACCAGTATTTTATCAGCACGCCGTATTGTTGTCAGTCGATGCGCGATAATAAATGCTGTTCGTCCGCCCAGCAATTTTGCCGAGGCTTTCTGAATACGTTCCTCTGTTTCGGTATCAATGCTGGATGTTGCTTCATCCATGATAAAAACAGCAGGATTTGCCAGAACCGCTCGAGCAAGCGAAACCAGTTGTTTCTGCCCGGTTGACAACGGATCTCCACCGTCTCGCAGCACGGTGTCATACCCATTTGGAAGCGTCATCACAACATCATGCAATCCGACCTGTAAGGATGCCTCAATGATAGCATTCTGATCCGCGTCCATATTTCCGTATTGAAGATTCTCCCTGAGTGTTCCACTGAAAAGATGAGGGGTCTGCAGAACTATACCCATCTGTGAGCGCAGACTTTGAAGCGTAAATGAGCGGATATCCTGGCCATCAATCAGAATGGTGCCGCGTGTCGTGTCATAAAACCGCATTAACAGGTTCATGATCGTGGTTTTTCCGCTACCGGTGCTTCCAACCAGAGCAACCGTGTTTCCCGGTTCAACATTTAGTGAAAAATCTTTCAGCACATGATGTTTACCGTCATAGGCAAACCAGACGTTTTTGAACTCGACCCGGCCCATCAACTTTTTCAGCGGAACCGCATTCGGTTCGTCGGTAATATCGGGGCGTGTTTCCAGCAATGAAAACACACGTTCTGCGGCGGCCTGTGTTTCCTGCAACTGGCCGAAAACCCTTGCTATTTCGTTTGCCGGATCAAAAAAACGGCGAGTATACGATATAAAAGCGATCAGTGTTCCGATTGTCAGTGTGCCGCTGATAACACCTGATCCACCCATTCCGACAACAATAGCTGTTCCAATGACACCAATAACATGGACGATCGGCAGATACATGGATGACAGCACCGCTGTTCGGAATGAGGCCATGAACATGGAATCTGTAACATTGGCAAAGCGTTTTGATACAGCATCTTCGCGTACCAGTGACTGAATGACCTTGACTCCCATGTACCCTTCATTAAATCCGGATGTGATCTCGGAATTAATACGTCTGACTTCACGATATTGTCGAAGAATGCGTTTTTGGAAATACATAGATACCAGCAAAATGACCGGTATCAGTCCCAGCACCATGAGCGCCAGTTTCCAATCAACCCACAGCATAGCGCTGGCCATAAAGACCATATTAATGATACTCCATACAAAATCGACAGCGCCCCACGTCAGCGTATCACCCACTCGCTGTGAATCACTGAACATCCGGGTCATCAGTTTTCCGACAGGTGTTTTGTCAAAAAACTGGACAGATAACATCTGCAACCGGTCAAACATCTGTTTTCGCATGTCATACATTACCCGGGCGCCAACTCTGGCACATCCCGAAATAAACACGGCTACCAGAAGCGCCTGCATCACAATTACAGCAAGATACAGCCAGGCCGCTCGTGTAATAATCTCCCGGTTGGATTTCGCAATACCCTCATCCACAGCGTATCTGACAATCAACGGCGTCACAGCTTCCAGACATGCCAACAATATAATCATGACCATGACAACAGCATAATGTACACGATACGGCAGAAGCAGACGGAAAAGCCGCTTCATCATCGTCACATCAATATGACGTTCTGCGTTTTCTTTTGCCTGTTTTTTGTTTTTCATGCCGTGTTTCCTCTTTAAATGCTGCCAATCTGGAACTATGATAATCATGTAACCGACGATACAAACCCGGTTTTTTGATTAAATCTACATGCGATCCCTGCTGAACAATTTTTCCGTTTTCAAGAACAAGAATTTTGTTTGCGGCCGCAGCCGTGCTCAAACGATGTGTTATAATAAAAGCGGTACAACCCGATAATGATTGTCTAAGTTTGGTCCAGATTGCTGCTTCCGTTTCGGTATCAAGAGCTGATGTTGTGTCGTCCAGTATCAGTATGGACGGCCGCTTGACAAGAACCCGTGCCAGCGCAATACGCTGCTTCTGGCCCCCGGATAATGTCACACCGCGTTCCCCGACAATCGTTTTATAACGTCGCGGAAATTCTGACACAAACTTGTCCACAGCAGCCGTTACTGCGGCACCTTTGATTTCTTTTCGCGACGGACTATCCATACCAAAACCGATATTGTCATAAATAGTTCTGGAAAACAGAAATGCTTCCTGCATGACCAGACCGATTTGTGAACGCAAATCTTCCTTGGGAATATCCCGAATATTTCGGCCGTCAATAAAAATGTCACCCGTATAATGTTCATGAAACCGCAGCAACAGTTTCATCAATGTAGATTTGCCGCTTCCCGTGGCGCCAAGAATTGCTACGGTTTTCCCGGGTTTTACTCTGAAAGTAATGTTTTTAAGGACCGGAGTGTCCTCATACCCGAATGATACTTTTTTAAAGTAAACACCGCCTTTCAATGGCTGTCTGGAATTTTCGCAGCCGTTTTCGGGTGTTTCAACCGGCATATTCAGAATTTCATTAATCCGTTGAAGTGACACAGATGCTCTACCGGTTTCCCCCAGTAACCGTCCCACCTGTCGAACCGGCCATATCAGAAACATAACATAGGTGTTAAACGCAACAAATGTTCCCAGTGACATATCACCGCTGATTGTTCTCATACCTCCAAAATAAAGAATGATAACTGCCTGCAACATGCACAGGATATCGGACGATGGCCAGAACAAAGCGTGCAGGTTTGACAGTCGAATATCTTCTTTTACCATCGTTCTGTTGGAGGTTTCGAAACGTTTTTCTTCAAAATACTCACGTGCGAACGCTTTGACCACTCGAATACCAGTCAGGTATTCCTGCACTATTGAGGACAATGATGCTTCCGCTTCGTCAAATTGCTCAAATCTATGGTGAATTTTCCCAAAGAAAAACAGTGAAAAAAGAAAAATAGGTGGTACCAGAGCCAATGCTATCAATGCAAGGCCCGGTTGCATGTACAGCATCAGCGCGCTGACTCCGATCAGCAGACACAGTGTTCGGGCAATTTCAGTCACCTGAACACTCATAAATCGGCCCAGTGTCTGAATATCAGACGTCGCTCTTTGAATAAAATCTCCCGCCTGGATATCGCCCTGAACAGACATCGGCATCCGCATCAGATGTTGAAACAAGCGGTTTCGAAGATCACAGACAGCGCCTTCTGATGCTTTGGCGGCCAGACGTCCGCGTAAAAAGGTAAATAACGCTTCGCAAACGGCGGTAACAGGCAGAGCAATCGTCAGAATAAGAATAGACATACGTGTTGCTGATTCATCTGACAGCGTATCAATAGCAATACGAAGCACCCATGGCAGCACCAGTTGAAACAGGGTTGCCATCACAAGCGCCATTCCTGCCAGAATAAATGTTTTTTGAAATGCACCCATCGCATTTCGAAAGTCTGTCACCAACCGGATCATTGTTTTTCCTTCATTTGTCAGTGTTGATCGGAATATTCGGATTACATACCTGACGCACGTACTTGTACCACGTATCTGTGGCGCTTGTCAGCAGCAACCGTTCCGTTGAGTCACCTTAAAACAATATCGACTTAAAATGGTGTTCTGTTAAGTTTTCGGAATACTTATTCGCCTTTGGGAATGGCGGCAATCAGTTTTTTGGTGTAGGGATGTTCCGGGTTTTCGTAAATTTCACTGGCTGGTTTCATTTCGACAATATGTCCACCCCTGCCTTCTTTCAACAATTCATCGCGCTGTGCCGGCGGATACAAATCCGCCATAACGGCGTTGCTGCACATGACGGCGACAATATCGGCGACATATCTGACAACCGCCAGATCATGACTGATGAAAATATATGTCAGCCCGAAATCATCCTGCAGATCCAGAAGCATATTGATCACACCTGCCTGAATAGACACGTCCAGCGCGCTGACGGATTCATCACAGACGATGAACTCGGGTTCGACCGCCAGTGTTCGCGCGACGCATATACGCTGTCTCTGGCCACCACTGAATTCATGCGGATACCGGGACAGAAACTCCGCTTTTAAACCGACACGTTCCATCAGAAATACCGCCCGGTCAACCCGCTCGGCTTCATTGGCATACAGATTATGCAGGCGCATGGGCGATACGATGGTTTCTTCAATGGACAACCGCGGATTCAGCGAAGAATACGGATCCTGAAAAATAATCTGGATTTTTCTGCGATAGTTTCTCATATCTTTTTGATTTAACGTTGTTAATTCAACTCCGTCATACTTGATTGAGCCTTCCCGTGGTTCAACCAGACGCAGAATCGTACGGCCAAGTGTTGTTTTACCGCAGCCGGATTCACCCACCAGTCCAATGGTTTTACCTCGTGGCACAACCAGATCAACATCATCAACTGCTTTGATCCAGTCAACCGTTCGCTGAAACACACCTTCCTGAATCGGAAACCATGTCCGCATTCCCCTGATTTCCAACAGTTTTTTGCCGAATCCCAACATGTTTTCACGCCGTTTTTTGGCCTTTCCGGGATAATCCAGGGACAAATCGGGATTGTTTGGATCAATGTTTTTACCCGCTCGCTCCGCCCGAATAAAATCCGATATAGTCGGCAATCGTTCCGCTCGCGTGCGTAGTGTCGGCCGACAAGCGATCAGACCCTTTGTATAAGGATGCTGGGGGTTTTTAAAAATATCACTGACGCTTCCGAATTCAACAATATGTCCGCCTCTTTCATAATCTTCGGTATTTTCAAGCGGTGTTTCCCGATAGAGTTCACGAAGTGTTTCACCGGGACACATGACCACAACATAATCCGTAACTTCAGCAACAACCGCCAGATCATGAGTAATGAACAAGACAGCCATACCGCGTTCTTTTTGAAGGCGTTTAATCAGGTCCAGAATTTGTTTCTGTATAGTTACATCCAAAGCTGTTGTCGGTTCATCACAAATCAGAAGCCGTGGATTGCAGGCCAGCGCTATAGCGATCATCACGCGCTGTTTCATACCGCCACTCAATTCATGCGGATATTGTTCCATCCGTTTTTCCGGCAGAGGAATGCCGACTTCTTTGAGCAGGTCCGTACCGCGTTTCCAGGCACTTTTCCATGAAACATCCTCATGTGCCCGAATGGATTCTGCCACCTGCCAGCCGCATTTGAAGACCGGATTCAGACTGGTCATGGGTTCCTGAAATATCATGGCAATTTCGTTACCTCGATATTTGGGCATTTCTTCTATCGGCAATTGAGCCAGGTCAGTAGTCTTTTTTTTACCGCGCCACGTCACGCTGCCTTCAATGATGCGTCCCTGGGTTTCAGGTATAAGCCGCACCACTGAATAGGCGGTAACGGATTTACCGGAACCCGATTCACCAACAATACCCAGCGTTTTTCCTTCCTCAACAGCCAGACTGACACCGTCAACCGCTTTAACCGTACCGCCTTCCGTGTGAAAATATGTTTTCAAACTTTTAATGTTCAGCAATGGGTTGACAAGATGCAGGTTTTTCGCGCTTGGATGAATATATGCGATTTCTTTCTGAATACTCATTCCGGTCTCCTATCTAAGACGAGCGTATATTTTGGGATCAAAAGCCTCTCGCACAGCTTCCCCGATCATAACAACACAAAACAGTGTTAAAGCATAAGCGGCAACCGGTATCAGCACCAGGTGTGGATGATTAACAATATTGTCAGCTCCCTGGTTCAGCAGACGTCCCCACGACGGAACATCCGGCGGGAGACCGAATCCCAGGTAATCCAGACTGACCAGTGCACCGATATAGCTGACGATACCGAACGGTAGAAATGTAACAACCGGAACCAGCGAATTGGGAAGGATATGTTTGAGCATAATGTTTCTATTGCCAAAACCAATAGCGCGGACTGCCTGAACATAATCACGGGATTTTTCACGATAAAACTCACCGCGAATGGTGTAGGTTATTCCCAGCCATGAACGCAGCAATACCAACAGTCCAACCATTATCCAGAATGTTGGTTGCAAAACAGATGCAAGAATCATCAATGTGAACAGAAACGGTATGGATGACCAGATTTCGATAAATCGCTGAACCAGAATGTCAAACCAGCCGCCGAAATATCCCATCGCGCCGCCGACTACGATGCCGACTGAAAAGCCGATAATTGCAACCATCATTGCGAATGCAAAACTGATTCTGAATCCGTACAGCAACTGTGCAAACACATCGCTTCCGGCAAAATCGGTACCCAGCAACGGGCCGTCACCCTGAAACGGGCGATGCGGCGGTGTTCCGGGAAGATGAAGAAGCAATTCACGCGGCGAGTAGGGATATGGTGGCATAACAATTGACGCCAAACCCTGATCCAGATCTTTTTTCAACAACCGAAGCGCAGCAGCTTCCGCCCGGTAATCGTCATACATGGTTTCTTTCCACTCCGGAATTTCATCTGTCGGATCATAGACTTCACCACGCCGGGCAGCACGCTCGGTCATAAACTCGTGGTGGCGTTCCATATCTTCAACTATAAACGCTTCCCGATCTGCCGCCTCCTGTTCAAGAAGCGCCGGATTCTGTATCCATTCGGTATATTTTCTGCCATTAACCTGTCCTTCCATATCCAGGCCAAAATCGCGCCACCGGGCTTCATCATGTCGCCTGACGCCGGGTATCCAGAAATTGACAAACTCGGCCACTGCCGGCATCTGCCAGTAATCACCATACCGAATAAATATCGGTTTGTGATTCGCAATCATTTCCAGTCCCAGACTGGTCACAAACAGTGTTGTTATCGCCAGATAACAGAAATATCCCCGTTTTATCTGACGAAACCGGCGAACACGCCGGGCCGTCAGCGGGGTCATTTTCATTCGAAATCCCAGACGGCGGCCGGTCCGGACAAATATCCACGGAATACCTTTATGGATAATCAGGCCAACAATAATCAGAATAATCGGTAATGTTATATATGTTAGTAAATCTATCATGACCATGTCTCCTATCCAAACCGTATTCGCGGATCAATCATCGCCCAGATGATATCGGAGAATATATTTCCAAATAACCTGATCAAGACGCCGATAACAAGGGTTGCCATGATGATGGGATAATCACGTTGCAACACCGCCTCAAACCCCATCAGCCCCATTCCATCAATATTGCATGTTCGTTCTATCAGAAATGAACCGGCAAAAAGCAATCCAATAGCATGGCCAATACCAGCGGTGATCGGTATCAGCGAATTGCGCAACGCGTGTACAAA
Organism: candidate division CSSED10-310 bacterium; assembly: GCA_003558985.1. Classification (GTDB taxonomy): domain Bacteria; phylum CSSED10-310; class CSSED10-310; order CSSED10-310; family CSSED10-310; genus CSSED10-310. The sequence goes on from PWNJ01000033.1 coordinate 14,157, forward strand.
AACAACCCGTTTTTCGCTTAACCCTTTGGCAAATCCTGTTCGGACATAGTCTGCGCCCAGATTATCCAGCAACGAATTTTTCATCAGTATTGTCATGGTCGCAAAACCCCCAACCATATAACCAATAACAGGTATCAGCATGTGTCTGATTCTGCCGACAATGGCTTCAAACAGAGCCATTTCCTCGATGTTATCGGGTTTATATCCTCCCAACGGCAGCCAGTCAACATTTACCGCAACGGTTGACAGTAACACCAGACAAACGACAAATCCTGGCATGGCATACCCCAGAAAGACGACAAAGGAGGTTCCGGTATCAAAAATCGACCTGTGTTTAAGGGCTTTAAAAACGCCCAGTGGAATACAGACAATCCATGTCATGAAATAACCGATCAGCCCGAACTGAATGGACACTTCCATTTTGGATACGATCAAACTTATAACTGGTCGGCCGTGAGTATAGGATCGTCCGAAATCCAGTTGAAGAATACCTCCAAAATGAGTGTCCACCTTGTAGATATTACCGGCCCGTTCAATTTCATATCCGTAGGTATCCAGAACATCATTCAATTTGTAATCAATCAGACCGATTTTCTTCAAAATTCGTTCGGCCTGCTGAAGCACATCCTGTTTCTCTGAATATGTTGCAGGTTCAATTTCCCTGTATAAAATGTTGCCTCGTGCCGAGTATCCGCGTGCCATCAGCCATGACAGATGGCGGGCGCGACGTCTGAAACCGTCTATCCGCATTCGTTCGGCCCGTTCACGTATCTCATCAGGAATCTGATCACCGGCAAACACTATGTCGGCAACCTCTTCAAAAAACTTCCCGCCGACATACATCAGATTGTTGTCTTCCAAAATTTCTGCAAATGAATTCTGATATTGTTGTTTGGCGCTATTGAGTTCGCGAAGCCGTTCAAACACTTCAGGGTGACGTTCAATGGTGCTGGCCTGAACTCGTGTGCGTCTTTCACGCGGGAAAACTCCCAGCCATTGCATGTATCCGATGATTGTCGGCCGATCCAGAGAATAATATCGTTGAAGCGCTTGCAGACTTTCTTCATCAAGCTGCATTTCACCTGCATCGGTTATATCACCGCCTCCGGCTCCGCCGGCCTCACCCTGCATAGCGCTCATCTGCATGACCAGTTCCGCCTGTTCGACAGGGCCTCCAGGAACCACCCGAAGGACGGAATACACCATCAGGGTAATTGCTACAAACGTGAATGGAACCAGCATCAGACGTCGTGCAAAATATGCCGTCATACCGCTCATGATACTCTCCTGTCAGAATTGTCGGATTTGGATTCTATTGTCCTGATCAAATGGTGTTCAGGTAAATATAGTTTGACAATATCCGTTTCTTCCATATCAAAACCATTTGTATCATTATTATCATTCGTGTCCTTGTGTGTGTCGTCATCACCATTTTCGTGTTCATCCGGCGACCAGTTCATCGGGAAGTCATTAAACATCCACCAGTCCTGTTCCACTTCATCATATTGATTCAGTTCCTTGTCCGGATAATTTGGCCGACGAGCCGCCTGATTGGCTGCGGTGCGTTCGGCTTTTTCCGGATCAAACCACCAGAATGCAACGACATTGTTCAGGTGTGAGCCGAACCGGGAGGCATATTCTTTCGGATGCCCGAATTTATCCCAGTACATCAACCGGAATGACGGTGTGTACCATGCCAGAGCATACGGGTGTTCATCAAAAACCAGTTCGTCAACGCGCTGCAGCATTTCGACCCGGCGATCATAATCAAACTCAAACTGGTAATCGACGACCAGTTCATCTACTTCGGGTATTTGGATTCCGGCCAGATTACTGGACTGCGTTTGATGAGCAAACCGGCTGTGAAACGGAAATTTCGGGTTTGGATACAGACTGGCGGTCCAGAACCAGTACACCAGTTGAAACTGGTGTTCCCAGACTCTTTTGGATAGTGAAGCGCTGTCAACCTGCCTCAGTTCCAGTTCAATGCCAGCTTCCCGCCATAAAGTATCACGAAACAGATTATGTATTCGCAATGCGCTGGCGGAATCTCCGGCCATTTCAAGAGTCAGTTTGGGAAATTCTGTTCCGTCTTCCATACTTACAAGGCGGCCGCTGCGGTCGCGTTCCCAGCCCTCAGCGCTCAACAATCTTCGGGCTTCATGAGGGTTAAAACGCACCGGTTCAGCATCCGGTCTTGCCCACTCCTGTCCGGGGAAATACGAATCCATGTATTCATACTGATAAAAGAAATATTTGCTGAATAATTCTTCGCGATTAAACAGATGCGTCACTGCCAGCCGCACATTCCGGTTGTCAAAGGGCGGATTGCGCATATTGAAACAATATCCACCATATCCTGATGGACTTCGGTTCCAGATACGGCGACGTTGTATCCAGCCCATTCGAACCGCATGTTCCTGATCCACCTCCTGAACCCAGCGCTGACCGGCATTGATGATATGCACATCCAGTTCGCCTGCCAGAAACTTCTGATAGATCAGTTCCGAATCACGCACAACCTCCATTCGAATTGCGTCAAAATTATAAACACCCTGCATGGATGGGTCGTCCTCGTTCCAATAATCATCACGCCGGCGCAATGTAATGGATCGGCCCTGTATAATATCCTCTTCACGAAGCTCATACGGGCCGCTTCCCGGAGGCAGTTTCCAGTTCCAGTCGTTCAGATACGTTTCGCCGTCCATACGGATATATGCCGCCGGATAGATTTGCAAACCGGCGCTGATAGACAGCATGTTGCGCCAGCGAGGTTCATGCACGCGTATTTCAATCGTCAATCTGTCAATGATTTCAACCTCTTTAATAAGGTTGTTCCAGAACAGATTGGTGCTTGGCATCTGTCTGTCCGGATTCTGCAGATGTTCAATAGATGCTTTTACATCATCCGCCGTGACCGGGCGGCCGTCTGCCCAGCGAGCATCCGGATTCAGCCGGTACCGAAATGTCATTCTGTCTTCACCCACCTGCCAGTGTGTTGCCAGTCCTGGCACATATCTGCCAAGAGTGGAGTCATATCCAAGTAAACGCTCGTATATCAGGTTATGGATATCCGACAAAGTGGACAAACTGGAATTCGGACCGTCCGTCCGTATGGTCGGCGGAAAACTGGCAATTGCATATCGAAGCATGCCGCCGCGTATGGCATTGGGGTCCGCAATCGATGGCCCCGGGGGATTGGTTTCCCATTCATCGGGATTGAACGGCACGTCCGGCGGAAACTCAGGATAATAATTCACACCTATTTCCGGCGGAGGATCCAGAACAACTTCCGGCAATTCCGTCATGACCGTGTCAAAATCCTGCTCAGACGCCGTCAAATTCATTTCAGACCATAATTCGGCACGCAAATCAGACCGCTCCTTAAAAAACTCCGGTGGAAAACGACTGGTTTGATCGGGCTGAAAACCACAGCCAGCCAACAATCCTGTAACAACCGGAATCATTATCAGCAGTCTTTTTAAAACGTTTGTTTTTTGATAATTATACCTTCTAATCATTCAACACCTTTTATAATGTTTATTTGATTTTGTCAGTCACACAAAAAATCTCGTGCGACATCACCCTATACTCAGGATATAAACATAAGGCCGGTCTTGCAATGCTTCTTTTATTCCGCGCTTTACACTGGAAGGGGAAACGGAAGGCGCAGGGCTTAGGGCATAAGACGTAAGGCTTAAGGGTTGCGAACTAATGTTTTTCACCTTCAGTTCTGACTTCTGGTGATTGAACCTTGAACTTTGAACCTTGAACTAAGGCCAGCGCAGGTGGCCGGCGGAAGGCGCAGGACTTAGGGCTGAAGAGGTTGAAGGTAGAAGGGGAAGGCGAGAATGCAGTTGTTCTGGAAAATATTTTGGCAGAAGAGTCTCTTTCTGATATGGTTTGGTCTGGATGCAGACTAGCAATGACCATTTTCAAAAGGAAAGCATAAAATGATCTTAAAAATAATAATTCTATTGGTTTTGTATATTCTGGCAGCCGGCTGCGGGACTGAGCCGATTCAAGAACCGAAACAACCCAATATTATTCTGCTGTCCATTGATACACTGCGCCCGGATCGTCTTGGTTTGTATGGGCATAATCAGTTTGTCTCACCCGTTATTGACCGGTTAAGTCAGCAAGGTCACACTTTTTGCTCTGTCACATCGCAATCCCCGATAACAGCGCCGTCACATATGACTATGTTCACCTCACTTTACCCTGAAGTTCATCAGGTCAGGAACATTGGTGATGGTGAGGCGGTTACATTGTCACCAGACATACCTACCCTGGCAGAGCACTTGAAAAAGCATGGGTACGGAACCGTTGCTTTTACTGATGGAGGTAATATCAACAGCGCTCTGGGGTTTGGCAGAGGGTTCGATATGTATGGTGAGGTTGGCGCCGAGCAGTTTATGGGTTTTATCAATTTGCAACCCAAAGAGCCATGGTTTGCTTTCCTGCACACCTATTTTGTTCACGATCCATATATTGTACCCGACCTTTACAATAAAATGTTCGATCCTGATTACTCAGGAGGTATTAAAGGCAGTCTGGAATCATACGACAATAATGACAACTTTTTCGCATTACGCGCCGAATTCTGGGAAACTGTTGATTTTGACGATATTCGGGATCAAAAACACTTGCTGAACCTGTATGATGCAAGTATCAGAATTATTGATATCACTCTGCAAACTCTGATAAATCAGCTTGATGAACTGGGATTAAAAGATAACACCATTTTGATTATCACCTCGGATCATGGAGAAGAGTTTTTTGAACACTCACGAATCCTTCATGAACGGCTCTATGTCGAAACCTTGAGTGTTCCACTTATAATGATTGATTTTCGAAACAGTGTTTCCGGCAATCTGATTGAAACACCTGTCCAGCTTATTGATCTGACCCCTACTATTCTGGATTATTTGAATCTGCCGCCACTTCCGGGCGCTCAGGGTGTGTCTCTGACAGCCGGCCTGTATGGAGAGCGACTGGATAAACGCATCATGCACGCCCTTGCGCATGCTCCATACAATAGTCATATGACCAGCAAAGGATCGTGGAAGTATATTTTTAATCCAATCACGAATCCTCGCACCATTGATGCTTCGTGGATGGGGTTACCCCGACCGAACGTTCCCCGGGAGGAGCTTTTCAATATTGAGAAAGATCCCGGTGAAATGATTAATCTGGCAGATGTACATCCTGAAAATCTTGAGAATATGCGCACGTTGAACGATGACCATCAACACAGAATGAAAGAGTTGGCGGATCAACTCACTCAGGAAACAACTCGTATTGATGACAGTGTTATGGACATGTTACAGGCCCTGGGGTACATAGAATAAATCTGTTATCCAGCTTTCAAGTCCAGTTTAATGTGATTCAATTGGTATCTGGACTCTAATCGTTAACAGAAAAACTTTTGCAGAACAGTTTCAGTTCACGTATCCAAACGATCTGTAAACTGCCGCGCCTCCAATACTCCAGCGGCTGGAAACGTATAACCGGTGGACATAACTCCATTAAAACAGCTCCGCAATGCGTCGTTAAATTCCATCTGCATCATATCCAGTTCGTGAAAATCGATTTCCTCAGGTAAAAAACCCGTCTGTTCTCTAGCCGCAGCCGCAATATCACAAAAATCCGGTAGCGTTATACCGGTTTCGGAGTTCATAAACACGGTGCCGGCCAAACGACATATTCTTGGTCGGCTGGCGTAAACACCGCAATGCCCGTTTGCCGTTAAAAACGGGCAGGGTCGGCAAAACATCTCTGCCATTGATTCAAACTCTTTCCAGCCGATCTGTTCAATTCGAAACGGTATGGATGCCTCAGTACAGACGGTTCGCTGAAATATTTCAAACAGGTTTTTACAGGCATTGACGGCTCTGGCATATGTGTCTTTGGAGCGCGACTGAAGCTCATTGAGCAGAAGAAAACCATCTATCGGGGGCACCGCAAACAAGGCGTAGCAGCATTGTGAGCAGCCGGCATGGCACGGTACCGCATTCGGATGTTTTCGACGAACATCATCAAATATCGTATCAATCCGTTTCAACCGAATGCGATAATCATGCAAAAGTTTGTTCAGCAACAACTAACGTCCTCAAAAAAGCCAATGGACCATCACATGGATTGGTATCCCGGTCCTACCGAACAAGGGCTCAATCAGCGCTGGTTATTATTTTCCGGGACACTGTGCCACAACCGCCGGATCAATCTTTTTATCCGCATACGCCTTATCAAAATGTCTGGCAAACTGGGCAGCCAGATCCTGCGCTTTCAGATCAAATTTTTCCTTGTCTTTCCAGGTGTTTTTCGGCTGAAGCAAGTTCTGATCATCAAGTCCCGGCACTTTAACGGGGATTTGCAGATGGAACAGATCATCCTTGATATAATCCACATTGTCCAGTTCACCTTTCATGGCGGCATCAACCAATTTACGTGTCAACCGTATATCCATACGTTTCCCGACGCCAAACGGACCACCGCTCCATCCGGTATTGATCAGAAACACTTTCGTTTTGTGTTTTTTCATCATATCGCCCAGCATGGATGCATACACATCGGGATTGCGAGGCATAAACGGCTCACCGAAAAATCGTGAGAAGGTGGTTCTCGGTTCAACAACACCACGTTCGGTTCCGGCAAGTTTGCTGGTATAACCCATTAAAAACCACAACATGGCCTGTTCGGGATCCAGTTTTGCGACCGGGGGCAGAACACCGTTCGCATCAGCAGTCAGAAACAAAATTGTTTTGGGATGACCGCCCATGGATGACGGCTTGATATTGGTCAGATAACGCAATGGATATGAGCCTCTGGAATTCGGAGTATATCGTTCATCATCCAGATCAAATTCACCATTCGGGTACATCATGGCATTTTCAATAATGGCTCCGTGATCCAGCGGATCATCATCATGGAAACAGGCGTTGTAAATTTCGGGTTCTTTGTCGGGATCAAGATTGATGAGTTTGGCATAGCATCCGTTTTCAAAATTGCATATGCCGTTATCAGACCAGGCATGTTCATCGTCACCAAGCAATGCCCGATCAGGAACAGCGGACAACGTGGTTTTACCGGTGCCGCTCAATCCCAGAAGCAGAGCAATATCACCATCCGGACCCTCATTGGCCGAACAGTGCAACGGAAGAATACCCTCAGCAGGAAGATAATAATTCATGACGGTGAAAATCAGTTTTTTAACGCTCCCGCAATAAGCAGAACCATAAACAATGCCAATACGACGGTCAAAATCAAGGGCTATCGCCATATTAGTTGTCGTTTTTGCGTCTTCAAGTTTGCGCAATTTGCCTTCATACCGTTTTCTGTCCAGTTTATCATGAGGCGCAACCAGCAGTGTAAATCCCTTATTATAAAAACAACTTTTATCAATATCATCGGGCGCCGGACGAAACATATTGTCTGCAAACAATGTCGTCAGGCAATGGGTTGAAATTGTCCGCACCGGCAATGCCATTGAGGCATCCGCGCCCACCGAACGGTTTGCTTCAAATAATTCAGGCGACTCCTTCATTGTTTCCAAAATATCTTCCAGCAGCATATCAAACGTATCCGCGGATATGGGCAAATTATTCGGGGATGTCCAGTCAATATTCGCCTCGCTTTCAGGTCGCCGGACCGCCACCGTATCTTTCGGACTACGGCCATTGGAATCCGTTGTTGTCCAGACAGCCAGAGCGCCGCAAGCGGACGGTATTGCTTCACCGCGATCAACAATAACCCGTATCATTGTTTCACGTGGAACATCCGTATGCCTGCCGGTATGATTTTTCAGCATCGCTTCAACAGCATTCAGTTCCTTTGTATTATCCATAGCATTCTCCTATTGAATTCAGTTAGTCGGACAGCGCTAATTCGCTGCCAGAAACACTCATTATAACCAAACTATTTTAACGGGCAAGAGATTCAGGAAAACAGAGTTCAAAATTCATAAGCTCGCGTGGCTTTGCCCGAAAGGCACAAATCTTGCTGAACAACAATTGTAGCGGTAGAGACAAGATATTTGAAAACCTTATAAACATTGTTTAAGGAAGGAGGATATCATGACGTATTTGCAAGAGCGTTTAACAGGGGTTATTGCAATTGTTGTGGTACTGGTTGGAGCTATGTTTTTGTCACCTGTCAGAGCAACGGTCAGAGCAACGGGTCGTGACGCATTCACCGTATCCGGTATTCTGTATGAGTTTGAGGGGTGTATTGGATATCAGCGCGGCTGGACAGTTAGGCTGGAGCCACCGGGCTATTCTGCCGTAACCGATGTGATGTCCGGATATTTTGAGTTTCCGGATATTCCGAACGGCGAATACACCATCATTGCCGTACCGGAATGCAATCCTTTCGGGTGCTGGCCGGAAACACCGGTAGCTGTATCAGGTGGCAACGAATATGTTGATATATGTCCGGTAGCATTTACGCCAACTCCGACTGCGACACCAACCCCATCACCTACCTGCACACCTGTTGTGTGTTATTTAACGCGTGAGTTGCCGGATCATGGCTGCTCAGGCGATGAAATCACTATTAATCTGAACATGTACGGCGACCCCTCCTGTTATGTCGTGTCCATTGAGGAAACCATACCCGACGGCTGGGAAATGCTGGCGCCCCCATGGGATGATCAGATTGGCAACACCTATATCTGGAATGAACCGATTGATTCATACAATGTTCGTGTCGGTGGAGCGTTTTTAGCAGAATTCAGCGGTTCAGCCGTTATCTGGGATCCGTGTCAGGGAAACCAGACAAAACCCATCGAAGGGGATGATTCCATGTGGATTCCAATTGATGAGTTCAGTTGGCTTAGCCGGACGCTACCGGAAACCGGTTCACCGGGCGAACTTTTCACGGTAACGCTGTCGCAGGAGGGTGGACCAGCGGTCATCATTCAGACCAGTGAAACATTACCTGAGGGCTGGATTGTCACCGAACCTGACGATTTTGAGAACGATGGCAACACATTTACATGGAATCGTCGAGTTTCGGAATATACCGTTCTTGTTCCGCCAGAAACCGAACCCGGGGATTATACTTTCAGCGGCACCACTTTATCCAGTTATACCTGTCCGACAGAACCGGTTCAGTACTCCATCGTTGGTGACAGCCAGATCACAATCGTCATTCCTGAACCAACACCGACACCCACGCCACCGTGTCCTGATCCGGTCTGCCTTGAGTTTCAGATGCCCGACCAGATGTTTGGTCCCGGCTCAGTTTTTTACCTGGATTTACATGTTATAAACACCGGCGATTACACGGAAAATGCGATGCTGTTTATTGCTTTGACTGTTGGCACAGGGGATTTCTGGTTTTATCCGGATTGGGTGCTGTTTCCACCCGATATTGACTGGGAAATGAACGATCTTCCGTACGCTTTAAATGATGTCTGGTCAATTTTACCCGAGTTTTCCTGGCCGTATGGCGCCGGGGAGTTTTATGGTGCGATGTTTTTAGGCGCGGTGATGCATGAGGGTGAACTGATCAGCAATTTGGCGGAAATCACGTTCGGCTGGACAGAAAACCTGTAAGAATTGCCATCTGACACCGATGAAATGTTAGTGATCAGCCGCCTAATCCACGCCGAACTATCGACATTTGAATCTTGAGCAACCTGCAGCGCTCTGATACGATCCCGTTTCGATGAGAGCGCTGCTTGTTTCACCATATTCCGATATTGCATTCTTCATAGGATTACGAATCATCATTGCTTTCATTAGCGCTTGTGAACCCGCCTTCGCTTTGATAGGATTCCGATCGCCATGGATGTCGTACTGATTTCACCATATTCGGATATTGCTGCTCTGGGAGTCAGAGGAATTTCGGCTGTTCTTAAACAGGGCGGTCACAAAACCCGTCTGATTTTTCTGCCATATCAGTTCCCTGAAATTGAGCGTCGCAGTGATTTTATGTGTCGTTATTCCGACAATATTATGGAACAGGTTGCCGGGTTGTGCAAGGGCGCTAAAATAATCGGTGTCAGTTTGATGACCAATTATTTTGAGCAGGCGGCGACGTTGACACAATACTTGCGTGAACGGCTGTCCATACCGGTTATCTGGGGAGGTATCCATCCGACGATTTCGCCGGAAGAATGTCTGGATTATTGTGATTATGTCTGTATCGGTGAAGGTGAACATGCCATGCTGGAAGTGGTGGAAACACTATCGGTTAATGGCGATATCTCAAAAATCCCCAACATCGCCGTCATGCAGAACGGCAAGCTGCAAACACAACCACCTCGCCCGGTTGTTCACGATCTTGATTCACTGCCGTACTTTGACTATGACATGGATGATCACCATGTTCTGGATCAAAATACGGATCAAATCATCGCTCTGACACAGGAACTGCTCAGAAAATATTTGACCAAACAAGCGCCGACAATGGGCCGGGCAACTCTGTTTTATCAGACGATTGCCAGTCGCGGATGCCCGCATAACTGCTCCTATTGCTGCTGGCATGCTTTGAAAAATATCTATGACACCAAACTGATGATCCGACGACGCTCGGTAGAACACATTATCGGTGAACTGGAAATGATTCTGGATAAAATGCCCTGGTTCAGCGAAATTACCTTTTCGGATGATTCGTTTCTGGATGCTCCATCAGATGAAATTGAACACCTTGCGCAACAATATGCCAAAATTGCTCAAAAAAGACCGTTTCAATGTCTTGCCGAACCCCGCACCATAACACGAAAACGCATGGATCCGATGGTTGATGCCGGCCTGGCCAATATACAGATCGGTATTCAAAGCGGATCCGAGCGGATCAAATCCATGTATCGTCGCACGCACAGCAATCAGCGGATTATTGAAATGGCTGAATTGCTGAACACATATATCCCGCGTATTCGACCGCCTATTTACGATTTTATCCTGGATAATCCATGGGAAACGATTCAGGACAAATATGAAACTCTGCAACTGCTGCTGAAAATGCCGCCACCATTTTATCTTCAGATATTCAGACTGACGTTTTTTCCGGGAACAGGCCTGTTTGACAAAGCGTTGGAAGACGGACTGATCAGCACCAATATTCGGGATATATACAGTCAGCAATACAATGAGCGCGATATCAACTATATCAATCTTTTGTTTTCTGCGTTTTCACGACCGGTGCCGCGTACGGTGATGAAAGGATTGTGCTCCAAAATGATGATCACAATGTTTCATAACAAACCGGTGAACAGTGTGCTCAAACAGTTGCATTCGGTATATCGGCGGCGCATGCTGAGTTCCCGAAAACGGCGTATCGACAGGGAAAAAGCAGCATCAGCGGCGGCTCACCCGTTCACCTGATCATTGTCGCGCATCAGTTCCAAAATCAATCGATTGACCTCCCTCATACCTTCATTGCCAATACGACCGATATTCTGAATGGTTTTCTCGGGTGACAACCCGGCAATACCCTCACAGGCCGGAATACCAAAACCCTTTATGGCCATAAACGCAGCCCTGATCGAGGCATCAGTGGCGCCGGCAACCTTTATCGCACAACCTTCCTTGGCGCCATCGCAAAAAATGCCGCCCAGATCGCAGGCAACCGTGTTGACCGCCAGTCCAATGCGATACATATCCGCTCCACATTGCTGGTAAACCATGGCAACAGCCGCTCCCATACCGGCCGCAATGGCGCAACCGCAGATAACCGATAAATCGCCCGTAAAACATTTGACATACGCATTGATCAGATGACTCAGGACAATACTTTTCAAAATCACCGTTTCGTCTATTTTAAGCGACTTGCCAACTGCATGCGCCACCAGAATGGCGACAACACCCTGATTGCCGGCTCCACCGCTAGACATAACCGGATAAGGCAACCCGGCCATTCGGGCATCCGATGCCGACGCCGTTAAAACCTTGCTTTGAATAACACCGGTGTCTGCCAAACCAGTTGATTTCATCAGTTCCGCTATCTGATAACCCACTTTTTTCAGTTTCATACCCTCGTCAACAAGCGCCAGATTCATGTCAATACCACGCTGAATATAGGCAAAATCGTCCATATCGGCCTGCTCGGCAAGCGCGATCAGATCCATAATCGTTAATTGACGCAATGCTTTGCGATACTCTGGCTCCTGCTTTTCGCCCGATGTGAACGATGACGATTTGATCACTCTGCCATCACGTTTTAACTGAACCAAATTCGTGTGACTGCCGGCAATAACCACCTCGACAGAATGAGACGGGCCCTGAACTGTAATCTGAATATACAAATCCGTGCATTCAGGATCATAATCTATTGTCACGCGCTGCTGTTGTATAAATGTGCGGGCCTTGTCAACAATATCAGTATCCGCAGCTTTCAAAATTTCCATCTTTAAATCCGGACGAGCCAGCAATGCTCCGATGACACCAGCAATCACATTGCCGCGTTCGCCACCCGTATTGGGAACAATGACTGATTTACCGTTTTTATACACTCCTGGATCTACAATAATCTGCATGGCCGTCACCGGTTCAGCCAGTTCTGATGCTGCAACCGCCGCGGCATATGCTACCGATATCGGTTCAGTGCAGCCAAAAGCGGGGAATACTTCGTGAGCAAAAACTTCTTTTAACAGATGCATGATGAATCCTCAATCAATATACCATCCAAATCCCTACTGATAATACCCGAAATCACTGTCATCTTCCAGATAAAGACGTCTTGGTTATCGGGCAGGGTAAATCATTGTAAACGCATTGTTTTTTAAATCTCTCCTTTCAGGAGAAAACGCAGTTGTTCCGGAAATTCAAGAAGTAGAAGGTAAAAGGTTAAAGGTAGAAGGGTTGCCGCCAACACCCCCTTTCCCCTTTTCTATCTTGACAAGCCCGGGTTTTTCTTTTATAGTATTTGCGCAGGTGCTTAAATGCATTGTGGAGGTTGTTTTGTGAATCAGTTTGAAAAAAAAGCGCGAATTTTCAAAGTTTTGTCGGTTGATACACGCGTGCGTATGATTCATCTGCTGAAACACAAATCTCTGTGCGTTAACGCGCTGGCACGCCAACTGGAGATCACTCCGGCCGCCGTATCTCAACACCTTCGTGTTCTGCGTGATGCCGATATTGTTGTCGCAGACAAACAGGGTTATTTTGTTCATTATCGCGTAAACCTTGAAACATTGAGCGACTGGAAATGCCAGGCGCAAGCGCTGCTGGACGATTCCCGTGATGATGAGACATGAGTTGATTTTTTTTGCGCAGAAAAACAGTATCTGCGCAGCAACTTAAACAAAGGAGGATTCATTATGTCCAATGAAAAAACCAAATGTCAGAAACCTGATCAACTGAAAGATACTCCGGAAAAGTGTTCTCCGGAACAAATCCGGAAATGTCATGGTGATCAGAAAAACCATCCTTGCGCACCGAAACCCAAAAAGAAGTGCTCAAAGAAGTGAATGCGATAGCCGTTGAGGGGCTTGGAAAACGGTTTGATACCGTTGAGGCGGTCGCCGGCATAACCTTCAGTGTCAAGTCGGGCGAATTATTTGGTTTTCTGGGCCCCAACGGCGCTGGCAAAAGCA
>PWNJ01000103.1 GCA_003558985.1 candidate division CSSED10-310 bacterium
ATAAATCCATGTTGATTTAAATAATCCAATATTGTCTGCCTTAACACGTACCCGGCATGATCACATCCAAAAGCTATTTTCATGGCAACATCCTTTCCTGTTCACAATCAGAAAATACCACGGATTTCACCCAAAGCAAATCCTGTTCCATTTGACGGACCAGATCTGCCTGGGATGAATATCGTTTTTCACTCCGTATCCACTCCCGAATATCAACTACAATACGTTTTCTGTAAAGATTACTCTTAACTCCAATAATATGTGTTTCCAGCCACAGCTTTTCGCCGTTAAACGTAGGAGACTTTCCAATATATGACACCGAACGATATCGTTTATTATCCAGAGTTGTTTCAGATAAATAAACCCCCGGCGACGGTAAAATACGATCAGGTAAATACAGGTTGGCCGTGGGAAAACCCAGCTTTTTACCTCGGCCTTCTCCACGTTGGACAACACCTGAATAAAGTAACCCGTGTCCCAGCAGTTTCCGGGCTTCAGAAATATGACCATCACAAATTAACTTTCTGATTCGTGTACTGGATACTCGGTCGCCATCAACCAGCAATTGTGGTTCAATATCTACTTGCACTTCTGAATTTGCCGCCATTTCAGCAAGCTTCTCCGGTGTGCCCGTTCTGGCTTTTCCAAAAAGATGTTCCTGCCCAACAACAATGTACGCGGGTTGAAAACGGTCCAGAAGAATCGTTTTCCAAAATGATTCGGGTGTCAGAGATGCCATCGCAGAATCAAAATTCAGTTGAATCAAATATTTAATACCATGGGACTTCAATATGTCAGCCATCTCGTCAAGACCGGTTATTCGTGGCAACCGTTTCTCAGGATTGAAAAACTCAAATGGATGGGGTTTAAACGTAACTACAACACTGATCAAATCTTGTTCAAGCGCATTTTGAACCAGCTTGTTAATCAATTGTATATGGCCTAAATGAACCCCGTCAAAATTTCCAATGGTCAGTGCAGTTTTTTTTGTAAATGCTGGGATTTGTGACGTAACACGCATTCAAATCCACCTTTCTGTTAACAACATCAGCGCAACCCGGCATTTGGAATACTAGCGATAACACCCCTTGTCCGGCAAGTGTGTTTTGATTTTTTGTGCTGATTGTGTTTGACGAAAGCTAACCAAACAGACTATTCTAATGACTGTTTTGGAGGGTTATAATATGAAAACTGTCTGCTTCATAATTGCCTGTATAATAGTTTTTTCACCTGGTATCCAAAGTATGTCTCAAAAAGAACGGGATGAAATTACTATTCCTCACGAAAATTTCCGGGCAGTAATAACTGATATTGATGGTGTGGCCACTGAAGGTGATAATATTACATTTGATGATCAGGTGGTTGTCTTTGCAAAACGGGGTTCTACCACGGTTTATATACCTTTTGAGCGATTATCCTCAATCGAATTGATTGATAACGAAAATGTCATTTCAAAAGAACTTGAAGAAATCGATATGAAACTGGTGCTGAAAGATGGCTCTGAATTTACTACTATGGGACGTTCTCACCATGAAATAACAGGCAAAACTCAGTTTGGCCGATTTCGAATTCGTCTGGATCGTGTGCGCAGTATTGAATTTATTTCTACAGAACCTGCAAACGAATAATTCAAACTGTATGTTGTCTGGCAATAGTCTGTAAACTATTGAACACAATCCATTATTACCGAGATTATTCTATCCATTTCAGACTGTTTCAATTCCGGAAAAACAGGCAAAGCCAGAGACTTTTGTGCGGCTTGCTCAGCTATCGGAAAATCGCCCGTGTTATATCCCAAAGATGCAAAACAGGGCTGATGCGGCAATGGAATGGGATAGTACACAGATGAACCGATTTGCTTTTCAGACAAATACTGTCGAAGTTCATCACGATTATCCACCTGAATAACATACTGATTAAAAACTGAATATGCATTCGGATGAACTACAGGTGTTTTAATATTTGTATTTTCAAATGCCCGATTATAATACTCGGCATTCGCTTTGCGTTTTGTCGCCCAATTATTCAAATACTTCAATTTGACACGAAGTACAGCAGCGTGAATGCTGTCCAGACGTGAATTGTAACCAACCGTACTATGTTCATACGTTTTGACTGCGCCATGTGATCGAAGCACATGTACTTTGTGAGCAATGTCAGACGAATTGGTAACCACCAGGCCGCCATCCCCGATACAGCCAAGATTCTTCGAAGGAAAGAAACTCAGACAGGCAGCCTGACTGTATTCACCCGGTGAACGACCATTCCATTTCGCTCCCAAAGATTGGGCTGAATCTTCAACAACGGGAATAGACCCCGCAACATCCATTAAAGCGTCCATGTCAGCCATCTGGCCGAATAGATGCACTGGTAAAATCGCTTTTGTCCGCGAGTTAATCCTGGAAGCGATTTTCGTTATATCGATGTTGTATGTGTCAGGATCAATATAGACAAACACCGGTTTGGCTCCGATATGCCAAATCGAGCCTGCAGTGGCATAAAACGAATATGCCGTTGTGACAACTTCATCGCCCGGTTTAACGCCCACTGCTCTTAAAGCCAGCATAATTGCATCGCTTCCGGATGCGCAACCGACACCATGGGATACAGAACAAAAAGAAGCTATTTCCGATTCCAGCGCCGCCACATCGGGTCCCATAATAAACTGGCAGGAATCAAGCACATGAGCTATCGCAATATCAATCTCCGACCGAATCGGCTTCAGTTGACGTTTCAAATCCAGCAACGGTATTTCCATATAACCCCCTTTACCAAATCAGTTTCAGAATAAACCAACTTTGTAATCGGTGCAACTTTATACAATCAAATAAATCAGTAGCGGAATGTTTATTGATAAACTAAATAGGCTGTGGTTAAATATTTCAGGAGATTTTCTGAATGACTCAAGCCAAAATACTGCTTCACATTTGTTGCGCTCCATGCAGCACCCATGCAATTCTTGAATTGAAAAAGGATTTCACTATTCAGGGATTCTTTTTTAATCCCAACATGTTTCCGCCGGTTGAATATAAGTTGAGACTGGCTGAGACCCAAAACTATCTGAACATGTTGGGTATTGATTTGCATGTTCCGGAGTATCAGCGGTCAGAATGGTTGGCGACAGTTTCGCATTTGAGAAATGAATCCGAAGGCGGCAAGCGCTGCGGGCTTTGTTATTCACATCGCCTGCAACAAACAGCAGAAACAGCTCAAAAGCTTGGCATTCCATTTTTCACAACAACACTTACAGTTGGTCCTGCCAAACCCGCCGCAGTTATTTTTCCAATTGCCAGGGATATTGCAGCCCAAACCGGAGTGACTTTTGTGGCACAAGACTTTAAGAAAAAAGACGGATTTAAAAACTCATGCCGGATGTCCAGGACTCTTGGAATGTACAGACAGACTTATTGCGGCTGCGAATACTCGTTACTGGACAGAAAAAATCGGTTCAGGTAGCCGAAACGGGCATGTTACCAAACGTAATCCATGGTACTGTGTAACGTCCAAAAAGCGTATCTTCCGAATATACTTCCGATGACATGGCCCGAAGATTGTTTTGAAACACATCAAAAACATTGCCGGCTATCATAACATCTTTTACTCTGCCGGTAATTTCACCATTTTCAACTCTGTAACCCAAAGCAACACTCATTGAAAACTCACCATTCAGGTTGTTTCCCTGACCCGCTCCCATTAAATCATCCACGATTATCCCGTCTTTTATACCGGCAATCATGTCCTCACGCGATATATCACCGGGAGCAATGACAAAATTGGAGGGCCAGGGATTGGGCTGGGCATCGATACTGAAACCAGTATAAAGTGATGATTTCTTAAAACCATTTCCTGTTGAGCGTTGCCCTGATTTCCCTGCAGTTTGCAGGTCATATAAAAATCCCTTTAACACACCTTTTTCAATTAATGATTTTCGAAATGTCTGCACACCCTCATCATCAACTGGGCATGAGCCGGGTAATCCAGGGCTTGTCGGATCATCAGACAGTGTGATTCGGGAATCCACAATTTGATCCTGAAGCTTGTCCGATAGAATTGACAGATTCTTTGAAGCCAGCTCTCCATTAAAACCGTAAAACATGGGCACAAACAAACCTCGGAAACCCAAACTGGTAAAAACAACCGTCATTTTTTTGGTTTGGACCGGTTTTACATTTTTACAGTGTCTGAATCGCCAGACAGCCATTCTGGCCATATCCTGCGGCGCATCAGTCAGGTTGGTTGTGGTTCGGGTATCTTCAAGCTCCGCCCTGTCGGAGGGCAGCATAAGCAATACATTTAAAAAAGACTGGTGGATTGACTTCTCAAAACTCACATTGCCGCCTTCAGTATTCATTATTGATACTTTATGTATTTCTCTGGATACTTCCGCTTCTATATTCACATCCGGAAAATCAGTTTTAACAATGTCTACCATTTCATTACCAGTATCCACAATATCTTTTAACGAAAGATTGGCAACCTTTTCATCGTAACAACCACATTGTCCATAATGTTTTTCATGTGTTGGAAGCGACAGATCAACTTCCGGACCAAATGATGCCGAATCTACTGCCCGTTTTACCAGTCCTTCAACTTCATCCGGATGTGTTGTCGATGAAAAACCCAGGCGTCCATTCACAACAACCCGCAGGCCGGTTGAAACAGAACGTTCACCCTCCAGCGCGCTCAACTTTCCCCCTAAAAAACATGCTGGCGATGCATCTTTCTCAATTCGGTACACTTCTGCTTTTTGAGCCTGTTTTCCCGCCAGATCAATAATTTTTTCCATTTTAGCGACCTCCAATCAGAACATTTTGAATTCGAATATGCGGACTGCCCATTGAAACACTCAACGGATATTGCATGCGTGCTCCAACACTTTTACCACACCCGCCGGAACGCGACCGGTTCAAATCATTGCCAACCATATCAATATCCTTAAGTGTTTCGAAAACATTACCTGATAAAGTTAAATCTCTGATCCAGCCCCCGAGTTTGCCGTTTTTTATGACTCGGGCCCGTTCCGCGGAAAATGTAAACAACCCCTTCGATGTATTCCCGCTTCCTCCGCCAACCACATATAAACCGTCAGGAATTCCCTCCAGCATCTGCTCAAATGAATGCGGTCCCGGAACAATAAACGTATTGGACATTCTGCATATCGGAGAAAAACGATAATTGATGGTGCGAGCATTTCCGGTTGGTTTTTCACCCATCGACGCCGCAGTATCCCGTGTGTGAAGCCGCCCTGCAAGAAGACCATCTTTGATCAGATAGTTCATAGATGATGGAACACCTTCATCATCATACGAATACGATCCCCGCTCATCAGGCAGACTGCCACCATCCATAACACTAAAATGATCCTGCCCAAACCGTGTGCCCAATGTCATTTGATCAAGCAGTTTCGGATTGTCTGACACATTGTCAGCCTCCGACAAATGACCAAATGCCTCATGAATAAAAACTCCGGACAGCCGGGGATCCAAAATGACCGTATATCGACCGCCCGATACCGGCTTGGCCTTGACCAGATCAATAACATCCTCGCATACCGTGTCAACCCTGTCGTCAGCAGATCGAATATCATTCCAACTGTTCCGGGTTCCAAAGCCCGAATGAACAGATTGAACAACATTGTGATGCCGGCCAATTGCGCTCAATCCGCCCGCTGCCCAAAGACCACGCATGTCCAGACATGTGCCCTCGCTGTTGGCATACAGAATATGCCTGTCTTCTTCAACATAGTTGACACCGGAAGAAATGATCATTTTACTGGAATCCAGTATGCGGTGCGAGATATTCCTGAAAAAAGCAACTTTTTCTTCAAGAGATATGTTTCGGGGATCATCAGCCTGGTCTATGTCCAAATGGATTTCATCCTGAACCGGTGTAACATCTGCCAGTTTGGTATGACCTTTTCCAGCCGCGCGAGCACGTTTTTCAGCTTCAGCAACCAGTTCACTTAAATAGTCAGGATTGTTAAAACTGGTAAAACCCCACGATCCATTAATCAAAACCCGAACATAACCTCCATAATCCCTGGTACTCTGAGCTTTCTTTACATCTTTTCCAGAAAAACTGATTCCGGCACGAGTCGTATCCTCAAGACGAATCTCTATAAAATCCGCTCCTGAACCGGCAATCGCATTCTTAATCAACTCTTTCATCTCGAATTCTCCCTTCAAATTCAACCTGTTCAACAAACTTGGCCACGATTCACTGACCAACTAAAAAATCATATTTTGAACCAATTATCAATACTGACACAGGAAAAATGGTGTCAAATACAAAAAAGTAACTTTACTATTGAGTCAATCAACCGGAAACCTGTAAAATCCCTGCTACTATGTGTTTCAGAAGTACGCACATTCGAATATTGATATGGGTTCTTTTGGGACTTGCATGTTTCAAGGGGTTTATTAATATGGTATCAAATCCCCCCTGGCAGGCCCCCGATGAACCCATGCATTTACAGGCTTCCCTGCAAACAGGCCAGGCTGTTTCAGCTATGTTTTCATCTGAATATGTCGAAACACTGGATTTCAGCAAAGACATCATTATCGTCATGGCAAATCATGATTTTTTCCGCCGACTGGGTACTCCACAACCGGATCCTCTGCCAGAATCGTTTGATAAGATACCATTTCTGCGCGATGCACCATCCAAACTGGGTCGGCAACCACTCTATTACCTGATAACCGGAATCCCAATAGCGTTGTTTACAAACGGCATCCTTGAAGCGCTTTATCTGGCAAGAGCAATCAGCATGTTTTTTGCCATGATTGCACTGCTCTTGCTGGTGCGCATCCTGCAAAAAACGTTTCAGGACAAACCTCACATCGCTCTGTTTGCGCTTGTCTGTATAACAGCACATCCGGCATTCTGGCAAATCTGCGTGTCGGCAAACCCTGAATCCTGGAAAATATGTCTCATTACGATTGGGTTGATGCTCGCACACAATATGAGCACAAAGCGACTAAACGGAAAATCCATCGCTTTTGCTGTAGTCTGGTTGATTGCAATCGCATCAACCTCATGGACCCTGCTGGTTCCTGCTCTGTCAATGACCGTAATATCATTGATTTATAGACACCGAAAATCACGTCAAAACAATTGGCGCTCCAAGCTGTATCCTACCCTTGTTATCCTGATTCTGTTTACGGTAACTATTCCAGTTGTGGTGTCCCAACATGAATTGCTTAAGCATGAAATCGGTCTGGCCATGGAAGGAATCATGTCTCTGGTTACCGGAAGATTTTCTGTTTACCCTTTTGTTACAACACTAAACGACACATTCTGGCTGGGATTTGCGTGGATGACGATACCGATATCAGCTTCTCTTATCTTCGTGTACCGTATCATCGGATTGTCATGGTTTATATTGTTTGGATGTTTTGTCCTCTTTCGAAAGTCAAAATCTGTCTTCGAAAAAGTAATACTCATTACAATTTTTTTGTGGTTTATACTGGTAATAATACGCGCTGGCGCATCTGATTCTGCTATCCAGGGGCGATATGTTTACTCCATATTACCCCTTTTGGCAGTGGGTATTGCCGCAGGCCTGGATAGTATAAAAAATACAATGTTGAAAACAGTTACACTATCAACGTTAGTGATTATGCTTCTGGCTGGCGATGCGATTGTACATCCGTTTGTCTGGTTGAGATATCAGCATTCTGCATATAACGCTGTAAATGAGCCAGCCCGTTCCATGTCGAAATTTGCATGGACAGAGTCTGCGGGAACAATGAACATCCTGGACGGCAGACACCCCGAAACACACAGTTTTTTTGTCTCCGGCTGGTATCCTTCCGAACCGAATCAGCCACATCGGTGGATGATGAACAAAGCGTCACTGCTCCTGCCCATGATGTTTCCACAAGATGCATTAATACAAATACAAATGCACCCGTTCTCCGTCCCCGACAATCCTGCTCATGATGTTCAGGTATTCTTAAACAATCATTATCTGGGATCAAGACGAGTTCAACCCGGGTGGAGCACATACAGGTTTGCAGCAAAAAAACACTTTTTCCACTCACATGACAATCAACTGCATTTTGTATCAAACAAATCATTGAGCCCAATTGATTATGGAGTCAGTCAGGACAGTCGATTTCTTTCGATAGCTGTAAAAAACATTGGTGTTTCCCCACTGGGAAACGCTGCATTTCCCGAAACACAGTCGGGCTGGTTTTTTACACCGGAATCAACCGCTGTTTTTCAGTTTAATTCACATGATGTGCTCGAACTGATCCGAAGTGAGCCTGGGGATTACCTGCAAAGTGTTTCGGCCGAGGGAGTTATGCATCTGTTTCCCGCGATTCAAAATGATCGAATGTCTGTCGAAAGCTTTCAGCGTTTCAGTCAGTTGAAATACATTTCTGCAAGAAACAATCAGGCAGCCGCTTTCTTTCAGGCGTTGCGTGAATCAGTCAAGGCGCTTCCCGGACCTTTCGGAGACGTATACTATCACCTGGTTTTGATGCTGATTTGGTATGTGCTGATCTTTTGTGTTTTTGCCTTGTATTCGGTATTCATTTTCTATGATACTGATGCTTGACCGTTTAATATCTTAGTGCTAGTCTTTGCTGCCTGAGTTTTAATCGGGTTTAATTCGTGGTGAATTTGCCTGAGGTAGCAAAGTCACGTTCATTTGCAAGGAGAAGGAATAGTGAAAAAATCAGTGATATTACTGCTTGTAATGATTGGTATTTTTATTGTTGGTTGCAGAGAAGCAGAAGATGGACCGCAAGAGTTTGGTGTTACCATTGTATCAGACAAACTGGATACCGGTGAGTTTGCTTTCACTGCCGAAATAGATGGTCCTGTAGTTGGTAATGTGTTTTATGATTGGGATTTTGGGGACGGTCATGGCGTCGGAGGACAATCAGCGACACACAGGTATTCCGAATCCGGAATGTTTTCTGTAACTGTCAATTTTAAAGATGAAGCAGGGAACTATGGTTCATCTCAACGATACATACGCAATGGCTTGAGTATTGTTCTTTGGGTTCCATGGATTGCCTTGCTTGGACTGCTTCTTGCTCTTGTGTTTTACCTTTGGATAAAGAAACTGCCCTGTGGAACGGATAAAATGTTTGATTTATCCGAGCACATATACAAAGGTTCGATGGTTTTCCTTAAACGCGAATACTCATATCTGTACCGCTTTGTTCTGGTTGTTTTTATACTGCTTTTGATCTTCATCAGTTTCAGAACAGCATTCGCATTTCTGGCAGGCGCTGTTTGCTCCATGCTAGCTGGACTGTTTGGTATGGTCGCCGCAACCCGAGCAAATGTTCGGACGGCTGAAGCAGCACGCTCACAAGGTTTAACCCAGGCGCTTCGTGTTGCATTCCTGGGCGGTGAAGTTATGGGATTGTCCGTAGCTTCTCTTGGATTACTTGGTGTGAGTCTTGTCTTTCTTATTCTGGGGGATCCAAACTATTTTCAGTACATAAGCGGTTTTGCTATGGGCGCAAGCTCAATAGCTTTGTTTGCTCGTGTTGGTGGAGGTATATACACCAAATCAGCCGATGTCGGCGCTGATCTTGTTGGTAAACTGGAAGCAGGGATTCCTGAGGATGATCCCCGTAATCCGGGAGTTATTGCAGACAATGTCGGCGACAATGTCGGCGATGTTGCCGGGATGGGGGCAGATATCTTTGAATCCTATGTCGGCTCAATTATAGCAACCATCGCTCTTGGAGCGACAATGACCGGACAAGCGTATCAGTATATGCTCTACCCGCTTGTTGTCGCTATGTTCGGTTTGATTGCTTCAGTTATCGGATTTGGATCAATACGGTTTTTCAAAAATAGCGGTCCCGCTGCAATTTTACGTATGTCCACCTATGTCGCCGCAGTAATTATGGCGGCTTCAACATTAATTGCCGCATTGGTCCTGCTTGGTTTCGGTGATGGATTACGAATTTGGTTTGCCATGCTGTTCGGGTGCCTTTGCGGTGTGCTGATCGGCTTGATAACTGAACATTACACATCTGGAAGTCCTGTTCGCGTTATTGCGAAAAACTCTGAAACCGGCGCTGCAACAAACATCATTACCGGATTGGCAGTTGGTATGGAGTCCGTCGTGCTTCCCATTATTACAATCGGAATCTCGATTTTGCTGGCATATTGGCTGGGCGGATTGTACGGAATTGGTATAGCAGCCGTTGGTATGCTTGCAACAACCGGAATAACCATGAGTGTCGATGCTTACGGCCCAATAGCCGATAACGCGGGCGGCATTACCGAAATGGCCGGCCTGGGTCCCGACGTTCGAAAAATAACCGATAGTCTGGATTCACTGGGTAATACAACAGCAGCCATTGGAAAAGGGTTTGCAATCGGTTCCGCAGCTCTGACAGCCCTGGCACTTTTCTCCGCTTACACTCAAGCAGTCAAAATAACTGATTTTCAAATAGATATAATGCGACCCATCGTTATTGTTGGACTGTTTTTAGGAGGAATGCTGCCTTTTTTCCTGGCCTCAAAAACGATGACATCGGTCGGAAAAGCAGCTAACAAAATGATCAGTGAAATTAGACGTCAATTCAAGGAAATTCCCGGTCTGATGGAAGGTAACGCTGAACCGGATTTTGAACGGTGCATTGATATCTCAACTCAAAGCGCCCTGCGCGAAATGATTTTACCCGGAATTACTGCTGTACTTGCTCCCGTACTGATTGGCCTGGTTCTTGGTCCGGCTGCTCTGGGAGGCGCACTGGCAGGCGCCACCTTGACGGGTGTCTTGCTGGCGCTGATGATGGCAAACGGCGGCGGCGCCTGGGATAATGCAAAAAAATGGATTGAAGAAGGCAACCTGGGCGGCAAAGGATCAGATGCACATAAAGCAGCCGTCGTCGGTGATACCGTTGGAGATCCGTTTAAAGACACCTCCGGCCCCTCGATGAATATTTTAATAAAATTGATGAGCGTCGTTGCCCTGGTTATCGCTCCTTTTCTGGGCTAAGCATTAAGTGACCTTCACGCCCAATAAGAAAATCTGAAGTCGATTATTGATCTCATGGCTCAATCAATTTTATACATAACACCTTCCGTTGAACTTCTTGGCGCTCGCATCAGTCTTATAGAATATTTGCGGCATATGGACTGCTCCCGTTTTAAACCCGTTGTTGTCGGAAATCGCCATGGACCATTGATGGAGAAACTGGCAGAGCTGGATATACCGACACATATTGTGAAATTCGGTAACTGGCGAAAAGTCAAACATTGGCCTTTGATTCCTTTCGCAGTGCGAGATTTGGTTCAATTGGGAAAGCAACACAATATTAAGCTTATTCATAGCAATGAATTCTGGAGCTTTCCTTATGCCCGACTGGCAGCCCGAAAATTGAATGTTCCGGCAATATCACATTTTCGCTGTTCCAGAACTGCCGAACAGCTTACTGCCCGAAAAATCAAAAACTACATGATGCCGAAAGCAGATATGGTAATAGCTGTTTCTGAAGCTCAGAAACATATATTCAATCCGTTTCCTGAAATGGTTTCGCGTATCAAAGTGGTTCATAACGGTGTAGACTATGATCTGTTTGACAAAGCAGATGGTCATAATTTCAGACTGGAAATGAATGCAGGCCCCACAAATAAACTAATCGGTATTGTGGGGCCGGTTAGCGTTCACAAAGGGATTGAAGAGTTTATCAGGGCTGCTCACGTTATTTGCAAACACTATCCTGATGTACGTTTCGCAATTATTGGACCGGAACGACCCAGGGCTTTTGCGATAAAAATGCAACAACTGTCAAACCAGCTCAATCTTGATAACAATGTTGTTTTTACCGGATTTCGAAAGGATATTCCGCAGATAATGTCCTCTCTGGATTTGCTGATTACACCATCACATTTTGAAGCTTTCGGACGGGTTATTCTGGAAGCGATGGCTGCCGGTACACCCGTTGTAGCATCCAATGTCGGGGGTATCCCTGAAATTGTCAAATCTCCGGATATCGGCGTGCTGGTTCCCCCAAAATCATATGAAATACTGGCTAAAACTGTATTGACACTTCTGGCAGACAAAGACGACACCCTGAATCAAAATGCTCTTCGGGCACGTCAATATGTCCGAAAACACTTTTCCATTAAAGAACATGCCGCTTTGATTGAATCTATTTACAGCCAGTTCCTGAACTAGTTGAAAACTTCAGTTTCTAACGCTCACCATTGATTTGAAACGAAAATCAGATTACTTTAATACTTTGTTGAGGTGATTGAATGGCCCGCATTGATTCAATAATCGAAGGTTATAAAAAATATTCCAGCGATGTAAAAGCAATCGATAATATCCACCTTGCCTATAAAATCGCATGGGATGCACATGCCGGACAGTTCAGGCGATCCGGTGAGCCGTTCATTGTGCATCCACTGTCAGTTGCTCAAATATTGGCAGATTTAAAAATGGATTCCGCATGTATTTGCGCCGCTCTACTGCATGATACCATTGAAGATACTGATATTACCTATGAATATCTTAAGAACGAATTCGACCGCGAAATCGCAATCATGGTTAATGCTCTGACAAGCATCAAAACCTCTGCGCTGGCTAAAAAATTACCAAAAGAAGAAGCGCGCGCCGATACAATGCGAAAAATATTTCTTGAAACAGTCAAAAATGTGCGAGTCATCATTGTTAAACTGGCTGATCGCTGGAACAATATGCAAACATTACAATATATGCAGGTTGACAAACGTAAACGAATCGCTCACGAAACAATCTCAATCTATGCACCCATTGCTGACCGTCTGGGGCTTGCGGTTATTCGCAGAGACCTGGAAGACTTGTCATTCAGCTTTCTGGATCCCAAAAGCTACCAGAAGTATCAAAACCGACTGATAAAAAGTAAAAGCTTTCTGGATAACAGTATCGGTGAACTCAAGCAAAAAGCATCAGATATACTTGAACGCCACGGTATGAAAGTCAGAATTTATGATCGCTTCAAAACACCCTATTCACTATATCAGCGTGATAAACAACACCTTCAACCTCAATATCATCATATAAACATAATCGCAGAATCCACTCTGGAGTGTTATCAGGTCCTGGGTGTTTTTCATGAGTATTTTCACCCAATGCCCGGAACCACTATCCGAGATTATATTGCCATTCCGCGATCAAATGGATACCAGGCCCTGCACACGACCATTCTTTATAAAGAACATGTCTATCCTGTACAAATTCGATCCGAAATTATGGAGAGGGCAGCAACATACGGAATACTTCAATGCAGTAACGAAAGCAGCAGATCCAGATACGGTGCATGGATAAAACGACTGGGGGAGTTTGTTCAGGATGAGAAAGACGCCGGTTTTCTGTTAAAAGGTATCGAAAACCTTGCCGCTCAGGACAAGATATATGTGTGTACTCCTCAAGGGGATTATCTTGGTTTCCCACGTGATGCAACCGTGTTGGATTTCGCGTATAGAATCCATACCGACATTGGCCATCGTTGTAAAAGCGCTTTAATAGATGAACGATCTTGCGGTATTTTCGATAAACTTGTCGACGGATCAATTGTTGAGGTGATCCTTGCTGATGATTTTCAAATTCGTCCTCATTGGCTTGAGCACGTCAAAACAGCCCGAAGCAGAACAGCTATCAGAACCTGGATTGAAGCACAAAAACGAATTCGAAGCATGGAATTTGCCAGGCATTTGCTAAGTCAGGAACTGGATAAAGCATCTATGAAGCTGGATACCATCATGAAAGATGAACGCTTTAGCTTACTGCTGAAACAACTGGGAGCAACAGATCAGGAAGACCTTTTCTTTAAGTTGGGAAGCGGTGTTATCACACTTAAAACCGTTATGAAAAATATTCTTGGTGAAGAGAACTATAGGCGCTATTCGTCAAAAGGCACGTTACAGTCATCAAGATTATTAAGAAATCTATTCTACCGAACTCAGACTGATGATGTTTTTGAAATAACAGATATTCATGATCCATTTCTCAAATTTTCCGAGTGCTGTAACCCATTGCCCGGGGAAAGTGTTGTTGGCATACTGTCAATTGAACATGGCATGGCCGTTCATCATAATGACTGTCCCAATGTAAAAATTCAAAAAGATCGCGGACATCAAATTTTTAAGCTGCTGTGGAACACACAAAATACAAAATCATACCCGGATACTTTTAAACTCGAATGCTCATCCAGAAAAGGGTTGGTGCATGCCATATATAATTCCATTGAATCACATTCGGTAGCTGTACAATCCTTTTGTTTAACAACACTCGAAAACAAGTTGGTTATTGATGTTGAAATACTTTCGCATTCCGGACACTACTCCGAAAGTATTATGAAAATGATGCGCGGTATTTCAGGAGTAAACAAGGTTTCACGAGTGAACACCAGAGTTAAAAATGAATGATTCAAATGAACCAAAAAATTACACCAGCTTGCTGTCGAATGCTGTAACTATTGTAAAACAGGCAGGCAATCTGTTACTGAAGTTCTTCAACTCAAAACATGAAATTCATTATAAAGGTCTGTTTGACATGGTGACAGAAGCCGACCTGGCATCTGAAAAGGCAATCGTTACGTCATTGAAAAAGTTGACTCCTGAAATTCAAATCCTGGCTGAAGAATCATCTTCCCAAAGTGAACTGAAGCGACAATCCAGCGGATATCAATGGGTGATTGATCCTCTGGACGGCACCACCAATTTTGCACACGGATTCCCTCACTTCGCAATATCAGTTGCACTGCTGAATAACGGAAAACCAATGCTGGGTATTGTCTTCGACCCATTAAAAAACGAACTGTTTACTGCGATCAATGACCAGGGAGCGTCTTTAAATAACAGCAGCATTCATGTTTCATCAACCAGTCATTCGGACAAAAGCCTGGTTGCCACCGGTTTCCCTTACACAATCCGGGAAATTGATCAGAAGAATTTAATTGAATTCTGTACTTTCAGACTTGCTTGTCAGGGTATTCGCCGATTTGGAGCGGCAGCGCTGGATCTGGCTTACGTCGCTTCAGGCCGCCTGGATGGTTTCTGGGAATATGGTCTTAAACCCTGGGATACTGCTGCCGGTATCCTTCTTGTCAAAGAAGCTGGTGGAAATGTCACCCGGTATGACGGCGCCGAATATGCCGTAAATTGTCCGGATATTATTGCATCCAATGGGAGGATTCACCCATTCATGCAACGTGTGTTGACTGCAGATTTACCCCGATTGCCCGATTTGCCGCGGATGACGTGATGAGGTTGAAGCCATTTAACATTGTCTATGTTGTCGCCGTACTTGCAGCTTGCCTTACTCTGTTTAAACTCAGCCAGATCATGGTTGTTACAGGTACTCTTTCAATAACCACTCTGCCAGTATACCAGTATGCACTCCCTATCGCGCTTCTGTTACAAAGTTTACTTGTGTCTATTCTTGTTAACCATGAACGATTAACACCTAAATGGCTCGCTGTTGATCTGTCAATTGTTGCCGGAATTATTGTACTGAGCACAATCATATTGATTGCTCCTGTTCGGGATATGCAGAATACTTTTACGGGATTACTTGTTGGTGTCTCTTTCGTCGTTCGATCAATCTATTTGCTTACGTTTACATCAAGACTGGCGAAAACTGCTTCCAATGGAATCATCTACACCGCAATTGTATTGGTTGTTTTAACTCTGCTGATTCCGATTGCTG
Organism: candidate division CSSED10-310 bacterium; assembly: GCA_003558985.1. Classification (GTDB taxonomy): domain Bacteria; phylum CSSED10-310; class CSSED10-310; order CSSED10-310; family CSSED10-310; genus CSSED10-310. The sequence continues at coordinate 15,674 of PWNJ01000103.1, forward strand.
CATGGCGACAGATTACACATCCTCTTCAGGGAGACGAGCCATACTATCTGCTGATATCCTACAGCCTGATACACGACCGCAACATAAATCTTGAAGAAAACTATCTTCGGGGCGATTCACTGAACTTCACCAATACCAGACTATCACCTCAAATGTTCGATAATTATTCCGATGGAAAACTGCTGTCACGGCATCCTCCGCTGCTGCCATTAATTCTGGTACCGGGCTTTCTGATAGCTCGTTCAGCAGGGGCAATTTATACCATGATATTAATGGGTACATTGCTGGCCGCCGGATTGGTTCGATTGTTGAAACAATACGGTGTCTTATCAGAAATCGCCGTCTGGGCCGCCGGTATCACAGTCCTGACTGTACCAGTAGTCCTGTATTCTACCGCAATCTTTACGGAACTGCCCGCAGCCGTCATTTGTGTCTGGGTTTTGTCATTTTTAACCGGATTGAAAAAAAAGGCTTTTGCCAGCATTGCGATTGCTCTTGGCCTGTCATTAGCCGCTGCTGCCCTGAAAACACGTTTCGCTGTATTGTGCCTGCCGCCGGTTATCATGACGCTTGTTCTTCGAAATACAACCAAAAAGAATCTGTGGGTTCGCGCCACTGTTGCCAGCGCTATTCTTCTGGTTTTGGCAATGTATAACCTGATAATTTTCGGCAGTCCTACAGGACGATATAACCTTGCAGATATCCCTGGATTATCTTTAACCCGCTTGTATCGAGGATTTGCAGGTCTGCTACTGGATCAACAATATGGCCTTTTACCATTAAATCCATTGTATTTCCTTGCAATACCCGGCATGATCTACTTACTTAAATATGTCAGCATTTCATACTCTATGATCTGGTTTTCAGCGCTAATTCCATATTACACGATGGTAGCCCTGTTTGCAGAATTATCCGGGGGAATATGTCCCCGAGGACGTTTTTTGATTGCATGGACACCGCTTTTAACTGTTCCTGCAACCATATGTTATGTAAAGATTAAGACATTGTTTTCACGAAGCTTATTCTATGCCCTGGCATCCCTGTCTGTCATCATTACATTGTTGCTAATCATGTTGCCTGATTGGCAAATCGTTTACCCCGGCAGCGCTGAACCGTTAATGACTGCGCTGTCTAAAAAATTAGGGCATGATTTTCTGCATATTATTCCATCGTTTGATCGGGTTGATCACACCCTTTTTCAGAATACTGTTCGACTGCTTCTGATTGGTATTTGTACTGTTGTCGCTCTAATCTTTATTGAACACCGCAACAAGAATTTATGTCGCAAATTTGGCGCCGTATCAGCCGGTTTAATTTTTCTGCTAATCGTTACATCGTTATACGTTAATGCGTTTTCTCATCTGCAAACCCCCTGGATGCATGTTCAGGACGACAGTTTTTTCTTTCGAGGCAATAGTCGATATTTTTGGGAAGAACCATATTACTGGGATGACATGTCGGATCCTTACCCCTCACCATATAGAAGTGGCGTTCGTTTAGTGCCTGGAAGTTCCATTTTTCGAAGTTATAGTATTAGAAAGCCCTCTGAAACCAAGGATTTTAACATGGCAATGGAAATAGTTGCCAGAGCCAGTTACCCGACAGATAAAGTTCCTGTTCTGGAAATTACTGCGGGGGCAAACCTGCTGAACCAAATACAAATTCGATCATCTGATTTCAAAAGTTATTTTATACCCTGGCCTTATGGCCTTGTTGATGATATACCACAACTGGGATTTCACTATTCCCGTTACAATGATTTATCAACATTTATTGATGTCGATAAAATACGTCTGACATCTGCAAATTTTGTCTGGCCTGAAAAACCGCATGACGCTTATCAGTTCTTTCCTGTTAATTTGGGCCCTTTAACATGTCATTCGTTTGATTTTCCATCTTCGGCAATCCAGCAGGGTGAACCGTTTCATACAAGTCCGGATTTTTCTGTTAGTGACAGTTTCGAAGCATTTGATTTCAGCCTGCTATTTAAATCCGGAACCCGGGGTTACATTAAAAAAATCAAGCCGGAGGTTATTAATAACAATTCGGAATTTGAACTCAGGATTCCGGCTGAATATGGTTCGGGTGTATTTGATGTTCTTTTATTCGCCCGGAAAAAAGATGATATCACTCATTTTTTAAATCCTGAAGGAGTGAATATATTCGCATCCGGGAAACGAGCCTGGGTCGGGAAAGTTCACATTCTTCCCGCACCGGTTAAGGCCGAATCCAAATGGGAAACTGTCATTAGGGAATATCGTTCACAACAACCAGACGATTTGTACTTTCTACCAAAAGCATTTCATCTTTCAGAAAATGATATGATGGAAATCGTCCCGGGTATTGACAAGGAAGTATCCGGAGTTATTGTCATAAGTCATTTATCGTCTGTTTTTGAGCAAATCGAATGGCAAACCCGAATCGGTACTATTCATATATTGACAGAACAGGATGATAATCATTTTGATTTTATTTTGGGACGACAGACCGCTGAGGAACTATATGAGTTTACAGGTAAAGATGTTCGTTTACCTCACCCTCAACCACCGGTCGCAATATATCTGGAACAAGAATTAATTTGGCCTTTTGAGCTTGAGGGCATACGATATGATGCAGCGTATTATATTGCTGAAAAAGAGTTTGATGCTCCTGTGATTCCAGAAAAAATTCGAATACATTCCGGTAATTTCCCGGGTGTCTGGAATATTTTCTCTATCGCATTAATACGATCACCATGATGTACCAGTATTTTAAAAACCGTAATATCTACCTTGCTATTCCTGTATTCCTGTTGATTGGATCCTGTTTGTTTTACGCTCTGGACACAATTAGTCATCAGACTATTGTAAAACCCTTGACAGCAGGTTTTCTGACCTGGCGACTTCCAATTCTACTGGTCTTTTCATCCATTCTTCTCACATTAATCAGCCGCAATCTGAAGAGTTCGGAAAGACGAAAGATTTACCTGCTGGATGGCCTGCTCTGGCTTTCAGCGCCCTTGTCCTTGCTTCTTGCTACTTCAGTGTCCTCAATCCACTATCCTGAACTTTTGACAGGTGTGTTCTTTTTGGGCCTGTGGGCGGGAAAATCTGCTCTTCTGTTCTGGACATTGTATGTTCGACAAAAACACACCCCGGCTACAGGCATATTGGTTTTTATTGTTATGCTCTGGTTTTTTGGCGTACATGGTTCGTGGCATGCACCTGCACATAGAATCCACGGAGATGAACCACATTATCTTCTGATGGCTCACAGTCTGGTAAATGATGGTGATTTGAATTTACATAACCAATATATAAACAAGGACTACAGTGCGTTCTATTCGGGGGTTCTTGAACCCAAACCTTCCGATTATATTGCTCCAAATGAAATTTATTCTCGAGGTCTGGGCGCTGTTTTTCCGGTTTTCCTTGCGCCTTTCTACGCTATTGGCGGTTTCCGCGCAGTCCAGACATTTATGATCTTTTGTGCTGCTCTTTTAATCACACAACTGTATCTGCTTGTTCTGTCATCCGGCTTGCAGGCCAAACATGCCTTTTTATCCGCAGCGCTTGTCGCATCCTGCAGTCCGGTACTAAATTATTCTTCGCTGATCTATCCGGATATTATGGCGGCTTTGCTTATAGTACTTGGGCTTCGAGCTCTGCAAATTCCACATATATCCAAAGCCGGCAGATCAGTTCCAACATATGTGTTTCTTATCTCCACCATTCTTATCTTTACAAAATTCCGGTATTTTGTTCCAGTTCTTTTGCTAATGATCCCTGTTTTTATCAGGGAGATCAAACGACTTCGCAGCAGCATTGCGCTTGTTTTATCCATAAGCTTGTTCGGAGCATTGTATGCTGTTGCTGACAGATGGTTACTTTCCGGTGATCTTTTTTCAAATCGTTTTGGCGATATTGACCGGATAATTCGTTATTTGCCTTCATTACAAAGCATTCGTGTTATTCCCGGACTCCTTCTTGATCAGGAAAGCGGGCTATTGATACACGCACCATTATATTTTCTGGCGATTGCTGGTATTCGTTTATACAACGGCAACCGAAACAGCACATATTGGTTTGCTGTGTGGGGAGTTCCTTTTACCATGCTGTCCTTGCTTGGCCACTTTGCATGGCATTCATTACCAACACCGCCACTAAGATATCTGCTTCCGGTACTGCCCCCAACTGCAATTTTTATTGCCGCTGCCATCGAAAACTGGCGTCAGCGTTCCCGATTGTTCAGATTGGTAGCCGGAATATCCATTTCAGTATCATGGATACACGTCTGGATGTTATCTCTCAAACCTGAATGGCAAATTAATCTTGCTGATGGAACAGCAAAAATACTCTCTGAATTGTCACAAATTGTAAGATATCCATTACCTGCCCTTTTTCCATCGGTAATAAGGGTTAATTCAGCGCTCGTGCCATGGCTGTTCATATTGACCATGATGCTTCTGATTTATACGTACCCGCCATGGCGAGACAAACAAGGCCAAAAAATAACTCGCGTTACTGTTATCAGCGTTTTGGCGGCTTTTGTAATCGTTTTCTGGGTAGTCTTTCAAACGTTCAGTGTGCAAAGTTATCAATTGGAAGACAGATACTGGATTCAACCTGAGGGTGGCACGTTTTATCCTGAAAACAGAGATCCATTTCATCATCGTGAGCTATCCTATGGATGGTCGTTTGCGCCCGGCACAACAGTGACCATACCTGCATACAAACCAAAAAACAGTTTTATAGCTGTGGCCCGATGCAAACTACAAGACTCGTGGCTCCCTCAAAACCTTGAAATTACAAGTCAGGATTCATCGCCTTTTCAAATAACTGTCACATCAAAAAAATGGATGGATTATGCTTTCAGAATTACTTCCAATGATTCGATATCTGAGATTGTTTTCAATGCTCCAGATACTAATACCGGTTCTGTTGTTATTGATAATGTAAAGATTATCAGACCCTCATACCGGCAGTTCCATCTTTGGTTAAATATCGGATCGATTTTGGAAAGAGCCGGCTTGTATCAATGGGCGCTTTACTGCAACAAGCGTGCATTACTGGTGACCCCGGGTGCTCCATGGTACGAGTTGAACAATTTTTTCCATCCGACAGGTGCGGTTCAACAACCGGAAATAGCAAAACAATACCCGTTCCCTGACAGTTTTTTTCATCGTCTTCTTAACAATGCACTTAATGCCGGATGGACATATACGCACCATTTGGAAAATCTTTTCAACTTTTCTGCCCGATACAAAATTCCGGAATCTGAACTGCTTGATTATGCCATTACAGGCGTCTTAAACGGACACCAGCCATCTGTGACACAACTGATTCGTTTACCTTTGAATGATCATGATGATACTGATCTGCAGATGCTTTTAGCCATTGCCTTTTATCTTCGTGGACAAATGCCGGAATCCGCCAAACAACTGGATAAGCTTCTGATTCAGGGGGATCAGTTTCCCATGCGATTGGGTGAACCAGCCTCCCATCTACCTGTATCACATCCCTGTTATTCTTTGCTGAGTGATATGCAAAACAACGATGCATTTCGCCATCATGCTTATCTTAGAACCAATAGTTACCTGGTAAAAAGCGTTCAGGCATTTCATCAGGAAAATTACTGGGCCGGATCTGAATATTTCGACAAATATTATCTTTCTGATTATGAAATATTCATGGAAACCATACCGGATATAGATCAGGCGTTTGCTTCTATGATGTTTCAACGTGCAAGCCGGATTCACAAGGTTCATGTTTTGAAGTTGATTAATAAAACCCTGGATAATCGCCATGTTGATACCGCGGTAGCAGCAGCCGAATATGGTCTGCGCATGAACCCGGATGATCCGATACTTCGTCAACAGAAAGCTCGCACACTATATAATAAACGCGATTTGCAACAGTCCAGGTCCTTGTGTTTGGAAAATATCCGTCTGGATTACACCGATGATTATTCCAGGTGGCTGCTTCAAAGAATAAAAAAGCAAACCAGACACAGCAGCCATGCCTTAAGCTCCCCCAATACTAATCAAAACACACAAGGTTAATATATATGGATTTTTATGATTTAAAAAATGCTGTGACCTGCTTGAAAAAGATAATTCCCGGCGCAGTCATTCAGTATTGCAACAACAACGAAGCCAAAGAGTTAAGCATTGTATTACTTAACCGAAACCTGAGTGATTCCTTTCACACGCTGATTATTGATTGTGGAAAACTGACGTCCGGCGTTTTTTATGAGTTAACTTCTGCGCATAAAAACACATCATCCGGTTTAGCACGCTCATTCAGTAAAAAACTGCATGGGGCGAATATTGTATCTGTAAATATGCCTTATCCTGACAGAGTTGTAACCGTTGAGCTCCAACTGAAAGAATGGCCTTCAAACCGGGAACTGTGGCTTGAATTTTGCGGAATTAACAGCAATGTTTCATTAATTGACGGTTCAAACAACGAAATTCTGGAATGTCTGACCAAATTTCCGGAATCATTGGAAGACCGACCTGTTCGAATGCCAGGTCGTCGGTTTCAGTCCTTTTGGGATACGCGTAAAAAGGGGGTCAAACCTTTGGAAGACCTGATTGATTCAACTGAACAAATTACTCAGGTTCTGCAACAAGATGCACCGCGAAAATTTCTTCTGAACAATTATGCTCCGATAACTCCGACTCTGGCTGATAAACTGCTCCAGTCACTGGATCAACCTGGCTCTGATAAATTGCAATCCATAATTGCACGTTTTATGAATGCATCCGAACTCACTGATGCATCCGCCAATGAAGCGCTTTCATATCTGAACAAAGTGTCAACTGAACGACAAGACAAAAAACGTCACATTCATTTTACCACATCCAAACGCCGGCTGTTAAAGGTGCTTGATACAGCTTTGAACCGAATAAACAGATCAAAATCCAAACTTCATTCAGACCTTGATCAGCTTCCTGACCCTGATATTGCCAGAAGAAAAGCCGATCTGTTGGCAATGAATTTTCATTTGATAAAATCAGGAATGTCTCAAATTCAGCTTCCTGATGTTCTGGAGACCGGGTCTCCATCCTGTCTAATTCAACTTGATCCCGCGAAAACACCTCAAAAAAATCTTGATGCTTTGTATAAAAAAGCCGGAAAAATTGCTCGATCTGTTCCCAAAATCAACAAACGGCTTCAGCAATTGGACCAGGAAAGCCATATGCTGTCAGAAATGATGCAAAAACTCCATCAGGCCGAGCATGATGATACCTTGAATCACATTGCTGATCAGCTTCGTAATGCCGGATTGTTAACCGCTCAATCAACAAAAGCATCCACTAAAGCCATGCTTTCAAAAAAACCATACCATCGTTTTGTTACAAAAGATGGATTTCAGATTTATGTGGGACGAAACGCTGTAGAAAATGCCATGCTGAGTTTCCAGGATGCATCACCGCACGACTTTTGGCTGCATGCCAAAGGATATCAGGGCGCTCATGTGATATTAAAAAATCCGGGGAAACTGACTGAGGCTCCAACAAATGCAATCACATATGCAGCGCGGCTTGCTGTGTATTACTCAAAAGCCCGGAATGAAAAACGAATCCCGGTTATTGTAACTCAGAAAAAAAACGTGCGGGCTGCATCCGGGAAAAACCCTGGACTGGCGAGAGTATTTCGTCATAAAACACTGACTGTTGATTCACTATAGTGTTTCAATACCAAGTAAATAGACCCTGGCCGAAAAGGTGTTTGCACATACCTTCGTTTTTTCGATTACAAGCATCGCAATAGGGTTTAAATCCTCAGTATTAGTTTCAGATTGTAGCCGAATTGCTGAGCACGACAAGAATTTGCTGTTTTCGGATACCGTCTAAATAGCCTTTGTATAAATTTGTTATTGCATTGAGCAAGCTATTCTGTAATTATCTTTTTCCTGCTGGATGGAAGTTCTGGCTGAAGACTTTATCTTTACTAGACAGGAGAGTAGCTATGAGAATTGCTGTAATTGGAACAGGATACGTTGGATTAGTTTCAGGCGTATGTTTTGCGGAGTGTGGGCATGATGTTATTTGTGTGGATAATAATGAAGTGAAGATCGCCAATCTGCACAAAGGAATAATTCCCATTTACGAGCCGGGTCTGGATGTTTTGGTTAAAAGAAATGTAAAAGCAAAACGACTGCATTTCACAACTCAAATTCCTGAGGCAGTAAAAAACTCCAGCGTTATATTTATTGCAGTTGGAACACCACCTCTGCCGACGGGCGAAGCTGATCTGTCCTATATCGAAAATGTTGCCAAACAGGTTGCTACATCAATGGACAGCTACAAAGTTGTGGTTGAAAAAAGCACTGTGCCGGTTAAGACAGGCGAATGGGTAAAACGAACAATTCGATTCAACAGCCAGGCCGGAGTGGATTTTGATGTCGCCTCAAATCCGGAATTCCTGCGGGAAGGATCAGCTATTGGTGACTTTTTAAAACCGGATCGAATTGTTGTCGGTGTCGAAAACAAAAAAGCTGCAGACCTGCTTGAGGAATGTTACAAACCGATCATTGATCAGGCTGTTTCGTTCGATCTGGAAAAACAGGAAGTCATTCATCAAACGCCTCAAAGTAACATTGTTCCCTTTCTTGTAACCAGTGTCAGCAGCTCAGAACTGATCAAACATGCGTCTAATTCATTTCTTGCATTGAAGATTTCTTATATCAATGCAGTTGCTAACTTTTGTGAGCTTGCGGGCGCTGATGTCGAACAGGTTGCACGAGGTATGGGGCTTGATAGCAGAATTGGTCAAAAGTTTCTTAACGCCGGCATTGGATACGGCGGCTCCTGTTTCCCAAAGGATGTCAGCGCATTTCTGGAAATTTCGCGAGAGCTCGGATATCACTTTAATCTTCTGGAAGAAGTAATAAAGATAAATAAAACACAGCGCGAGCTTTTTATTCGAAAAATTAAAAAAGCCATGTGGATTGTAAAGGACAAAACGTTTGCCATTCTGGGATTATCTTTTAAGCCCAATACTGATGACATGAGAGAAGCTCCCAGTATTGATGTTATTAATGCGTTATTGGAGGAGGGAGCTTCAATCAAGGCATATGATCCGGTTGCGATGAATATTTCAAAAGAATTGTTCGGTGATCGAATTACATTTTGTAAAGATGCATACGATACCGCTAAAAATGCAGACGCTTTAATCTTGCTTACCGAATGGGATGAGTTTGTAAACCTTGATCTGGAAAAAATCCACAAACTGCTGAACTACCCCATTTTTATTGACGGACGGAACTGCTTTGAGCCTGCTGATATGGCCAAACTGGGGTTTGATTATCACTGCATCGGTCGTTGAACGATATCAGATTCGCATTTGTGTCAAGGCTGTTGTATGATGATTCAGGTTACTTCGAAAAACATTGATTGTGATTGATTGGTTTTTCGAATGTTGTTAAACAGGATCTGATGCAGGATTTCTGTATTTCAGCCGGATTTCTATTATGAGTTCGCAGTCCAGACGTTGTCCGACATGTTATAACATCATGCCTTTGGCTCGCCGTAAATGTCCATCCTGCCAACGGGAGCTTCCTCTGGCAGATGACACAAGGACACTGGAAGTACTATTTTTGCAAGAGGAGCTGACGGGCAAATTTGAGATTTTGTCAGAACTGAACAGGTGTGGAAACAGCACATTGTTCCTGACACAGGATTTGGTGCTGGACCGTCATGTCGCATTAAAAACTATCAAATTTGATAAAGATGTTTCTCAGGAACATGTCAATCGCTGGAACCAAAATCTCAAGCGCTGTATCCGTCTGGACGAACCCCATCTTGCCCGATTGTATTCCTTTGGAGCTGTAAAATCACTTCAGTATGTAATCCTTGAGTATATTTCGGATAAAACTCTGGAAGATGTGCTGGACGAAGAACCTGATGGGTTACCTGTATGGAAATGTCTTCGTCTGGGACGAGATATCGCCTCCGGCCTGCACTCTGCACACAATCTTGGAATTTGCCATCATCGCCTGACACCCGCTAATATATCAGTATCAAACGACGGGTTCTGCCGAATTCTGGATTTGGGTGCTGCGGAAGGTACTATTGAAGCGCTGGCCCAACGCCCATGGACACCGGAAACAGACAGTTCGCTGTATTTTTCGCCTGAACAAATCGAAACCGGTTTCTCGGAACCACCATCAGATCAGTACAGACTTGGACTGATAATGTTCCAGGCGCTTACAGGAAAGCTTCCGTTTGAAAACTCCGGTGAAGAGGGCGCCTTCGAAAGATTACATACAATCCCCTTGTCTGCCTCGCATGTCAATAGCGCAATTCCAGAAGAACTCAGCCGGATAATTGCCAAAACACTGGCCCGACAACCGGAAGATCGATATGAAGACTGTCTAGCTCTTGCCAATGATCTTGAAGGCCTTGAACCCGATCTTTGGCTTCCGGATATCGAAACCGTTTACAAAGGCGCTACACAAGAAACTACAATCGCACTGGTTTTATCCGAAATTCAACAGCAGGTAAAAAACAAAGATTATTCCAGAGCATTGATTTTATGCGAACAGGCATTGGCAATGGCACCCTATAACAATGAAGTTATCTCTTCTATGCTCCGAATTCAAAAACTCCATGAAAAAGAACTGAAACTACGTTCCATAATAAACAAAGCTCTGATTGCGTTTTATGCAAATTCACTCAACGATGCGTTAGCTATTTTAAAAAACGGCAGACAAATTGATAAAGATAATCCAGAGATACTCAGATTAACCCATGAAGTAATGCATGAACAGGAACGTCAACGTCTGATAACAGTTCTTCTGGATGCCGCCCGGATTGACCTTGCCAAACAGGCATACTCTTCAGCAATGTCCAATGTTGTCCGAGTTCTGGATATGGATTCCAAAAATGAAACTGCCCTGAAACTGAAACAGCGAATTGAATTCGGTATGAAAGATCATGCCTCTTTGGGCATTCTGCTTAACAAAGCTGAAACTGAATACAAAAATAACAATTATACAAAAGCAGAAGCCCTGGTGAAAAAGGTGTTAAAATCAGATTCGGGCAATCTGACAGCAAAAAAATTGAACATTCGAATCCTTCAGCAAAAAAAATACAGTCAGTTGATGGAATTGTGGGAGAATCTGCATGATGAAATGCAAAACGGACGGTATCGAAATGCCATGAGTTTGCTCAGACAGATTGCCCAATTGGAACCATCATTAAAACAAGATATCAGAAATCGTTTGATAGCCATTCGAGAAAAAATTGCTAAAAATGATATTCAAAAGGACAAAAAGGAATCTGCACAGCCATCAGAAAACAATGATCCAGAAATCAAATTCGATGGGCTGCCAGAATCTTCTGCAATGGAAACAACAAACGACGAGCTGATTAATGAAACCGTCGATTTGGGTGTTCCAGATCACTTGAAAGAACCTGAGTCCAGCAATGACATTACACCGGTAAAATCCATTTCCAATCATCTGCGTCGAGTTTTTAATAAAAACAACAGAAAATCAGGGATCATATACACAGCGCTATTGATTATTGTGATCCTTTCCATCCCCCTTATGATCACAAGAATCCGGTCCTCGGTGTCTGAATCCAAAACAGATATTGTTGCAGTGCTTGAAACTCCAACAGTCGTTCCAACTGAAAGTCTGAGTATTCCGGATCATGACATTGTCAGCCAGAACCAGGCTGATATTAATGCCGTTGCATCGCATACACAGATTGATACGGATGGTTCTTATGAAGAAACCAAACCAGAAATCAACGAGATTTCGGACACAATTCATTCAATGATTGTTTCCGGAATAGCAAATGAGCAACGGGGTAATTTTGTTCTTGCAGCAGCCCTCTATCGCGAAGTACTGAAAACTCACCCCGGCAACGAAGATGCACAGAAAGGATTAAAACGCTGCAATACTGTATTGAATTCACGAACACCAGACAATCGCCACCCTGGAATTAATTGAATACGATAA
>PWNJ01000029.1 GCA_003558985.1 candidate division CSSED10-310 bacterium
AAACACACTTTGTGACGAAGCCGCCATTCAGGCCGTCAGACAATGGAAGTTTAATCCTGGAACACAAAATGACATTCCTGTTGATGTCGTAATGAACCTCACAGTGGTATTTACTCGCTAATCGACATATATCGTTTTTGAAATACTGTGTTTTCAGATCCGGAAATATATGGATTCCTGTGAGCGCACTTCGAAAGAAAATTCCTGAAAGCAAGTTTGTACCAGCATTTTTATGAACAAAATCGTTTGGATGTCGTATAGTTTTTTAGAGCGCTTCATTAAAGTGCTTCTATTATTTTGAGTTGATTTCGGATAAATAGTATCCAGCAATTGCCCTCAATTGGCTATTACGTCCTGAAGTGACATTTTGTGCTGAAAACCCGAGGAGTGGATAGTGATCAAAAGTAATGTGCTGTTCAAGTTATCATGTTTTTTCTTCTGTGCCTGTTTTTGGTTTCAACCAGTTCTGTACGCAACTGAAACCACATTGCTGTCTTTGGAGCAGTGTATAGAAATTGCGTTGGATAACAACATTGCGCTGGATTCCGCCAAACGGCGCACACAGGTGTCTGAAGAACGGATACGCCAGGCTCAACGCCGTCTATGGCCAACTATGTCCGTTACAGTGACCGATAATACGGCGCTGGGAGATTCCGGCGCATTCTCTCAGTATGACCCAACAACCGGTCAAAGATTTGTACCAGGCGAAGGTTTTCAAACGTCGGCAGACCTCAGATGGTCTATGTTTGATTTTGGTACCCGTCGTTCTGCGATTGAGCTGGAAAAGCATTCCTTGTCCCTTGTTAACCTGTCCGCTATTCAAATGAGACGGGATATCGTTCTTCAGGTTATTTTTCTGTATTTAAACGTTTTGGAACGGCAAGCTGAACTTGATGTTCGACTGGAACAGCGCACTCGAGCCCTTGAATCACTGAACCTTGCTCGGGGACGACTGGAGCTTGGGCGCGGCATTGACTATGAAGTGTTACTTGAAGATGCCTGGCTGGCTCAGGCTGAAGCTGATCTTCAAGCGACAGAGTTTGCACTGAATCAAGCCAAACGTGATCTGTTGCTGGCAATGCGATACAGTATCAATACTGATATAGAAATTCTGCCAGTATTACCATCATCTTTTCACAGCTATTCAGCAGATACAGTGATGAAAACTGCCCGGCAAAACCGTCTTGAGTTTATTCGATATGAAACGGAAATAATGTCATATCAGTCTCAACTGAAAACTCTTGAAAACAATCGAAAACCTGAAATAGATTTTATCACATCCTACAGTCAGCAGGGGTTGAACTTTGACACTTTCAGAAATGGTGATATTTCATGGTCTGCCGGAGTTTCAATATGGTTTTCACCGTTTAACAATTCAACGCTTCGGGGAACCACACGCCGTAACTGGATAAACTCTTCTGAATTTATGCAGCAAACATCCATTTCATATTCGCTGAATGACGGCAGTTCATCATTAAGCAGTGAGTTGGACATTCGAATAAGCATCAGACGTCTCCAGCAGGAACTAAAGTCATTACAGGATGTTATAGGTTCGGAAGTATACGAAGCTTATGAATTTTATCAGAGCAGCTTGTCTATCTTGAATGCGCGTGAAAAAAACCTTGCAGCTATGGAGGAAAACAAGCGTATTCAGCAAAAACGCTATGAATTGGGATTAAATCATTATAAAGATGTGGTGGATGCACGGGCTGAACTGATTGGAGCTCGTATAGCTCTGACACGTGCAACATATTCTATGGAGCAATCCAGAACAAATCTGGAGTATGTTTTGGGATTGCTGGATTTTCAGGAGCAACTGTTATGAGTTTACGATTTTTTGTTTATCTACCGCTTGTCATAGTCATCTTTTTGGGGTTTGTCGCATGTGGAATGCCTGAATATTTACCTGAGAATTCTGACCAGGATGCTGATGATATATCCCAGTTTGATCCGGTTCCAGTTGAAATTAAGCGAGTTCAAACCGGTTCCATCGCCGAGTTTTTGGAAACGACCGGAAACATTTACGCTGATTCACGCGTGATAGTGTATCCGAAAGCATCAGGTCAAATTATGCAGATTCGCGTAGAAGAAGGTGATACCGTTTCAGAAAACCAGATTTTGGCTGTGATAGATGATGACGAGTTGCGTTTGCGAACACAGCAGTTGGAAACAGCTTTACGTCAGGCTCGCGAAAAACGCGATCGGACACGCGAATTATTCGAAAATCGAATGATCAGCCGTGAAGCATATGATGATGCCATGTATCGATATGAAGATGCGGATATTACCTTTCGGCTTGCTCGTTTGAATCTTGAAAACACACGAATCAAAAGTCCTGTCAATGGTGTTGTCGTTTCCAGAAAAATCCGAATAGGTGACCTGGTATCAGCAGCAACACCAACATTTGATATTATTGACCCGCAATCTCTACTGGTTGATGTGTACCTACCCGAACGCGATGTTATGCGTCTGCAGGTCGGAATGCCAGCAATGATTCTGCCTGATTCACTGCCCGAACAATCATTTCCAGCCAGTATTCAGCGTATCAATCCGGCAATCGATCCGAGTACCGGCACTGTAAAGGTTACACTCCAGTTTGAATCGGGTCTGGAGCATCTGAATACGGGTATGTTCGTTCGTGTCAGAATAAAAATCGAATCACGTGAAGATGCAGTTATTCTTCCCAAACGCGCCTTGGTACGTCACCGTGATGAAAACCGCGTTTTTGTTGTCAATACAGACAACGTGGCGGAACAACGAACGGTCATGCTGGGTTTGGAAAACATGCACTCTTTTGAAGTGTTGGCCGGACTTGAGGACAATGAAATCCTGATTGTTGTCGGCCAGCATTCTATTGAAGATGGTCAACCGGTTCGGTGGAATGATAACTCACGGTCGGTGACAAGTTCACCAATAGATACTGAAATGGATTAAAACATGAGTATTGCATCTTTTTCAGTCAGACGACGCGTTACCATATTGATGATAACCATTGGAGTCGCTGTTCTGGGTTTCTTTTCACTGAACAGATTGGAACTGCAACTTCTGCCTGAAATTACATATCCATCTCTGACTGTTCGAACAGAAATGGAGGGAGCTCCACCAGAAGAAATCGAAAACCTGATATCCCGTCCTGTTGAAGAAGCTTTGGGTATTGTGTCAAACCTACAGCAAATTACATCCGTATCCCGTGCAGGAATGTCCGATGTTATCGTTGAGTTTCACTGGCAGACCTCAATGGATAAAGCATTGATGGAAGTACGTGAAAAACTTGACGGTGTATACCTGCCGGACACATCCGAAAGACCAAGAATTTTGCGCTATAACCCTGAAACCGAACCAATCATGACTCTGGCTCTTACCGGTGAAGATTTGATCTCTATGTACTCCATAGCTGATCTTGAATTGAAACCAAAGCTTGAAACACTTCCCGGAGTGGCCGCGATAAGGATTATGGGGGGTGACAAAGAGGAAATACTGGTTGAACTGGATACGCGTCGTCTTGCTTCCTTCGGCCTGACCCTGACAGATGTTTCACGACGTTTGAGTATGGAAAATGTTAATCTTCCAGGAGGTATTCTTCAGGAAGGTGATACTCGATTTCTTGTCCGAACCTTAAATGAGTTTCAAACGGTTCAGTCCATTGGCGATGTTGTGATCAGTTCACGTCAAGGTATTGATGTCCGTTTGAAGGATATTGGCGCTATTCGCCGAGCGACTGTCGAAAGACGAACGATCACTCAATTGAATGGCCAGCCGAGTGTCATTATGGATGTATACAAGGAAGGCGATGCCAATGTTATTGAGGTTGCTGATATTGTCAGACGCGAAGTTGAAGCCGGCAGTATCGCGCAAACTGGCACACTAAGATCGCTCTTGCCCCCCGACACAACTCTTGAAGTCATCAGTGATCAATCCACCTTTATTCGATCTGCAATTAATGAAGTGCGCCGGGCTGCGCTGTGGGGGTCTTTGCTTGCTGTTATTGTGATTTATGTTTTTCTGCGTCATATTCCGAACACCATTATCATCGGTTTGTCTATCCCCATATCAATAGTTGCAACATTCACTCTGATGTATTTTCGAGGTATTACGTTAAACCTGATGAGCCTTGGAGGTCTGGCGCTGGGTATCGGAATGCTGGTGGACACCTCCATTGTTGTTCTGGAAAATATTTTTCGAACTCGTAAAAAAGGCTTGTCAGCCGCTGATGCCGCCCGAATCGGAACCGAACAGGTCACCACGGCTGTTGTCGCTTCAACACTGACTACAATCGCTGTCTTTTTTCCGATTATCTTTGTCACTGGCATAGCCGGACAGCTCTTTAACGATCTGGCATGGACCATCGCATTCAGTCTGCTGGCATCACTGATAGTGGCAATCGGATTCATTCCAATGCCGTCATCACTTGGCGGCAAAATCATATCAACACCAACCAGTATTGTTCCTGTGCTGGCATTATGGCGCGAAGCTTCCATTAATTATCGCAATATCAGACAACCCGCCCGACTGATAAAATCGATGCTTTGGCTTATCAGAACCGTTTTGCGGGAGGGATATCATCATTGTATCAGGCATTTATCCATGCCATTTAAAAAACTTGAATACCGTTCCGGTTTTGTATCATCAGCTCTGACAATTCTGATGTTTCCACTACGGTTCATTTTTCACGGGCTAAACATGCTGCTTGTTGCTGCGGCAACTGTCTTTGTAAATGGTTCATGGCTTGTAGCCGCTGTTCCTGCAGGGATAGTTTTGTTTATCTGGAAAATATTCAAATTTGTAACCAATCCTTTTCTGTCAGCCTTTAACAAAGGTTTTGCACGTTGCAAATCATTGTATAACTCAATTTTGAAAACTTCTTTGGCGCATCCTTTTCATGCTCCAGTCGTTTCCATTTTTTTGATTGGTATCACGGCCTGGCTTGTCATACCCAAACTGGGCATGAATTTAATTCCAACTATGGCTCAAGGTGAGTTTTTCATTGATATTCGCATGCCGGTTGGAACACCGCTTGAAGAAACACAATCGGTTGTTTCAGAGATAGAATTTGTGTTAAGCGGTTTATCGGAAATTAACACAGTCAGTTCGGTTATTGGTTCGGATGTGACCACATCGTCATCATTGGGCGCTGAAATGGAACATATTGCTTCGACTCAGGTGCTGTTGAAACCCGATTTCAGAAATCAGGCTTCCGAAACCCGTGTAATAAACGATCTTCGATTGTTATTGAAAGATATCAGTGGCATCAGGAAACTGGATTTTAGAAGACCAGCATTGTTTACTCTTCGAAGCCCTCTGGTGGTAGAGGTCAGAGGCAACCATCTGGATACCATTATGGCAGCATCCGATCAATTAGCTGATGCCATGCGACGCGACGGAACGTTTACTGATGTTGTCACCACAATGGAACCGGGTTATCCGGAAATACAGGTAGTATTCGACAGGACCAAGCTTGCCCGATTCGGGATGAGTCCCAATGAAGCAGCCACAGTCATGCGAAACGCTATTGAAGGTGATGTTCCAACCCGGTTTGGTTTGATAGGCGAAGAATTGGATATTCGTGTACGCGCTGACCGAAACATTTCAATGACGCCTGATGATTTGCGTCGTCTGGTGATTAATCCACGTGTATCCTCACCGGTTTATTTGAGTTCGGTAGCTGATATCACACACTCGGTTGGTCCTGCAGAAATACGTCGCGTTGGCAGAAGACGTGTCGCTCTGGTAACTGCTGAGACACCTCTGCTGGATTTGCATCGTGCTACTGAAAGAGTTGAAAACCTGATTCGTCAGCAGCCTCAGACTTATGGTATTACATATGCAGTCACCGGTCAGACCGAAGAAATGCGAGAGTCTGCTCAAAGTCTATTGATTGCTTTGGCAATGGCAGTATTCCTGGTATATCTTGTGATGGCTTCACAGTTTGAGTCACTGCTTCAACCCGTTATTATTCTTTTTTCTATTCCGCTGGGCTTCATCGGTGTTATAGCAGGACTGCATTTTTTCCAGATTTCATTGTCTGTGGTCGTGTTCATTGGATTAATCGTTTTAGCCGGAATTGTAGTCAATAATGCTATTGTACTGGTTGATACCACGAACCAGCTTGCCCGGAGTGGAATGAAAATAACTGATGCTGTTAAAACGGGTGCCGACAGACGTTTTCGACCGATTTTGATGACTGCAATGACAACGATTCTTGGTTTGATGCCCATGGCGCTCGCCTCAGGGGCCGGTGAAGAAATCAGGCGCCCACTGGCCATAACAATAATTCTGGGGTTGTTTGTGTCAACGTTTCTGACACTGATACTAATTCCCACTCTATACTCAATCCTCTACAGAAAAGTGCCATTGTCCAACGCAGATTTTACTGTTTCAAAGGATAATATTATCTGATGGTAACTGAACGTACATTCATCCACCCGCTTCCAAGATGGGCACATCGCCGCCCTGTTACAGCTCTGATGTGCTGTATCAGCATGCTTGTCATCGGTTTGTTTGCGCTGTATCAATTGCCAATGGAATTTGTTCCTGAAACATCCAATCCCTGGATGTGGATAAATGTGCCATATATCAATTCGACTCCTGAAGAAGTGGATCGAATGATTGCCAAACCTCTTGAAGAACAACTGAAGCTGATGCGCTCAATTAAACGAATTATGATCACTTCTACAACGATGGGCTGTACAGTTAACATTCAGTTTGAAGGCGATGCGGATATGGACAATGCGTATCTGGAAGCACGTGATGCCATAGACAGAGTGCGAGGTAATTTTCCTGCTGATGTGGGACAAATACGATTACATCGTCACAGGAGCGATGATATTCCGGTTATCTGGATGGGGTTATCCATGCCTGACAGATCTCAGGAGGAATTATACTGGATATTGAATGAGCGCGTAAAGCCCGCTATCGAACGGGTTCCCGGGGTTGCCTCCGTCAACTTGCATGGTCTGGAAGGCGAAAACCTTCATATTGACCTGAATCTGGACAGGCTACAGAGTCATGGTGTTAACCTTTATGAATTGTATGGCGCTCTGGCTTTGTCCAATGAAAACCCTTCTGTGGGGTTACTGGATGACAGCGGCAGACGAACACTTGTCCGGACATTGTTTCGCCTGGAATCAGCCGATGATTACCGCTCCTTACCGATTCGTGACGGCTTATTGAGCTTGAATCATATTGCTGACGTGGATCAGCGGCTTCCGGACATTGAAAGTATTCACAGAATAAACGGCCATAGTGGAATAACAATGTCTGTCAGCAAAGAATCAGCAGCAAATGCGGTTGAAATCGGACGTAATGTTCAACAAGTACTGGATCATTTGTCCGGTGAACCCGATCTGGAGGGGTTGACATTGCTGCCTTTTTTTGACCAGTCAGGAATAATCGTATCGTCTCTTGAAAGCCTGTTAACTACAGGACTCTGGGGTGGCTTGTTTGCATTGATTGTTTTGTACGCATTTATCAGAAATCTGACAACAACAATAATTGTAATTATATCTGTACCTTTATCCATTATGGCAGCCGTTATGGGTCTTTATTTTTCTGGTTTTTCTATGAATTTGGGAACCATGATGGGACTTATGCTGGCTATCGGAATGCTGGTGGATAACTCAGTCGTCTCTACAGAAAACATTTTTCGATATCGTAAACGTATAGATGATCGAAAAAAAGCTGCGATTTTAGGCGCTTCTCAGGTTGGTACTGCAATCAATGCATCAACAATGACAACCATTATTGTCTTTCTGCCATTGATCTTTGCCTCAGGTGATTTGGGAATCTGGATGCGACAGATTGGTCTTCCCATAGCTTTCTCTTTAACTGCATCACTGTTCATCTCGCTCTCCGCAGTGCCGCTGGCAATCACACATCTGATAAAAAAACCATTAACACACCAGTCAAAAATGATTCCCAAAATCACACACATCTATCAACGTCTGCTGAACACTATTCTGGATCACAAACTGCTGACAAGTGTTATTGTTATGGCTGTTTTCGCATCAACATTTGTTGCTCTTCGAGGAATTCCTGCAAATATGGGTGGCGATATGGCAATGCGTCAAATGGTTATCAGAATTTCCCCACCCGCCAATTATGATCTTGACCAGAGAGCTGCAATATTGACGACATTTGAAACGGTTTTGCTTGAGCACAGGGAATCAATCGATCTGGCCAATATATATTCGACCATTGATACTGAGCGTGGTTTTATTCGTTTGTTTTTACGTGACAGTGGAAAAAACCTTCTTAGAGATGAAGAGGTACAGGAACGGTTACGCAATATTATGCCAGAATTACCGGGCGTTGCCTGGTGGTTTGGATGGCAGGGTGCTCAGGCAACAGGAAATGCTGTAGACATAACGTTTACGGGCAATTCTCCAGTGGTGCTTGCACGGCTTGCAGAGGAATCAAGGCAATATCTCATGAATGCGCCCGGGATTGTGGATGTGATCACCACAGACGACGAGTTGACTCAGGAAATACATTTCAAAGTTAACAGAGAACTGGCTCATCAAAACAATATCTCACCCGCTGAAATCGCTCAAACTATCGGGATTGCATTAATGGGCAGAACTGTCAGTCGATTTCAGGCCGGTATCCATGAAATTGATGTTCGTATGCAATTGCAGGAAGCCGACCGGGATAATCTTTTTCAACTGCTGAATCTTCAAATGTTCACACCCGATGGACGCGCGCTACCATTGAAAACACTGGTCAATTACACTATTGAGCCGGGTCGGGGACCTATTCGCAGAACGGACGGCAAAGTACAGCATACCATTCAGATTGAAATGGCAGAAAGAGATATGGTTACTGCCCGCAATACCATCCAGGAAGCTTTGGAATCCATGCAATTGCCTCCCGGATATGATTGGAACCTTGGTCAGGTGTTCTTTGATTTTGATATCGGTATGCAACAGACAAGCCAGGCGTTTTTATTGGCATCAATATTGGTGTTGCTGTTACTTGGCGCTTTGTTTGAATCCATTTTACATCCATTTACCATCTTTTTCAGCCTGCCATTCGCACTTGTTGGAGCATTCTGGGCCTTGCGTCTTACAGGTTCGGAGTTAAACATTATTGTTAATATCGGACTGATAATTTTGATCGGCATTGTCGTCAATAACGCAATCGTTCTGGTCGATCATATCAATCAGCTTCGCGCTGCGGGTATGTCACGAAGAGATGCTCTGCTTCAGGCCGGTGAAGATCGGTTCCGTCCTATCGTCATGACTGCAGGAACAACTATTCTGGGTCTGACACCAATGGCGTTTGCCAGTGGTAATTTTTCAGCTCAAATGTATTCATCTTTGGCAATAACCGTCATGGGAGGATTAATTTCTTCCACTATACTCACTCTTCTGATTTTACCATTGGGATATGCAATAATGGACAATCTTCAGAAGACAATACTTCAATGGTTCTGTTCATTCAGCATATTAAGCAAAAGCAATTCCAATGACTCGATCTGATTCCGGAAGACGACATCCCCGTCGTCTGTTGATTGCAAAAGGCATTTTTAATACTGAAGAAGGTCCTTTTAACTACCGAATATTCAAAGACAAGCGAGTGAAAAGGAAGTTTAACTACTCATGGCAACATGGACGAGGTCTTGTATTGACGGTTCCCTGGACAACCAAACTGTCTGCCGCGCAAAAATCCATACTTAATAATCAAAAATGGATTGTATCATGTCTTAAAAAACAAAACCGCATTGCTGATCTACCGAACGTACCCCAATTAAAAAACGAAGGACACTTACTGTACCATGGAAAAAAATATCTGATAAAAATTGCTGAACCGGACGTATCTGTCAGCGCTATACAAATAGAAAATGACTCAGTTGTTCTACCACGGTCACTTGATAAAAATGCCAATATCGAGTCAACACTCGTCAACTGGATGAAAATAAAGGCACATGCTGAATTTCCTCCAATAATCAAACAGATATCCAAGACATTAAGCATACCAGTAAAGAAAATCAGCATCCGCGATCAGCGAACCCGATGGGCAAGCTGGTCCATAGCTCATCATTCCATAAGCATTAACTGGCGACTTATCATGGCTCCACCCGATGTATTGCAGTATGTTATTATTCATGAACTGCTTCATTCCATTCATCCCAATCACTCAAAAGATTTCTGGCAATTGGTAAAAATACATTGTAAACACTGGGAATCAAGCCGACATTGGCTTGGCTGTAACACAAAACTGCTGATTGTGCTACGTTAGAAAGGAAATATTCGTGACCTTTACAACGCTGACACTGATATATTTGCTGATATACCTGACTCGTCAGGTTATTGAATTGTATCTGGAATATTTGAATGCAGATTACGTAAAAAAGGCTCAACATAAAATTCCGGAACACTTACAGAACGTGATGGATCAGGAATCCTATTCTAAAGCTGTCGCTTATCAGCTCACAGGACAAAAATTTGATCTGGTTACTCGCGCATACGGAGTTTTGATTCACTGGTTTTTTCTTATAATCGGATTTCAATTGCTGGATCACTGGCTGCGAAGCTATGAGTTTCATCCATTTATTACCGGCTTGTTGTTTTTCGGAGTTTACAGTGTGTTGACCACAGTTTTAAATCTTCCTTTTTCAGTGTATCACGATTTTGTGCTGGAAGAACGATTCGGATTTAACAGAAAGACATGGCGAATATTTGTTACTGATCTTATAAAATCGACGTTTCTTGGAGCTCTGTTAGGTGGACCGGCAATTCTTGCATTATTGTGGCTTATGAAACATGCCGGTTCGTTTTGGTGGATATACAGCGCTGCATTTGTGATAGTTTTCCAACTGCTTATTATGGTTATAGCGCCACGTTATATTATGCCCCTTTTCAACAAACTTACACCATTGACTGGCGAACTGAGGACCGATATTGAAACGCTTGCAGAAGAAGCTGAATTTCCAGCCCGGGAAATTTTGACAATGGATGGTTCACGACGTTCCGAACATTCAAATGCTTTTTTTATCGGTTTTGGGAAGGCAAAAAGAATTGTATTCTTTGATACGCTTTTGCAAAAATTGAACACCAGACAAACCCTTACGGCGCTGGCACACGAAATAGGGCATTACAAGCTGGGACATGTTAAGAAAATGCTTTTTATTTCTACGTTTGTAATGATTCTGTTTTTTGCTTTTCTTGCAGCGCTTAAAGACATTCCTGTGCTGTATCCCAGTTTTGGCTTTCAAAACCAATCCGATTATGCTGCTTTAATAATTTTTGCATTTCTGTTTCAGGAAATGATGTTTCCTTTTCAGCGATTTCTTACCCGGTTATCCAGAAAACATGAGTATGCAGCGGACGCTTTTTCTGTCAAACTGACAAATGATCCCGATAGTCTGATTCAGACTCTGGAAATTCTTCACAAAGCTAACCTGTCATCACCAGTCACACATCCTTCTTATGCTTCCTGGTACCATTCACATCCGGATTTACCTGAAAGAGTGTCGGCAATCAGACACAACTTTACCTGAGATGTTTCAGATACTGCTTTGACAGTTTTTGATGTGATTGATATAACCCGATTTCAGTGAACAGGATGATAGAATCTATTTGAGGGGAGGATGATATCATGCGTATCCGTAAAGGTTTTTGTCTAATTTTTGTATTTTTATTATTTAAGTTTTTTCCAGTTTGTTATGCTGATTTCCCTGGCGCGATTCGTTCGGGTCAGGAGCGTGATTTGCTTTCGAGTGGGACACAGGAGTTAATTCAGCTAAGAAAAGATGATGCTACTATTTATTACAGGGATAACGGTTATGCATGGATAGAGGCAGCCATTAACCCGGTAGATACTCACAGCCAGGGTTATGTTGATGCAATAACCGGTCAGGACGGGTATCTTTATTGTGCCTATTTTGATGATCGTCATTTTCCTGACAATCCCAATCACAAATCAGTCTTTGTTCAAAAATCTGTTGATGGCGGCGAAACGTGGCAAAACATTGATCACGGCGCCAGTGGTTTCGCTCTGGCTTTTCTTGGCGGTCCCGGCGATGCAAGAGCCCGCCCTTCAGTTGAAGTTTTCCGCACTTCACCGGGCAATTATCGAGTTGCGGTTGCGGTGTGCGCTGGAAATCCGGGTTTAACCCGATATAGCACAATTGTTATGTGGAAAGACATTGGAACAGGTAGTGACTGGAATCTGGTGTATATCAGTAATCCTGATTTCGATTTTGTGTTGCATCGGATCAAAGCAATTCCACGTCCGGGGCAACCCGATTTGAACAGACTTGTTGTGGGATATGTTAATCTTGATTATGGTTTTTACATTTCCAAACATTCGGATACCAATGCGGTATCTTTTATGCCTGGTGAGTATATATCCGATATACCGGCAAACTGGTTATGGCGTCCTGATTTCGTCTATGACCCGGTAAACAACTGGCTGTTCAGTATTTGGAGTATGTCAACTCAAGACGATCCCAATGATTTGCCCCGGGTATTTGTTGCGTTGTCACCCAACCGTGGTCAAACATGGTTTTATGAATTGTATGCTGTCAGTCCGGCTGGCTGGAACGCCTGTGCCGAAGCTGTAGCAGCCATATCAAAAAATCCTGCGATAGAGGATCGTACTTTAATGATGACATACAGCGCTCGGCAACACGCTACGAATCCATATCGCATCGAATTCAGCTACCAGTATATCAATAGCATGACCGCAACCGGAACCGGTTGGAATATAGCTCCGCCTGGATCGCCCATGCGGCGCGGAACAGTGTATTCAGACACAGATTTTGATAACACAATCCCATCTATTGTTAGCGATAACCGCTCTGAAGGCGGAGGATATCGGATTGCTCTTCTGGACCAAACCGGCCCCGAGACTGCCAGAATTCTTTTTACAGAAACACCGTTTGATACTCCATTTGTATGGTCTGAACCGGAACAGGTTTCATCAGAGCATGCTGATCCCGCTCGTCAAGGCCCGCAGACAGGTGTTTCAACAGGTCTTGCTCTGGGAACAGACGCTTATCAAAATGTAAGAAGCGTATTCTGGCCGGATTTTCGCAATGGCGCTCAATCAAACATATATGCATCACACATGTATAGGGAGCCTCCAGAACCCGGCACTCCAACCGTTACTCCTACCATGACTCCGACACCAGAACCTACGGTTACACCAACGCTTCCGCCAACAAACACACCGATTCCAACCAACACACCAATACCTACAAACACTTCTGTTCCAACGCATACTCCTACCAACACCCCTCATCCGACCAACACCCCTTCACCAACGGCCACCCCAACCGAAACCATTCCAACAAATACACCCGCACCCCAGCCAACTCAAACACCATCACCTACACCGGAAAACACTCCGACACCTCAGCCACCAACACCAACCTCTCCCCCGCCAACACATACACCCGAACCGGACGAATGTAACTGGCTGGGTACCCAACTGGAAATATCTCAAAAGAATCTTTTCCGAGCTGGTGATATTTTCTCGTTAAAATGTCATGTCTGTACGGATACAGACCTTGCCAATATTCCAACGGCTGCTTTACTGGCTGTGCATGGCGCGTTTTGGTACTGGCCTGAATGGTCTATGGATTTTTCTTACAATATGATGGATTTCGAAAGTGGATTGACCAGTTTCTATCTTCTGGAACCATTCGTATGGCCGGAAGTTGACGGCATTGTGACCGGTCTTGTTTTCTATAGCGCGCTGCTCAACCCCGAGATGACAGGAATAATCGGTGAGTTTGACCAAATTACTTTTGGATATACAGATCATTGACAAGTTGATTCGTATTCCTGTTAAATAACATTGATTGGTTTTGTTATGGAGGAATGATGAATTATTGGCATTTAATCACAATTCTGTTGGGACTATTCGGAGTGTTTTGGGGCTTTTGGGCATCGTTTGAAACTCGTAAACCAATCAATGTTATCGGTTCAATTGTGGCTCCAATCGGTTTGCTGACGGCAATCATCGGAACTTTATTGCTGTGCGTTCCCGATTTTTTCAGTTAACACATGACAGATAAGTATTCTTCGGCTGAATTGAATCAACTGCTTGACGCTGCCAGAGATCTGCACCAAAACGGGCAGACACCTGAAGCAATTGAACTTTTGGAAACAAACAGCACATATTCGGATTCTTCCCGATTGCTGGCTTTAACAGCACATTTTTATTATGTAATAGAGCAATATCCTACAGCGGCCCTAACAGCGCGGAAAGCGCTTGAAACTGATTCGAATAACCGATTGGCGCTTCAAACGCTTGGTGAAATAGACATGAAAGCCGGTCATTATGATGAAGCAGCAACCTGGTTTCATGAAGCAATCGCCTCTGGAGCCAGAACATCGCATCCATATATAAGACTTGCAGCTTCCCTGAATATGCGCCACAAGTTTACTGAGGCATCTGATGTATTACAGAAAGGTCTTGAAAAATTTCCAGATGACCTGAAACTGATGGATCAACTTCAATATTCACTGACTATGGATGGTCGAACTGCTGAAGCGGCTTATATACACGATATACGAAAAAGACGTGAATCAGAAGACACACCGGATATCGCCGGACTTTTGAATCGGTTTGAAGCGCTGGGAACTGCGCGAGCTATATCTCAACTGAAAATTCTTGCTAATATGAATCATTACAAGAATGAAACGCTGTTGCACGATCGGCTGGCTCACCTTATGATTGAAGAAGAACAGTTTGATAAGGCCATTCCACATCTTGAGATTGTATTGAAACAACAACCCAGAAATATCCAGATAAAGCTCAAGCTGGCATTATGTTTGTTTCTGTCAGGCAGTTCTGAACGTGCCTGGAAATTACTCAATGCGATGCAATCCCGGCATGAAGATGCTTATTATAATTATGTAAAAACAGAAGGTCTGATTGTTGATGGAAAATATCAGGAAGCATTAAGACTTGTCATTAAACAGCTTGAGCGCTCTCCCCGTGACAAACGTTTTCGCAGGCTTCTAAAACGTCTGAAAAACAAGGGGGCGCGACTGTCGGATTAAATGTGGATATGAATGCTCATATAAACATGAAACGCAAGCCGAACCACAGTTTTCTGGATTCGCGATTTTGATCAAATGCATATCCAATATCCAATACTCCAGACTCAAACGACAGTCCGGTACCCAAAGAAATGATCATTGGTGCGTCGCCTTCAAGCGGCATTGAAATACCCCCACGCAAAATTAACCATTTGGATTCACCGAAAAGACCTTCAAAACCGGAGGCCAATTCCCGCCCGTCCAGCTTGTTACCCAGAATGTCATGTTCTTTTCCTGAAGTATAATCCAGTGAAAACACGAATTTCTCAGTGGGTTGATACGCATAACCCATCCGGTATTCCGGTCTGACATGGATTGTAACATCATCTGTAATATCGATACTGTATTTTCGAATATTTCGTCCGGTAATACCGAATCGGCTTGTTCCAAAATGCATCATAATGCCGGCATCCAGACCCCAGAATGAGTTGGATTCTCTGGCTCCTTTTTCAACCATATCTTTCAGAAAGTCGGGTTGAGCAGAATGGATATCGCGAAAGTCTCTGATTGAATGATATCCGGTTGCCCGAATATACTTTCCTGACAATCCCAGTGAAAACCCTTCATCACCCCCTAGAATAGTAAAGGTGACGCCATATTCCTTCAGATCGATACCTGATAACTCATATAGCAAGTCACTTTCAACCGAATAATCACTTTGCTCATCGGCAGTATTGTCATAATTTTGAATGTAGTAAATCTGTTTTTGGTTGAAAAACATTGCCGTTGTACGATGCGCAACAATGAATGACATGGCATCACCACCACGAAACAACCAATCCTTGTCAGCAAGCCGCATCAAACCGTTATTAAAGCTGTCGCTTCCGGCCTCACCCTGTTCAAACCAGTTGTTCATTGAATCCATAACAGGGCGCACATTTTCAGCAAACATGTCGTCCTGACCATACTGCAGTTCGATTACCCAGCCGCGCAAGCTTGCCAGGCCACCGGGATTCCAGTAAAAAAGTGATCCATCATTTGCCAGACCGGTATATGCACCCCCCATACCCACCGCGCGGGCGCCATAAGAATAATAGCCTTGTACCGTAACTGGACTTAGCGCTGTTAAAACAATCAATACTGTAAAATAGATTTTCAAGCGTCTGTTTTTCATGAAATGTTCACTCCGTTAAACACATGTAAACATCAAACCGACCTAAATAATCATATCATGATAGTTGTTACATACCAAAAGACAAATTAACTTCATGGAATATGCTTCCAAAGGAAGAACTGTTTTCAATTACCTGAATTGTTCGGATAATCGAATAATGTCTTGCTTACCAACTTCGGGAAGCAAACGGATTGGTTTGATATGGAATCGGATCGACGGCATTATTAGATAGAAAACCTTGCAGTCTCAAACGGCATGAATCACAGATACCACACGCTTTATCTTCATTCTGATAGCATGACCATGACAAATGCAGTGGAGCATTGATATCCAGCCCCAGCTTTACAATTTGTGTTTTGGACATTGACAACAATGGCGCTACCAGTTGAATTTGTGTGTCGGGTCGTGTTCCACAGGAGATTAGCTGATTGAATGTATTCAGGAACTGTTCGGTGCAATCCGGATATCCGCTGCTATCAATCTGGTTGATACCGGTATACACAAAACGGGCTTTGAGGGTTTCAGCCCATGACACTGCGGCGGCGAACAGATTGGCATTTCTAAAGGGCACATAGGTTGACGGAGTACCTGAGTCAGGATTTTCTGGGACACTCATATTTGGATCTGTAAGCGAGGAGCACCCTATTTGTCCTAAATAGTTCATATTTATGATTCGTTTTTCAACTGCGCCGACGGCATTTGAGATATTGCTAAACGCAGTTGTTTCACGTTCTTCAGTTCGCTGTCCATACCGGACATGCAGCATAGCGACGGAATATTCCCGGGCCGCAAGTGTTGCCACAACACATGAGTCCAAACCTCCGGATGTAACAATTACTGCAAGCGTGGATTGATTTGTGTCATTCATTGTAAATAAACCTCTTATTAAACAGTAACCGGCAGGGCATCATCAGCCCCGCCGGTTTATCTTATCAAACAATTCTGGTTTTAAAACCTGACACGTGCACCTATCTGGTATTGACGTGGTACTCCTGGCAAATCAGCAACACCGTAATCTTCTCCGGGAGGATTGCTCTCATTGTATTGCATATTGCTTGAACGAACACGCCAGTTTGCCCAATTAAAAACATTGAACGCTTCAATGATAAACTCAAGTTCAACATCAGAAATTCTGAATGCATTGCTAATGCGCATATCCATCTTTTTGAAGTGAGGCTGACGTTCGGAGTTTCTGCCGATCTTAACCCACTGGCCGGTTTCATCATCGAAAAATCGCGGACTGTCATTCGATGTATATCCATCGCGGTTTCTGTCACCGCTGACAATGGGTTTCCATGGAATACCGCTTTGATATTGAAAAATACCACTGACTCTGAGTCGATACCAATCCGGCAAGTTCAGCAATTCATTCAGTTCATAAAGACCACTAAGAACAAATCTGTGACGTACATCAAAATCGCTGTATGCCCATTCACCATCAAGATCGTAAGCATTTTCAGGGAAATCATAGCCAACCATTTCCGTACTGTTGGATGATGAAACATGATCAAATGTCTGCGACCAGGTATATGAAGCCATAAACTGATAATTGTTGCTGAATCGTTTGTTGATTTTCAGATTTACAGCATAATACTTTGCTTCAGCATCATCAGTGAACTGAATTATTTTGTTAAAGTCCGGATTACGCCTTACACGGCTGAACTCATACCGGCCGGTGTTTTCATTGAAAGTTGGCTGTTGCAGATTGATGTCGAATTTTCGCTCAAGATGTTTGGTTCTGGAATATATACCCTCAAGCTCTACTGACATGTTTCGGGTTACCTCACGTTCGATACCCAGACTGAACCGATTTGTTTCAGGATGTTGGAAATCCGGTGCAAACACATAAATATCAGGCGCCAGAGTTCCTTCTGCCGGGACATCTGGAATACGATTTGGATAATCAGGAAAATCAGGATGGTGAGGTCCCATTGAAACCGTTACAATTCTGTATCCGTTATTGGCAAGCGCTTGAGCAAGCAAAATGCTTGATATCCGGGTATAAAACACACCCCATCCGGCACGAACAACAGTTTTTTCATCATCAAAAGGGCTCCAGGCTATTCCAATCCGGGGGCCCCAATTGTTCTTGTCATCAGGAATAATTGTAGTCGGATTGTATCGATCTGCTTCATCATCAGACCACCATGGAAGAATATCCGCATTGGGATTTGGCATGTCCGGTGTCGGATTTTTCTGATATTCGTAGCGAAGACCATAGTTTATCGTCAGATTGCTTCGCGGCTGCCAGGTGTCCTGAATGAAAAATGAATAGTCAGTCGTATTCATTGGAACACGACCCTCATTACCTGTTCGGTCCCATCCCTGAATAAAAGTACTGGGAGCGTGGGGAAAATCGTCTATGCTTTCAAATTCGTAGTATCCACCGCCATAACGAAGAAATGTATTGTTTATTTCCAGATGATTGATATCAAATCCGACCTTGATTTCATGTCTGTCACC
The DNA here is from genome assembly GCA_003558985.1 of candidate division CSSED10-310 bacterium. Classification (GTDB taxonomy): domain Bacteria; phylum CSSED10-310; class CSSED10-310; order CSSED10-310; family CSSED10-310; genus CSSED10-310. Next base: position 18,628 of record PWNJ01000029.1, read on the forward strand.
CATCCAGGTCAGATTATTGGCAATTTGATAGCGTGTTTCATCAACAATAGACGGTAAATAGGTTCTTTGTCCAAATGCCAGATAGTTACTGCCACGAATAATGGTTGTGGGATATGTTGTGTCATTGGGTTCACGAGGCCTTTTTTCCTGTGCTACCTGAAGTCTGAATTCATTATACATTTGGCTGGTAAGCAATGACGTCAATGTACCAACAATACTGCTGGAATAAGTTCTTTCGAAACCATTATATTGCTCAATTCCGGATGTAACGGTACCGTTTTCAGAAATGAACCTTGAGTAATTGTGCCGTATGGTCATATGATGATATGGATTTAAAATCCAGTCGATTTTGCTTAACAGAACATTGGCATCGTGGGTTTGGATGTAATTATAGTTCCACCTCTCGAAATCATACATATTCGCCACATCAGGATTGTCTGCGTAAAAGCTTCTGCCATCATCGTCACCAGCCCTTGTATAATATCTGTCAAAAAATGGAAAAATCGGCCGATCCTTTAATTGTCCGTCATAAGCAATAAAGAAGAATATTTTATCCTGCAGAATTGGGCCGCCCAGTGTCAGACCGAACTGGCTTTGCTCATAATCATCAAATTTGTTTCCTGCAGCATTTCGTTCAGCAAAATCCTGGTTTTGAAAATAAAAGAAAGCGCTTCCTGACAGTGTATTCGTACCACTTTTTGTTACAGCGTTAATGATACCACCGGTCGCTTTTCCGTATTCCGGCGAATACGCATTATTCATCACGACAAATTCTCTGACTGCTTCCTGAGAGAATGTAAACGGGGGACGTGTACCTCCACGCTGTTCTCCAAAAAAAGCGGAGTTGTTATCAGCGCCATCCATCATTAAGTTATTAGCGTTTCCTCGTTGCCCGGCTATCTGAACTCTGAACCGATGATAAATAGTCCCGGGTGTCAGCAACAAATGGCTTTCGAAATTTCGGTCTATCAGAGGCAAATTTTCTATTGATCTTTGATTGACAGAAGAACCGGAATTGACATTGGTAACTTCAACCAGCGGAGCATCGCCGGTTACAACAATAGATTCTTCAATGGTGACCGGCAATAATGTTACATTCAGTGTCGCTGTGCTTCCCAAAGTCAAATGAACACCATCTTGCTGATACAAAGCATATCCATCTTTGTATACAATAACCTGATATCCTCCCAGTGGCAGAAGTCTGGCCCTGTATCGACCGTCTTCAAATGAAATAATCGTCTGATTGTAACCGGTTTCTGTATTAATTAGAGTAATCTCCGCATTGACTATCGGGTTACCATCCCGATCCTGCACAAAACCCTGTATGCTTCCTCTGGTTTGTGCCGCCTGAATAGCGCCCGGACATATAGCGACAGCAAGCATAGTGACCAGTAAAAGCTTTTTAAAGTTGACACAACTAAACCCCATCATATCCTCCTGTATTTATATTCAGAATCCATTTTTTAGTACGATTCTTCAATCCTTTATATATTCTTTAGAACCATGATCCGTCAACTGAACAAACCATAATTTTTATAGAATACTTTTAATTGTATTCCGGTTGTTAAAAGAAAGTTAGTTTACAAATAGAAATGCCCCGTAATGCGTCACGGGGCATTCATATTTATCACCGGTCAAACACGTCTAAATCAATAGTAGCAAAAACTGAGCATTTCAACATTGCCCGCAACATCAAACGTTCCCGGATTAGTCATGACACCCCAGAAAGCCAATCCTTCCATCAGGCTGCCAACATCTTCCGGCCAATAGAAACCGGGCAAAATATCTTCAAACAGAAATCCTCCGTCCGGAATAGACACGAAAATTCCGGTTAGATCATGTCCAAATGACGGATAGAAGAAGAATAAATCCAGAACCTGCAGAGCGATATACAGATCGACAGTTTTTGTTTCGCCGCAATTATTTGTCATGGTCCAGGTTGGATTAAACAGGTTACCACCGCTAAAACACTCAGCAGAAGGCGGCTCAAAAAACTCAAGTGTCAATTCCGGAGCGCATCCCCCCGGAGGTGTCGGTGTGGCAGTTCCTTCAGGAGGCGGCGTAGGTGTCGGCGCACCCGGACACACCCAGTCACCTTCATCTCGTGGCCGTATTTTTCGTTCACCCCAGTGAAAATGACAATGTCCGACCAGACAGTCATATGTGTAACCAATTTGCGGCGGCGCATCAATGCGTCTTAACAGCAAGGTCGCTTCACCGGTTCCGTCATCAATGGCAATATTGCCGAATTGATCGGGATTGGAAAGGACAGTAACATTTCTAAGCATGATGATACATGATTCCAGTGAATCCTTCCAACTCAGTTCACCGGTTGTTGTTTCAATCGGAGGCGGAAGTGAGCCCCATTCCTGCAGCGCTATCGGAGGATATTCAGTTTCATCTGCAGCATTGATCTGTGTCTGTTCATAATATTCCTGAACAATACCGACAACTTCAATCATCTGGCCACGTTGAGCGACAAGGCGTCTGTCCCGATCATATATGTCAATAGCAGCCCATTCTCCACCCCCGGGATCGCACGCTACAGTCACAGCATAACCATATCGGGCGCTCTCAACTGTGCAAATGCCGATGAAACGCACTCTGTCACCTTCGTTAATACCTTCATATCGCTGAATCTGATATGCGGTAACAGTTGGAGGTTCTGCGTACACAGCCCCGGTAAAACAAGCTGCAGCCAGCATAACCATTATGATTTTGAACATTGATTTCATTAAATAATCCCCCTGATCAGTTTGTTTAATCCAAATTGTCGGCATCTGACAGTCCTATCAACGCCTGACTTCATATTTTGTTTAAACCTGATTTGATATTGAAAGTCAAGAGACGATTTTATTTAAACTCTGTCAAAATTTTATTAAACCAAATTAACTTTACTCACGTTAAAAATCCGGTTAAACTTTTTGATGAGTTATGGAGGTTTCAGATGCGTAGATTAGTGTTTATTGCTTTTTTTATGGTGACAATTTTTGGGGTTAATCATACAGATGCAGCGCGATGGCTGTTTTGTGCCAAGTGTCTGCCAAATGCAGGGCTTCGGGCTGACTGGGTTATTGATGCCATCAATTTTCCCGGAACCATGTCAGAAGCGGTTCGGTTTCCTGACCCGGATCAATGTGATGTTGGAGCTGATACACCGGAAGATGCGTGGATGGGCGCTTATTCCAGTTGGGGTATGGAGTTGGTTCGTGCCGGGCACTGGGTTGAGACTATAACGCGCTACGGACGTCTTACATACGGTGACTGCAGTCATGATCAGGATTTAAGTTTTTACGATGTGCTGGTTATTCCTGAACCGCAAATGCCGTATCCACAGCATGAAATTGACGCTATTTTAAATTTTGTCTATGACGGAGGCAGTCTGTTTATCATTGGCAACCATTGCGGATCGGATCGAAATTTTAGTGGTACCGATTCGTGTATGGTTTTTGCCGCCATGGATACAGCCATGCATTTCGGGATTGAATTTGAGACGTATGACGGCTGCGTGGGCCCGAACCCGCCTCCGGAATGTTCAGCATGTTCCTGGAATGAAATCCGGAATACAAATTTTGTCGATGACCCTGATGATCCGTTTTTGTATGGTCCATTTGGTGATGTGGAGGCCATCAAGTTCAATGCGGCAACCAATATTATTATCCATCCGGAAAACAATCCCAGCGTTCGAGTTCATGCTTGGCGCAATCATGCAACGTCACAAGGATTGATTGATATAACACTTGCATCCGCCTATTTCGGGCAGGGGCGAGTGGCGGCTATCGGTGACAGTGCTCCGGCTGATGACGGTACCGGTGATCCGGATTGTTTTCTTCATAACAGTTGGGATTATCCTACTTCAAACAATGATCATCTTTTCATGAATATCAGCCATTGGTTGAGTCACCGCGACGGTGAACCGATTCCTACAAGAACTCCATGTCCCAATCATACTCCGTGGCCTGCATGTCAGGGAACAGCAACTCCGGGAGCTCCAACCTCAACACCCGGACCAACCAATACTCCTCTGAATGTCCCCTTTATTGATATTCATACCAATCAGTTGGTATATCGCAGCGGTGATACTTTTGTGCTCACAGAAGATATAAGCAACACCGGTCCAACCAGAATTTTGAACTACTTTCTGGCGCTCGAAGTCGCAGGAATGTTTTTCTTCTCACCCTCCTGGACCGAGAACATTGACTGGATAAACATGTATGTGTTCGAGGGATATCATCATTCAAAAGAGATATTCAGCTTTGTCTGGCCTGATGCCGGATCAATTATGGGTATGCGTTTCTGGGCTGTTTTTACCGATCCTGGAACCGGTCAGATGGTCGGCGATTTCGATATGATTGAATTCAGCGCTGTTTAACAACGCAATTTTGTGCAAATTCATGAATTAACGGCAGGACTACCCGCAAATCCTTGCCCGACGTCGTATATGTCGCCGCTTTTTCCAGTTCAAAACTTTTGCAGTTGAACGCTATCGACATTCCTGCTGCATTGGCTACAGAAACATCATTGAAATTGTCACCGATAAAAACGGTATCCTGCATTGATATACCCGTCTGACGTGCCATTTCGTGCAAACCATCCGCTTTGTGTTCAATATCGTACGGGGTTGACCGGATTCCGACAAGCGCATCACTGTCATCAAAAATCAGATGGTTAAGGTATACATGTGTGAACAGATTTTTACAGTCCGGAAAAACTGCATCAAGAACGATATCAAGCGATCCTGAAATGACTCCAAGAATATGACCTTCTTCATATAATAATCGCAGAGTTTCATGAGCACCTTTCATAGGTTTCAGGGATTTTGTGTGGTTAATTATATCAGATCGTTGGACACCTTTCTGACACCACATATCAATATCTTTCTGTGCCCATTCAGAATAGGTGATCTTCTTGTTCCAGAAAGCATTCGCCCATTGTTGTCGTTCTTCTGGATCCGTTCCGATGGCTTCATGAAGAGTCTGCCAGATAAATACAGTATCATCTACAAGGGTTCCATCTACATCGAAACAAATCAGCAGTTTTTTGTTCATACCCATTTACTCCATCGATTCAGGCGCTGGTATTACAGCAGTGTATTTCAGCACTCCTTGAATCATATTATTCATAACATCCTATTTTGAATTTCGTTTAACACCTTTTCAACCGTTATTTTTTGCATGCATTCTGATCGCCCTGTCAGACAATTGTTTTCATCACAAGTATCTTTTTGATTGCATTGCCCTTCAAGCACAGTATGGTCCGTTCCACATGGAGCGGTTTCAATGGGACGGGACGGACCGAACAACGCTATAACAGGGGTATTTACAGCAGCCGCGATATGCATGGGGCCAGAGTCATGGCAAACCATCATGCAACATAAAGACAAAAGAGCCGCCATCTCACGCAAGGACAGCGCACCGGCCAAATTGATTGCAGCAGTAGAATTATCTGCCATCTGACGTGCATATTCGCTTCCTTTTGTATCGATGACCAGTACTGGACCCAGTCCGCATTTATCAATCCGTTTGACCAAATCTACGAATTTTTCAATTGACCATTTTTTTAATGGCATGCGAGCGCCAGGATGAATCACCAATGGAGACCTCTCACGACAGCCAGGCAAACGATTCAAAAAATCTCGCGCGATTTGCACTTCGTCATCAGTCAAACAAATTTCAGGACAGGTTGATTTGGCAGCTATACCAATGCTCTTTAAAATATCCAGATGATACTCAACTTTATGCTTTAACTCCTTCCAGTGAACCGCGTGAGTCAGCAGTTTGTCTCCTCCGCCGGAGTTATAACTCACGCGATATCGTATCTGCGGCCTGTACAAACAATGATAAATATTCCGGATATCACCCCTGAAATCAATCCCCAGATCATAACGCTCATCTTTCAGTTTTGACACCAGTTCTTTTGTATTGTCTGCTTCAGGGCCACGATAAAACCATGGGGCATTGAAACTGATAATCGAACTCAAGTTCGGACAACTTTCAAGTAATGGCGCCGCAAATCGTGACGTTAAAAAATCTATTCGCGCTCCCGGGAATGCCTTTGCAAGTGGTTTTATCACCGGCAGAGTCATAACCACATCGCCAACATACGCAAGACGAATGATCAGAATTCTTTGTATGGATTCATTCCTCAGATCGGTTGTTTGGGAGCGGGATGGTAAAAGTCGAAGATATGCTGCCGTATTCAACAGGGTATCTGCAGTATGTACCAGAAAGCGCTTTTTATTGTTTATTATCTTATAGTGGATTGGTTTCATAAACAACAAGTGTCATGCTGAAGTCCCGGTTTTTACTTGAAAATTCTTCAACATCTGTTATCTGCCATTTTTTATTCAATGTTTCCATCACCTGATCAACATAAGGCCGCACATGTACATTATCCTGATATACCAGATAAAATGTCTCTTGTTTGGCAATGTGATCCATGGTTTTGTCAGCCAATTCTTCCGCCGTATCACCATAAAGATAAACTGTGTTAAAACGCCCCTTTGTATGGTACCGAAAGGCCAACAAATCACCAACAATCGGCATTGGATTGGGAATAAAGGCAGGAATCACAGCTACATACGCGTCCAAACCTCCCGTTTGCTCAATCCGGTCAGCAATATCATGAACCCGCGGTTTTTGATATTCTCCTCCAAGTACTAATGTTAAAAGAACAAATATTTGCGCCATTAAAAATATGCTTCCGGAAATCCGACGGAATTTGGGAGTCATTTGTGTAAATCCATATGCTAACAAAACGATTATGGCAGGATGAAACAGAATAAACGGATGACTTTTATACAGACGCAATCCAACAAGACTCAATCCATAAATAATACCAAACGGAATGGCGAAAGCCATCACAAGCATTTTAACACCCGGGGTTTTCCAGGATTTTAGAGCTTTCACAAGGTAAATGGCTCCAATAACAAGCGGCAACGGATACAACCAGATGTTGTTTCGGACATACATTTCCAAACCAAAAAGAATATTTTTAACAAACACCCAGGCGGGTGTCATCAACCAGTGAAACATCAGAGGAAAGCCACCGGGAGCGCTTGCATGCCGATAATCTGTCAGCAGCACAGGCAACCAGGGCAGAAAACCAATAGTCCAGAATACCACTACACTTGACATTGAGATGGCTGCTGTTTTCTTGTGTGCGGTCATTTTTAAGATGTGCAAACCAGCGTAAATTACCAGGGCGGTCAGGAGTAAAGCGCCGTAATACTGAGTGTATAACAGGGTTAAACCACAGATAGCGAAAAGCGCCCATCGTGATCGTTTTAGTGGTGTTTGCAGCGCTCCTGCCAATAAATACATCGACAATGCTGACAGAAAAGCCGCTAATGAATACATGCGTCCTTCCTGTGAGTACCATACCTGAAACGGATGTACAGCGGCCAACAGAGCAGACAGCAAACCCACTTTCGGATTAAACAATCTTGAACCCAGTCCATAAACTGCCCAGACAGTCAGGATACCGAAGACAACAGAAAAGCCTCGAAACGCGTATACCGAGTTACCCAGAAGAGTCATCCATGCATGCAAAAGAATAAAATACACCGGCGGGGCAACATCAACATCAGGCCTGTCAGCCGATGCCAGAGCCGAGACAATCTGACCGGGAGATTCCATGCACAAATACACCATACATGCTTCATCACCCCACAACGCCATTCTGCCCAATCCATACAGACGCAGAACTGTTGCCAGCAGGATAATGATTAACAAATATCGATTATTCCCTTTATTCATTGCTGAAATCGTTCACTCAAATCGTCAGCAAGTAACTCGGGCGTTCGGACAATGAGTTCAATCCCATGAAATTTTTGAAGGAAATATTCGTCATTCCTATAGCCCGGACGAAGATTCTGACGGGTAATCATTCGCATGACACACCGTTGACCATTCCGATCTTTTTTTGTTCCACCGCACAAAAAGAAATTGAAGCTGGAACAATCTTTTTCGGAATAATATGACAATACTTTATGAACTCCATTCGCCAACTCATTCCAGTCGCTTTCATTCAAATCATATATTGTCGCTGCTGATTCATGAATACCCATTATTTCGTTCGCTCCCATTGGACACCACGGAGCAATCCATGACCATGTTCCAAATTTTGATATCCACCGTTTTTCTGTGTTTTGTTCGGCTTTGCATAACGCATCCCAGTAATTAGTTTTGGTGTTGTTATACCATTTGTCTGCGGCTTGAATAGTTTGATGGGGGAAATACGGTGGTTTAGCGGTTCCTACGATCTGTAGATGCGGATGGATGATGCTGCCTCCTGCCGGTGGCATATAGTTACAATTCAGACTAAGAAACGAAATGTCCGGGATGTTTTTGTTAACGGATTCTGCAAATTGTGAGGTCAGTTCGAAAGCATCTTGCAGAAGAATGGGACTGAACTGATCGGGAGTCAAATAATGATAATCAGGCCATGTCAGGACCGCATGAACTGCTGCGGTGGGAAAAAGATTGGGAAACAGAATCGCGGACTCTTTTTCCAGTCTGCCGGTAGGACACAGGCACTCAGGATACTCAGGAGTCGCAGTATAAACAGTTGGAGCACAGAAAAAACAATTTTGTCTGCTCTCTTCAACAAGATTGTTAATAAACTGAATATCACTCTGACCATACAACACAGCGTATTTTTTCAGCAGACTGTCGCAAATCACACTTGTCCGGCCAGTTAATGGATCAATGCGGTATTCAGTAACACATGTGCGGCGCCGGTCTTCGCCAGGAAAACAAAACAATGTTTTTTCTTCTCTTTTGTTAAACTGTATCACGATTGTTCCTCTTGATTACTGTTAAAACAGCATTTTGAACATGCCGGAAAAATCGAGCTGATTGTAGCAGTTTAATACTGATAATTCCATAGGTCTCTTTTTAAGGCATAGGGCTTAGGGCGGGGGGCGTAAGGGGTAGAAGGTTGAA
>PWNJ01000234.1 GCA_003558985.1 candidate division CSSED10-310 bacterium
AAAAACATCTATCTGAAACGGCATTTGAAACTTGAACCCGAAACCGTTCTACACCCGACTCTGGCGCCGATCCTTCGTGACACCCGCGGATGTCTGATCTACCAGGAACAGGTTATTCGTATCGCATCAGAACTGGCCGGTTTATCGCTTGGTGAGGCGGATGATTTGCGTCGGTTGATGTCATTCAAAAAAAACCGCAAACGGCTGTCGGATTACCGGGACCGTTTTTTCGCCGGCTGTCGCCAAAAAGGCATTCCGGAACGGGTCATTGACGAAATCTACCGCCAGGTTGATTCGTTTGCCGGATATGCATTCTGCAAGGCACATTCAGCGTCATTTGCACTGGAATCGTTTGAAAGCATGTATTGCAAGGCACATTATCCGGCGGAATTCATGGCGGCGGTTTTGTCTGGAGGCGGCGGATATTACGGTTCACTGGAATATCTGGAAGAAGCGCGCCGAATGGGTCTGGCTATTCATCCGCCATGCGTGAACGGCAGTGATATACGTTTTGCTGGAGCCGACGGTGTTCTGCGCGTTGGACTGATGCAGGTTAAGGGGTTGCGCAATACAACAGCGGAACGAATCGTCGCGACACGGCAATCTGACGGCCCATTTCATGATCTGCCCGATCTTTTGACACGGGTTTCGGAAATGAGTGTTGACGAAGCCCGCAATCTGGGCCGCTGCGGCGCCATGCGCTCCCTGGGACGTACCATACCGGAAATTCTGTGGGGTGTTGAGATTTTCTTCAAAATCCGCAATGCCGACGGTACATACGGGGATATTGAACAAGCACAAAAATTGTGGGATTCCGTGCCGGCTTTTTCGAATCCGCCACTGCAGAAACGCCTGCTTTGGGAACTGGAATTGCTGGGCATGTCTCCGTCCGCTCACCCATTAAAACTGTTCGATCAGGAAATATCCCGCATCCGACGGCTTCGACCGGTCGTCAGGTCTGTTGATATGAGCGCTCGTGCCGGTCAGGAAACATACATGCTTGGATGGAGAATCATCGGTAAAAAAACCAGAGCAAAATCGTCCGGTGAACTGATGTCATTTATAACATTTTCAGATGAATGGGGACGGTTTGAGGCTACATTCTTTCCGAAATCATTTGAAAAAAATGCGCTGGAACTGAAAAAAGGATACGGACCGTTTCTTCTGAAAGGCAGTGTCGAAATGGAGTTCGGAGTTCCAACACTGATTACCAATCACGCAAAGCTGATGACCCAAACACATCCAGTGGTGCGCTCAACTTATGGAGCTATACACCAATCCGCTACGGCCCAGACCGCTCAAAACAGAAAACAGGCCTACTCAATTTCCTGAATAGTGCGTTTACAACGCAAGATAGTCAGACCGCAGGTCGCCATGACTTGCAGTTTTTTGAAAGTCTCAATTTCTTCCATTAAAGTAAACGCTGATTTGGCTCCCCCCATCGCAATACCCGTCACTCCAGGATTGATACTCAACGGAACCAAAACAAACGCGTTAACTTTTTTCATTTTGAGCATTTTGGGAGCCCATTGCATTTCTGCTGAATCCGGTTCCAGCGAGACAAACTTTACATCCGGCGCTTCCAGATAGTGTTTCCAGAAATGAGATTTGTAGATCGATGTCCCCAGTGATGTTCCTTTGGCTCCACTGCGATAATCTGTCAGATCATTCCAGAAATAGTTGCTGTCACCGTCAACCATCAAAAAAACAACCCGATCACACAGTTGTTCAACAAACCGCAACAAATGTTTTATAATCTCCTGCGGTTTCTGAGCATCCAGAAACAGCGATTTGGTATGATCACCCAGAATATTGACCCGATCAACAAATGCAAACTGACCGGAATCATCCAGAGCCAGAAGATTTTCTTTCGGTTGAGTTACATCATCGTCCATATCGAACTGGTTATCGCGAATAATTATTTCGTCCATCAATGACGCAGTCACAGATGCTTCCGGGCGAAATGTACTTCTGGCAGTAATCTGAAAAAATTTGGCCATAGCGCGGTGAATGATTGATTCCATTTAAATATAGGATCGGATTATACGGCCAGTCTGATGGGCAATTTTGTCAATGACTTCAATGTTATCCGGCTCAAGCATGGCTACATGCAGCCGTTTGCCCTGTAACTTGAATGGCACTACATGATAGGTCTGAACCAGCTCACCCGGAAATATCCGGACAACCTCATCCGGAATGTTATCCAGATCAGCCGGCATAGCGGCCGGTACGCCAAACTGGATTCCAAGCATTTTGCACACCTGATCCTCATCCAGAATCAACATCTCAACAAGGTGCTCGCCAAGACGCCCACCTGACATACTTTGACGTCGCAAAGCATTTTCAAGCTGCTCCGGAGTTACCAAATCACGCTCCAGCAGAATCTCTCCCAGCTTCTTCATACGACTAGCCTCCACACATCTTCCTCTAGTATAAATAAAAAGTCTGAGTCTGACAAATTTACTTCCTTCAAATTTTCAAAATGTTTCGATACACTTGACCGGTCTCAGGGATTGATTGAGGTTGTTCAATGCAAGCTTTCGAAAACAGACATCATAACCGGACCACTTTGCTTATGCTGTTATGCGCTCTAGCCGGTATCTCTGTCCGCATTGTACAGTCAGGTGTCGCCAAAAACCTTGTATCTGCCCGGCAATCATTACTGTACCCTGTTACAGCGGCAGCTCTTGTAATTTCAACTTTTATACTGTTCTGTCTGACTACACTGCTGATGCATCTGTGGAAAATTCCGTTTCAAAAAACAATGTATCGGCTCCGATTTGTGTTTCTGTCTTTGGCCCTGCCCGTTCTGAGTCTGTGGCGCCGCCCGTTCCTGCGCCCGGTCAGCCCGCTGATCTTTGAAGCCAGTCTGATGATTGCTCTTTTGCTTATGACCGGTCTTCTGATGCGTCATCCGGTATCAGGCGATTTGCGTCATTCAATCCTTCGGTTTTCTGAAACCAACAGATACCGGATACTGGCTGTTTTGATACTGGTTATCGGAAGCGCATGGTTTGCAGGAGCTTTCGGACCCCGACGTCACCCGGTCGGCGATGAACCATCGTATCTGATGATCACTCACAGTATTGCCAATGACCTGGATGTGGTCATGGACAACGATTACGCTGAAAGACATTACGAACGGTTTTTTTACGGCACCTATCCGATGTTCACGCATCTGGGCTACGACGGCCGCAACTACCCGCATCATTCTATTGGCCTTCCCGTCATACTCGCCCCCATATATGCGCTGGCATGGCATGGCAGCGACGCATTCCTGGTTTTCAGTATGCGTTTTTCGTTGCTTGTTATTTATACGTTGTTGGCAATCGCTGTATTGCGGTTGATCGAATCGTTCGGCATATCCCGCGGTATCGCATTCTGGAGCGCCGCCGCCGGCATGCTGTCAGGTCCAATGTTTTTCTATACCGGCGAAATCTATCCTGAAACAACCGCCGCTCTTGTTTTTGTTCTGCTGGTAACATTTCTGGCTCACTCATCCGGAAAAAGAACACCGCTGAAATGGCTGACCGCAGGTTTTGGACTGGCAGTCATTCCATGGCTGGGTATCAAGTATATTCCGACGGCTGCGGTAATCCTTCTGATAGCAATTATCTGTCTGGTCAAAGAAGTGTCCCGCTGGAAAAAAATGACAGCTCTGATGTTTTTTCCTGTTGTGTCAGTCCTTTTATACCTGGGTTTCCTGTATTCAATTTACCGCAATATTAATCCGAGTGTAATCTATACCGGTGTGTATCCCGGCACATCTCAACAGGTTTTGCGTCCGGATATGCCGGGCTTTCTGGAAGCTCTGCCCAACCGTCTGATCAACATGGTGATTTTTACCTGGGGCTTTTTTCTGGAGCAACGTATCGGTCTGTTTTTTCTGATGCCTGCGGCCATCTTTATCATTCCGGGTCTGTTCAAAATGTACAAACATCAACGCCGGCCATCGCTGGTTCTGCTTGGAGTAACCCTGACCCATTTCGGATTTTATGCCTGGCATAACAATTGGGGAGGATACTGTCCTCCAAACCGCCAGGCCATCTCTATCATTCCTCTGCTTCTGGTTCCGCTTGCATACGGTTTTGACACTGCCAAAACAAAGTGGCCCGGTATTATCGCCTGTTTAACAACATTTGCCGGATGGCGGTTTACCTGGGGATTACTGAACAATGAACGCTGGCTGTATATGACCATGAATCCGCATCTGACCGGCGGAGGCGCGCACTGGTTCTACCGATGGTCTCCCCTGGATACAAACGCCCTGATATATATGTTTCCGCTACTGATGGGGCCTGAGAAACGATGGATACCAAACCTGGTCTGGACAGCGCTGTTCGCTGTGCTCATTTGGATGGTTTTCCCTTCAAAACGACAACAGATATCGCCGGTAACATCAAGACATATTTATAACTCAGGTCTGGTTTTGTATTGTTCTGCCCTTGTGGTGGGGCTGGCCGTCGCTGCGTTTATTCCACCCCATACATTTCATAAACAGGACCTGACTCAACCTGTTGACAGCATCTATTTTGCCGACGGAAGTTTTGAGGGTAATTCAGGGCCGGGATTCTGGCTGCAAGGCGGTAGTGATGGTCGTATGCTGTTGTCTTCACAGGTCCGATTATCCGATATAACCATCCGAATTCACAGTCTGACAGCCAACACCATCACTGTAAAAACCGGCAGATACCACGAACGACTGGAATTGTTTCCCAATCAACCGGTATATAAAACGATTCGTGTCGGTCCATGGCGATATTGGTTCGGTCGCCATATCGCCCGAATGTCTGTCAGAGTTGATCGCGGAATACATCCTTATGAATTGGACGAATCAACAACAGATCGCCGTTATTTGGGAGCTTATATTTCTTTTGTATCGGATTAGTTTTTTTCGAATATATTGTTTTTTTGGAGGTACCGTACAATGAGTTTTTTTAATCAATTTGATGATTATATTTCTGAAACCATGAAATCATGGAACAGTCCCGGCATGGCTGTTGCGGTTATCAAAGGCGATGCGGTGTTGTACCGTAAAGTCTTTGGTTACCGTGATGTAGAAAACAAACTGCCGATGACTGAAGACACCCGTTTTGCAATGGCATCCGTCACCAAATCAATCACCGCGATGAGCGCTGCGTTGCTTGTGGAGGATGGAAAACTGGAATGGGACACTCCGATTCGCGAATACATGCCGGAGTTTATTCTGAACGATCCCTACGTGACTGAGCATGTTACCATTCGTGATATGCTGTCACACAGAACAGGATTGCCGCGTCATGATTATTCTGCCTGGCGTCTGCATCTGCAAATATCTGAATACATAAAACGCATGAAACACTACAAATTCAGCGCGTCATTCCGTGAAAAATTTCAGTACAATAATCTGATGTATTATTGTACTGCCTGGCTGGTTGAAAAGTTGTCCGGAATCCCCTGGAATACATTTGTACACCAACGTATTCTGGAACCCCTGAAGATGAGCTCAAGCAATTTGACACCTGAACCACCGCAAAACGATCTGATGAACGCAAAAGGATACCGGCTTGACCGGGATGATGACGGCAACCCTGAAGACCTGATTTGCATGCCTTTGGGATATTATACCAATGTATGTCCCGGCGCTGCGGGCGGATTGTTTTCAACTCTGGATGATATGACACGATGGCTCCATGTTCATGTCAACGACGGCTGCTTTGAAAATCAACCATTTATTTCAACGCATAATCTGAAACAAATGCATTTGCCACATATGGTTGTTCCGACAGGCGGTATATCTGAAAACATGATGGGAACGACCATTTCCACGTACGGCCTGGGTTGGTTTATCGACCCGTATCGCGGTAAAACACTGATTCATCACGGAGGTAACCTTGAAGGATTCAGTCTGGAAATCGGGTTTGTTCCTCAGGACCGTATCGGAGTCGTCATCCTGACTAATCTGGCCCGAACACCATTGCGCGATGTTCTTATGTATGAATGTATTGACCGGGCTTTGGCTGTAAAAGACAAGGACTGGAACATTGTATTTCACAACACATATGATCCGCTGATTAAAGCCGGTTCCAAAGCCAGACAGACATCACGTGACGAGCAAATTAAAGACGCCGCCATGACACATCCGCCGGAAGCCTGGTGCGGTATGTTCAAGGCCGACGGGTACCCCGATTTTGAAGTTCGGTATGACGGAAAAGTATTTTCTGCACGGCTTGTTGACAGTCTGGACTGGTCGGAATTGCGTCATTATCATTACAATGTTTTCGAGTGGCATCTGCCGGATTTTGATGATTGGATGAAAATCCGGTTTCAGGTGAATGACAATGGTCAGATTGATTCAGTATCCATACCCATTGAACCGGCTGTGGACAATGTCGTGTTTGACAGAAAACCGCTTGACCTGCCCACCGATCTTCTGGCGAAGCTATCGGGCCGGTTTGACAGCGGGATTGAAGGGTTGATTTTCACTATATCAGTCCGCGACAAAGATGTGTTGCTTGCCACAAGTGGGCAGCAAGTTGAAAAGTTATTGCCTGCCAATTTGACCGATACCTGCGTTGAGTTTCGAGTTCAACGCACCCGTTTTCAGTTTGAGTTTGAAAACGAAACGATTACGAAACTGATCATTAAAACGCCTGACGCAACTTTGGAGGCCAAACGTATTGAATGATAAGAAACCGTTTTCAATACTGAACGGCCTGAAAGGTGTGACGATCGGAATGGCCAACATCGTTCCGGGTGTCAGCGGAGGCACTCTGGCGGTTATCACCGGCATATACGATGAACTGGTGGATGCGTTCGGTAACTTTGTAAAAGGCGACTGGAAACGCAATACAGCTTTTCTGACTCCTGTCATTGCGGGTGTTCTTCTAGGCAACATCGTATTTGCCAGAATTATCGGGCTTTTGTTTGAAACAGCGCCGGCCGCAACCAATTTCGGATTCATGGGTTTAATTCTGGGCAGTTTGCCTTACATTGTGAAACACAGCGGTATTCGGCGATTTGAATGGCGTTATCTGCTTTTGTTTATTGCCGGATTCGCCATTGTGCTGGCCATGGGGTTGGCATCGCGACCGGACAAAACAGCGCCCCTAACCGAACTGACGCTGCTGAGCTGTATGTTTATTTTCGGAGCTGCTTTTCTTGCCAGCGCTGCCATGGTTATACCGGGTATCAGCGGCAGTTTTCTGTTACTGCTGATCGGTATGTATACAACCCTGCAACATGGGTTCAGTACCGTCAACATTCCGGTTATTCTGCTGTTTACTGTCGGCACTATCAGCGGTGTAATACTGATCTCAAAAGCCATATCAGCCCTTCTGAAACGGTTTCACCGGAGTGTATATGCCGCAATTACCGGGCTGATTATCGGCAGCGCTGTTGCGTTATATCCCGGGTCACAACCAGCGTCGTTGATGATCATCAACTGGGTTGCGTTTCTGGTCGGACTGTCGCTGAGTCTGTTGCTGGGAACCAATATGAAAGAACGTTTAAGACGTATCAGGAATAAACAATGAAACTACTGAAGATGAAACCCGCTTTTCGTATTATATTTGCTGTTCTGCTGGTATTGTATTCGATATCGTGGTTAAGAAAACCGGTGGATGACACAGAATTTTTTCGCACTTTACCGGATGACAGACCGCTGGTTATCGCTCATCGCGGCGGAGCGTTATTGTTCCCGGAAAACACCCTGACAGCGTTTCACGAAGCGATGGAAATGGGATCAGATGTCCTGGAACTGGATATCTGGCTGACGGCTGACGGCATACCAGTCGTGTTACATGACGCCACCATTGACCGCACAACAGACGGATCCGGCCATGTCAATGATTTCACACTGATGGAATTGCAATCATTCGATGCCGCGTACTGGTTCACTCCGCCTGATACACCGGATCAGTATCCATATCGAGGGCAAGGCATACATATTCCGACGCTTCGGGAGATTTTTCAGGCATTTCCGGACACACATATTATTGTTGAAGTTAAGGAGAAACGTCCGGAAGCGGCTGAAACGGTTGTGCAAATTGTCAAGGAGTTTGACCGGGCTTATCTGACAATGGGAGCCAGTTTTCATCATTCGATACTGACATATTTCCGTCAAAACCTGCCTGAAATGATAACGCACGCCTCTGAACAGGAGGTCATTCCGTTTCTGATTCTGTCAAAGCTTCGGCTTGAGGGTTTGATTACACCGAAATATGAATCGTTTAATATACCGTTAAAACGGGGCCGGATAT
>PWNJ01000004.1 GCA_003558985.1 candidate division CSSED10-310 bacterium
GCGGTGAGGGTGGCGGGGGTGGTGGCACCTTCTGCTGCTCGTTTCCAGTGTTTGAATAATTCATGAAAGCCTCCTTTAAATTCCCTTAATCAGTTTAGCCAATACATATCGAACATCAATCAACTGAAACTACAATTTAAATGTAATTAAAACTATTGTCAATGATTGCAACCCCTAAGCCTTGCGCCTTACGCCTATAGTTGCACCCCTTCAACCCTCCACCTTCAACCTTCAACCTATACCGCCGCCATCACAATCAGAAGAACGCTGAAAAATCCCATAAACACCAGCCAAAATAATCCAATAAACAAATCAATAGCAAGACCAACCCAGCCAATGATTATTGCGGTTTCAGCATACGATTCACCTGTCAGCCAACCCTGGGATTCACGAATCTCTTTTCTGGCGCTGTACCCAAGAATTAGACCAACAATCTGTCCAATAAAAAAACAAAAAAACAGACCCGTAATCGAAATGACAAGCGCCGCAATCGCTTTGCCGGATTGCTGCACAGTCCGAATCTGTGTTACAGCGCCGCATTGAACACATTTATCCACGTTATCCTGATTTTGCTGACCACAATGTTGACAATACATGAAGTATCTCCTGGTTACAGGTATTTGACCTGTACATAATCACATGCCACTCATGTCAAATTTTAAACTATTGAACAGTAATGTCAAAAGAATCCTAAAGTGAACCCATAAACGAAGCAAACACTATCCAACCGGCGACAATCAGTATATCAACCACAATACCGATCCATCCAATAATGATTCCGGCTGTCGCAAAGCCTTCTCCGGTCAATCTTCCTTGCGAAGCTCGAATTTCACTTTTAGCGCTGTAACCCAGAATCAAACCAATAATCTGACCAAGAAACAAACAGACAACGAAACCCACAAGTGAAACAATCATGGAAGCAACCGCTTTGCCTGATTGCTGCGCTATCTGTGCTTGAAGGGCGTTTCCGCATTGCATACACCGGTATGCGTTATTCTGATTTTCCTGACCGCAATATTGACAATACATGGTTTCTCCTCTTGATATGTAAAAAGTTATGGCTCGGACAGTGTTTTGTGCCAAACCATACAAAAACTAGTTTTGCTTTGTTGTTTTTGATGATTCTGAATTTGGTTTACGCTGCAAGCCGACCGCATTCAATTGATCGTCCGTCACGGTTGACGGCGCCCGAGTCATCAGGCATACGGCCTGCAATGTTTTCGGAAATGCGATTACATCTCTCAAATTATCCGTTCCTGCCAGAATCATGATCAGTCTGTCAAATCCGAATGCAATTCCACAATGAGGTGGTGTGCCATATTTCAGAGCTTCAAGGAAAAATCCGAACTGGCTTTCGGCAAGCTCTTTTGAGATTCCCAAAGCAGCAAACATTCGCTGTTGTAACTCAGGTTTATGGATTCTGACCGAACCTCCACCCAGCTCCACACCATTTAGAACCAGGTCATAGGCCTGAGCACGGCATCGCACCGGATCGGTATCAAGATATTGCAAATCTTCCTCCATAGGCGCCGTAAACGGGTGATGCATAGCATAACAGCGATTGTCTTCCGGATCATACTCCACAAGAGGAAACTCGGTTACCCAGACAAATTCATATTCATCACTTTTCAGGTTTTCACGTCCGGCAATTTCAAGACGGACATCCCCCAACGCTTCCGACACGGTCATTCGATCCCCGGCAACAATACATAACAAATCGCCAGCTTTTGCTTCAGCAACTTCTAACAGGAGTGTCTGCTTTTCTTTCGACAGTTTCTTCTCCAATATTGTTCCGGATATAGTTTCGCCATCCGTAACCTTCACCGCAAGCATACCGTTTGCACCGCGTTTCTTTGCAACGTTTTCAAGTTCAGATATCTGTTTTCGACTCAGTTTCGCACCGTCCGGATAACACACCAGACGAACAACACCCCCACCGGCCGCTACAGAGTCTATAAACCCGATACCGCTATCAGATACAATAGATGTAACATCTTTAATTTTCATATTAAAACGAAGATCCGGTTTATCTGAGCCATACCAGTCCATGGCGTTTTGCCAGGTTATTCTCCTGAAGGGTGTTGGTATGTCCAGATCAAGCATGCTCTTGAAAAGGCCTGCAAACAGTTTTTCATGAATAGCGAACAACGTTTCAATTGATGTGAAGCTCATTTCGACATCAATTTGAGTAAACTCGGGCTGACGGTCAGCTCTTGAATCTTCATCACGAAAACAGCGAGCTATCTGAAAGTATCGGTCAAATGCAGATATCATCAGTATCTGTTTCATCAACTGGGGTGATTGCGGCAAAGCATAACATGAACCGAAATGCAAACGGCTCGGTACCAAAAAATCTCTGGCGCCTTCAGGTGTCGATCGCATCAATTGAGGTGTTGTTACTTCTATAAATCCGTTCTCAACATAAAACGACCGCACATACTGATATGTTTGGTGTCGGACATTAAAAATTTGAAACATTTCCGAACGTCTCAGATCAAGATATCTGTATCTAAGACGCAGTTCTTCATTGCTTTCAGGCCCGCCGGTCATTTGAATCGGCGGTAAAGCAGAGGTGGAATGGATAGTAAAACTATCTGCAATTAACTCAACCCGGCCGGTAATCATATCAGGATTCAACGCTTCTTCGGGTCTGGATGAAACTTTTCCGCGCACTGTCAAAACGGTTTCTCTGGTCAGCGCAGACGCGGAATCTACCAGCTCCGGATTTCTTTCAGGATCAAACACAACCTGAAGCACAGCGCTTCTGTCATACAAATCAACAAACACAAGGTTGCCAAGGTCCCGGCGTTTCCTGACCCATCCGGCAACGGTGACTGTCTGGCCCGGTGATACATTTGCGACATCCGCATTGTAGTGTGATCTTTCCATTAGTATTTCATTCTTCATTCTTTCGTCCTTCTTGTCTATTTGAGTTTCAGAATTTTATGCATCTGAAGGTGTAATCGCATGGGGATTTTATCAGAGATCAGCCAATTAGCAAGCATCAGCGGATTCATAACTCCGTAAACCGGTGACACAAACATCGGTCCATCAAAGTTTTTCAGATATCGATGATAAATTTCTCTGGCGAAAACATAGTCTTGATGATCACTGACAACGAACTTTATCTGATCGTTTAATCGCAAACCTGCCAAACAATCCAGCCGATTGTGAGCTGACATGCCGCTGGAGGGACATTTGATATCGACAATACATGAAATGGTTTCAGGCAGATGCGTCCAGTTAATCGAACCGTTTGTTTCCAAAGAAACCCGATATCCTTCCTGAAGCAGCTTCTTTAGCAACCCGATTGTTCCGCTTTGAGTTAACGGTTCCCCACCGGTTACACACACATAGTTCAGCTCAGCGGTTTTCACAGACTGCATTATCAAATCTGTGTCCATTATTTTTGCATTTGTTTCATCTTTGGCATACCTCGTATCACACCATGTGCAATCAAGATTACACCCTGCCAATCTGATAAATGTGCATGGTAATCCAGTCCAGGTGGACTCCCCCTGAATAGATTGGAATATTTCACATACTTTGAGGGTCATTTTACTGGTTTATGTTTTTAATCAGTTTTGCCAGATCCAGTACATGTGGCGGACAGCCCGGCACCCAGATACCTTTATTGCGTCTATCTGCATCGAAAAACTGAAATTCTGCCGCACAATTGCCGAACAGAAACAACTCACCTTTCCAACGGTTCAGAGTATTCATATTGGGCATGGGTCTTCCTGAAACAACTGTAGCGACCGGAATGTTACTGCAATCCGTTTCCATTTTAAGCCAGTCCAGACTGTGACGTATTGCTGACAGACATCCATTGCAGACTCCGCATTCAATACACTCAACAAAACCGAACTGAGCCATTGAAGACAGCACAGGCCGCTTAAACCGGCGCTTCACATCACCAATTGAATCGCCTTTCACAACCACCGATTCATTATAATCCCGAATGTTACATATTCGTTTCAGCGCTAGTTGAACATGCGGCACTTCATTAACTTCAAACCCCATAACACGGCAGCATACAGCATCTACCGCCGCAGCATTTTTCCCTGCGACAATTACATTAAATCCTTCAATAGCGTCACCATGAAACGGCGCCTGACCTTCCATTGGCCACAATCCGTCAACGATATTCAAATCCGGCATGCGCAACAGATTCAGATCGACTACTTTGTCCGCAATATCATTTCTGTGAAACAACATTCTTTGATCATCATGGATAACTCCCAGCACGTTTTTTACACAAAGCGATACCTGAGTTAACATATGTGTTTTCATTTTGGGTATGTTTACAAAGCAGTCACAGTCCATAAGATGTTTTGAAACAGTAACATCGTGATATAAACGTGCTTCAGGATTGTTTACAGTCATCCATTCCGATTCGTCGAAATAGAGTGTTTTAACATTCATTTTGTTCAGATGACTGATCAGCCCGGATTCATGAAACGCCTTTCGTGCAGGATAGCCAAACCCTGGATTTTCGCCTACTGAAATTTCTTTAACGCCCACATCTTGCATTAGTTTCGCAGTGGCTAAGATAACTCGCGGATCACTAAAACTGGCCGGTCTGGTTGTGTGAGGTCTGACAAGGTTGGGATGCAACATAATGGATGCATTGCGCAGAGTCTTAAGATTGAAGCCTGTTTTTTCAATAATGTCACCGATGACAAGCGCCAGTTTATCAATGGTACTATCAGACCAGGCCAGCGGCGACCCTCCTGGATCATCAATTTTTTTTATACCAACCAGATATTCCATTTTTCAGCTCCGTCAGTCAGTTCATCAGACTGATAAAAACGGTTTCAATCGTTCAATTTCATTTACTAAAGATTGAAAACTTTCCAGAGTTAACGATTGAAGGCCATCACATAATGCTTTGGGTGGATTATGATGGACCTCAACCATGATTCCGTCGGCGCCTGCGACAAGTCCCGCCAGAGCCATCGACGCGACAATATCACTTCGACCGGTCGCATGACTTGGGTCAACAATAATTGGCAATGGTGATATTTTTTTCACAATCGGCACTGAAGACAAGTCAAGTGTGGCGCGGGTTGCAGTTTCAAACGTTCGAATACCACGCTCACACAAAATCACCTGTGTGTTGCCGCCGCTGACAAGGTATTCAGCCGCCATCAGCAATTCTTCTATAGTGGCTGAAAAGCCACGCTTTAGCAAAATCGGGCGGGATACACGGGCAACCTGTTTCAGCAAGTGAAAATTTGACATGTTGCGAGCGCCAATCTGAAATATATCCACAGTATCCTCAAATAATGGTATATGCGACGCATCCACTATTTCTGTCACAATTTTCAGCTCAAACTGTTCAGACGCTTCTTTCAGTATAGCCAGCCCTTCTTCCTGAAGTCCCTGAAAACTGTAAGGATTGGTACGCGGTTTAAACGCGCCACCTCTAAGAAACCGGATACCGGATTTCCTGACAGCTTCGGCTATCCGAAACAACTGGTCGCGATTTTCAACTGAACAGGGTCCCGCAATAAGTAAACGGTCTTTTTTTGTGACAACAATGTCCGGGAATTCGACAATAATTTCACGTGTTTGAGTATTCATAGTTTACCTGTTTCAATACAGTGTTCCAAGATGAAGAATTTTCATAAACAGTTCTTCCACAACTGAATCATGCAGCGGTCCAGGATTGAACGCAATCAGACGCTGAATAATTTCTTCGATTCTCTCGGGCTGAAATTTGACATTTTTACGATCGCCTTTAATTGCATTTTCAATTCGTAATCGTTCGTTTAGAAGATGCAGGATTTTCAAATCAATTGCTTCAAGTCTTCTTTCAAGTGAATCGTCTGTTGGTTTCTGGTCAATGTTGGCATATCGTAGCAACACTTTTCGATCAATTTTTCCTGATGGCATTCTGGGCAGATCAGGCAGAAATCGAAAAACTTTGGGCATTTTTGCAGGTGTAAGCTTGTTTGCTAAAAATTGGCGCAATTGCTGTTCTGAAAGAGTTTCTCCGGGTTCGGTCACAATAAGCGCCAACGGAACAATCCCTCTTGAAGAATCGTCAAACGGAACGACAACAGCATCGCGAATCAGCGGATGCGCAAACAGCGCGGCTTCAATTTCTGCCGGGTACACTTTAAGACCCGCCACTTTCATCATTGCATCCAGACGTCCCCGAAAAAAGAAATTGCCTTGCTGATCCTTTTCAAACAAATCACCTGTATGATACCACCCGTTTTTCATGAACTGCCCGGTCAACCCGGGATTGTCCCAATAATGCTCCATCAATCCAGTCCCTCGCAGACACAATTCACCAGTTTCACCCGAAGGCAGTTCTTTCCCGCTTATGTTAATAATTTTCGCGATATATCCCGGCAACGGTTTACCAACGGAGCTGGAAGGAGTTTTTCCGTCAAGTTCTGACGCCAAAGCAACCCCCATGCTTTCAGTGCTCCCCCATACAGGTACCAATGGTATTCCTGACACCTCATAAAACCTTTCCTGCAAACCTGGTGTTGTTGTCATACCGCCGCTTTCCGGCAGTTTCAATGACGAAACATCGTGTTTTTTTTCTGCCAGAAATGGAATCAACAGGTTGTAAACCGGTGGAACGGCCATGACGCATGTCACACGATATTTTTCAATGGTATCAACTATTGTTCTTGGATACAGGTTTTCCAGTAAAACAATTGACGCTCCTGTGAACAGCGACCGGCAAAATATCTCGTGTGGATGAGCCATTACAGCAAACAATGGAAGATGTACATCGTTTTCATGAAGTTTGAATTTTTCAACGCAAGCTCTGGTATTGGCATACAACTGCCGATGAGTCGCAACGGCCGCTTTCGGATCACCCGTGCTTCCCGATGTAATGTTCAGATAGGCCGGATTATCGGGTGCAACAAGCGGAAGTTTCAAGGAATCCTGTTTAACGTCTGTGTCTGATAGTCCAGCCAGCATCTGATTGACAGTATCCCGATTCAATGGACATGACCATCCCTTATAGCCTGCAGAATTCAAATCAAGATGAATATCCGTGTGATAAAAAGCTCCAACCGGTTGAGTCAACTGGATGATTTTTTGCTGTTCTTCTTCTGATGCTTTAAAATTGAAGGGTACCGAAACTGCTCCAACACGCGCAATGGCAAGATAGACAGGTACAATGTCATATCGTCTTTCCATTGCAACTATAACCCGATCCCCTGTTTGTATGTTTTTCGTCAAAAGATCATTTGCAATCAAATCTGCAGCAACCAGCAACTGGCTCCAGGTCAGACTGTAGTGAGGATCTGTGACAGCCGTTTTTTCTGAAAACAGCGTTGAGCATCGTATCAATTGATCTCCCAGACAGACCGGAACATCAGGGTACGCATCCAAATAAGAATAATTCATTTTTCAGATCTCCCTATAGTCATTAATTGGTCAGGCCTCGTGATTCCAGTTCTTTTTTTGCGGTTTCAAAACCGTCAACAGCATTTTGTGATGACACCCACTCTACAAGCCCGGCTATACCGTCACCAAAATAAACAGATGGTTTGTATCCCAGCCGGGATGTAATTTTGTCTATGTTTGCATAACAATGACGAATATCTCCCTCTCTGAACCGGTTTTCGATCACCGGAGACATACCTGATTGGGGTTTCAGATGCTGAATCAACATGTCAGCCACCTGTTTTACAGATGTGTGACGTCCTGTTCCGACATTAAACATTTCATAATCGGCGTCAGCTTTTTCCATTGCCAGCAGATTTGCCTGTACTATATCCGATACATGAACGAAATCTCTGCTTTGATGACCGTCCTCATATATCACAGGCGCAGCATTATTCAGAATACGGGACGAAAAAATTGCCGCAACACCGGTATATGGATTGGAAAGCGCCTGACGCGGACCATATATGTTAAAATATCGAAGCGCTACAACCGGTATTTTGTATGTTCTGCCGGTTACCAGAAACATTTCCTCATGGTCTCTTTTGGTAATCGCATAAATGGAGGTTGGGAACAGCGGTTTATCTTCAGCAGTTCCCACGTGCTGTGCCGGTTTTTGACATTTCGGACATTGTATTTCCCATTCCTTGTTTTCCAGTTGTTTGTTTGAGCGGAGTGACGGATATACAACACCGCATTGTCCGCATGAATATTGTCCTTCTCCATAAATAGACATGGATGA
>PWNJ01000045.1 GCA_003558985.1 candidate division CSSED10-310 bacterium
AAGGTCTGTCGTTATAGTTTTCTATTGTATATGTGATACGTTCATATGTCTCATTAACAGCTCCTTCATACCAGGTTCGAACTGCATACATGTCGAAAAGATCAAATCCTCGCTCAAAACCAAGATTAGGTGCGACCAGTGGATTGCCCATAACTGCTGCAGTGTAGTATCCGGCTTCGGCAAAAATTTCCTGGATCATTGGATCAGTGTCATCAGAAAGCTTCGGAATCTGGTCCGTTTCAGCCTGATCAAACCAGGAATATTTTCCGGACAAAAAGTTTCTGACTCCGGGTATGGTCCAACTGGAAGAAGACAAACTTTTGGAGAACAAGACGCCTTCACGACTCAACATATCCATGGTTGGTGAATTTGCAAGGGGTGATCCATAACAGCCCAGATCATCCGAACGCAATGAATCCAGGCTGATAATAACGACATTAGGCATGGACGTGCTGCTTTCCGGTATAAACACCGGTGATCCGATTACGCAATACAGATCATTGCGATCACCATCAGAGTCACTCAAGACAACACGGAATTCACATTCAACCGGACCCGTCATATCTATCAAATGGAGATCAAATTTATCCCATTCACGTTCGGAAGAGCGGGATACTTTTACCTGGAACTGTTCAGATATAACCGTTTCATCATTACGCAACGTAACATTTACAAGTATTTCATCCGGATAAGACTGCTCAGAAGAAACAAAGCCGCCCCCAAAAAACTCAAGTCTTCCGCTTCCAGGATCATCAAGGGTGTACGAATAGGAATCGTTGCGGAATAAAACCAACGCATTTTTATTTATATCCTGAAGTTCCACCTGATATACATAATCAGGTTTTGCTGTGCTCATCAGCAAAGGTTTTACCGGGTTGTCCCAGTTCCATGCGGGCGCTCTGCCAGACACTTTTGTCAGGCGTTGCAGAACGGGTGGCTTTGATATCTCGCCAGGCATATCATCAGGTGTGCAGGCTTGAAAAAGAGCAATAGAAACAAACGCCAGAAAAAACACAAAACTCTTAAAATACATAAAATATCCTCAAATTAGGTTTGCCCTTTGCTGATCGGGCCATTAACCCATTGTAGCTTTTTTATAAAAAGATTCCAGTAACCAGATAACCTCTCCATTTGCTTTCAATTGAACCGTACAGTCCGTAAGCGACTCCTGTTGTCAGATCTATGGATGATAAACGAAGTAGAGGAATATAGGGTAACGAAAAGTTCCATTCAGCGCCGGCTACTCTTTCATTTGTTTGTGGTTGATCACTCCAAATTCTGACATCAGATATAAAGAATGCCATTGGAGCCTCGCGTCCGAACAATAATTGAATATTTGTTTTGGAATATCGATGTGCCAGATGTGTTCCGGAGGGTAACCAGGGGATTTGTAACCGGTTTTTGTGAAGCCACTCCGATTGGATGGAACCGGTAACACCACCCATGTGAAACAGATCTGGCCAGGCGGGATTTCCATATGTGTGACCTTCTGAATATTTCACCTTAACAGCGGTTTGATTCCATCTGGAATAAACGGTTGTGTTCAACTCTGCCTGCGACCATGATTCACTATCTGTTTTTCCGGTTCGCAGTGATGTCCCGATTTGCATGCCATAACTCAGACGCCCCCTGTTTCCGTACAACATACTGTTTGAATCCAGACCTGTCAGTATTCGATCAAAATGATCTGCGGAGTTTGGTTGTGTCTGAGCCCAGGCGCCGCCACCTTTTACATCAAATTGCCAGTTTGTGCCGTGAAACCGTTTTGAAACAGACGCATCTATTCCATACGTTCTTGTGTCGGGAATCCGAATTTCAAGATTACTGATCAAACGTTGTCGCTCCGGTGATTCCTTTTCATAGAATCCTTTAACAGTTATATGAAATGGCCATCCCCGATATGCGGCAGCTATCATACCTCCGCGCGGACCGCCATTTTCGGCGAAGCTTGCGGCGGCCATCGTGTGAAAACGCCCGATTATGTCACCACTGCGTAATCCCCAATGAAAATATGACATGTATGGCAGATGTGTGTAAGCTGATGAGGCGCTGAATTCCAGATTTTGGGTAGCACGATACGGTTCAGGTGATGGTATGGCCTGAATCTCAGGCGGCGATGGAACATCCGGGGATGACGGTGGCAAAGTCCAACTGAATCTGGATGAAGCATCCAAAACTGAGACTGGTTGATGCCGTGCGGCATAATGAATATTCATACCTTCAGCATGTGGTTTCAAAAAAAAGTAGCCGTTTTGATCATCAGAGGCCGGTTCGGGAGCCAAAACACCCGATAGACTTTGGGTCACCTGAGTTTTAACAAACCCATCAACAGTAATCATTTCAAGATTAATTATTCCACTTCTGTCAGTACAGTAAAGGATGCGATTTCCATCAGGCATCCATGTTGGATACAAAATGACTTCACGTTTATCAGATGGTATGACAGTTTTTTGATTGGTTTTCAGGCAGATCAGAACCAGTTCTGAGCGATTATTGGCGCGTCGTACTGTTGCCAGAGTGTTATCATCGGGTGACAATCGTGGATTTTGCCAAATGGATTCAACGGTTGGTTTGGTGATTGAAGTAATAGCGCCGGTTTTTAAATCCAGTCGGACAATTTCTGAAAAACCATTGTTTTGACGCAAGGCGACCGCGAATGTTCCATCATTTGACGGATCAACCCATGACAGGGACTCGCCTTTGGTTAATCTATTCAGAGAGTTGGTGTAAAAAAACCACTGATAGATATCAAAGCGGTAATCGCCATCAGGTTGTTTACGAAGAGCATGAAACAGTATGGATTTGCCATCCGGCATGAATCGTGGGCTGGCTGGAACGATACCATTGCGTGATACGAATGAGTGCAGTTTCTTTCTTTTTGGAGGATGTATTGGCAGTGCAGGCACATCATCGGGGTCATCCAGAGCGGGATCGGGTTTTTCTTTCTGTGTCTGTTCGGTGCACAATATATGAAGAGTAGAGGGTTTATTTTTCTGGCGTACTACCACCGCCATTTTTTCCCCATTCGATGAGACGGCAGGTTCACTTGTTATCCCATCAAAATGTTGCCAGTTCTCGCCTTCAATAATACCTCCGGATTCAAGCAAATGTTTCTCCAGTTTCAATCCTTCTGCTGTTAATTCAGCTCTGAAACGGGCATACAGGTTTTGAGGTGTGTTTTGAAAAACTCCAGTAAAAGCGTCTTCGAATGATCGATCGGTTCTTGCAGTCAATCGTTTCCAAAGATGCACCAGAGCATCGGGGTTACCGGATTGATTAATCAGCCATTCCAGAAATGCTGAGCCAACCAGGTATGGATATCTGCCACTCAACCACTGGTCACCATTCAGGGTAGAGTATTCAGGAAGTTTTCCTTCAACAGCCAGTTGAGTCAGCACCATGGAACGTGATGAACTGTTGACTCTACCATGCCCGGTCAACTCACTTTCGATCAAAACAGCATATCCTTCTATGGCCCAGAGTGGCAGTTTAAGACTGACTGGGCCTATGGGAGCAAGGCGACTTAACATTTTACCTTTTCTGCTTCGAGGTCTTCGAGTCAGGTGTACAGCATGAGCATACTCGTGAATCATCAGTATTTCGGACCAGGTTTCCAGGCCACCCAGCATCAGGGGTGTTACCGGTGCATTGGGCCACAGTATAATTCGGGGTTGTCCAAGAAATGGTATTGCCATTCCATTAGGTAAACCCAGCGGATCCATAATGATGACATTCATTGGATGATCAATCTCGTCGTAGCCAATATAGTCAGTAACACGACTATGGATCGATTCCATTCGTTTGGCAGCATGTTTCGACCAGGTTTCCAGTTCAACAGGATAATGCACATTAAAGTGTTCAGTATGTATTGTCTGCCAGTCATCATGGGCTCTGGGTATCAGGGGTAACTGTGCAAGAGCCAGGTTTGTCGAAAGCATAATCAGAAATACGGATATCAGTTTGCGCCGATAGAGCAACGGTATTAAACAGCGTAAAGAACACCTTAATTTGCATCGCATGAAGTAAATCTCCCTAAGTAAATATATTCCGGGATTCCGTTTGCAGGCGTTTTTCGACCCGTTGAAGACAGTCTGCAAAATATGCAGAATCAATTTCAAAACCGATGAAATCTATATCCAGCGCCGCACAGACAACAGCCGTGGTACCGATACCCATGAACGGATCCATAACCTTTCTGATTCGGTTAATACCGTGTAACCGAATGCATCGTTCGACAAGTTCTTCGGGAAAGGTTGCGGGATGAGGTCGCTGTTTGCTCCGTGATACTATGGTTTTATACGGTATAAACCATGTGTTTCCTCGGCAGCGTCGATCAGAATCGACAGATTTCCAGCGTGTAATATTTGATTTATGGGTATATGGAACGCCGACATTTTTTCGCTCAAGTGACACATTCCCGGAACGTGAAAAATGAAAAATGTATTCATGACAGTCATTGATGTAACGGTTTGAATTAATCGGTTTGAAGTGTCCGAAACTAATCGCTTCATTGCCTGGTATTTTGTTTTTGAAATGATGTGGATCAACTGAAATGGATTTGATCCAGTGAATGGTATTTTGCAGAACAAGATGAGTGGCTGTTTTTTGTGCGACATCCATTGCTATAAACGGATCTTTTGGGGCGGAGCCGACATTCAGGAAAAGGGAGCCATTGGGGGACAGACATTCGAACACAAGAGCTGCCCATTTTTGGATCCAGTTCAGGTATTCGTCGCGAGATTTGTTATCGTTATAGGTAGAGTATTTAACCCCCAGATTATATGGAGGAGATGTTATGACCAGATCAACCGACTGTCGGGGTATTTGCTGCATACCGATTATACAGTCATTGCAGTTCAGTATGAGTTTTTTTGATGAGGCTGTATGGAACGTTCTGGATTGTGACATAAAAGATTCCTTTGTCATTGCCGTCGGCAATCGATACAATTTAATATTGATGAGTGAATAACGCAAACAGGGGAAGCGCCATGTCAGAAAAATCCATGTCAGATAAGAAACCAAAAGAAAAAATAGAATGGTTAATTGGAAGTGACGCTCGTGCAACCGATCAACGAATCTCTGAAAGAATACCGGTTGAAGAGGGTACAGAAGTAATTTTTCCTTTGATATGCCGGGGTGAGATAGTTGATGTATCTCATGAGGGAATGTCTATTCGTTTCAAACCGGATGAATCACCCAAGTTACAATCCGGTCAAAAAATACCTGTCACGCTGGATTTGAGTGACAAGGTGATACACATTCCTGCCATTGTTCGTCGTGTTGAGACGCGATTTGGTGTTATTGTTATGGGAATGCAGTTTGATCCGGAGAAGATAGAGATTGATGAATAACCGGCATTGGCATGAGCAGATGAATCGCATAAAAAAGTTTGTAATACTGCATATGGAGTTTGTCAATCAGCATTTTGGCGTTTTGGTTTGTCATAAGGTTTGATTTGATATCTCAGGCAAGAAACAAGGAGGTATATAAATGACACGGTTAAAGGGAACGATAGGAATATTGACGGGTGGTGGTGATGTTCCCGGATTAAATCCTGCAATTCGTGCTGTGACGATCCGTGCGCTTCGCGAGGGGTATCGAGTGGTAGGTATAAGAAGGGGCTGGGAAGGTCTGGTATCCATGACCCGTGACAAGAAAGCAGACAACTCGGCATCCTATATAGATTTAACTGAGGAAATTGTAAACAGATTGGTACGTACTGGTGGAACATTTCTTCACACATCGCGTACTCGGCCGAGTCATATTCCCAAAGATAATGTTCCGGATCATTTGAAAGAAAAGTATTCCGATTCAGTTAACGACCTGACTTCAGAAGTTATTGATAATCTTTCCTGGCTGGGTATTCAATACCTTATTCCTATCGGAGGTGATGATACGTTAAGCTATGCGGCGCATTTGCAGAAAGAAGGCTTTCGGTGTGTGGCAATACCCAAAACCATGGACAATGATGTGCCCGGAACGGACTATTGTATTGGTTTCAGCACTGCTGTCACTCGTGTCATCAAGTTAACCCATGATCTGCGTACTACGGCGGACTCGCACCAGCGGTTAATGGTGATAGAGGTGTTTGGCCGATATGCGGGTTTTACTGCATTGTTACCGACGATGGCAGGCGCTGCCAACCGTTGTCTGATTCCAGAACATCCGTTTTGCATGGAACGTTTAACCGAACTTTTAATGAAGGATCGAAAAGCCAATCAAAGCAGTTCCGCTGTTGTTCTGGTATCGGAAGGCGCTAAAACCGAATCGGGAGAGATGCTTTTTAAAAGCAATGAAAAGGATATGTACGGGCATCGAAAACTGGGTGGAATAGGTGATTATGTATCAACTGAACTGAAAAAGCTTTCGGCCAAACATAATAACAACAGACCCATTCACAATGTTAATCAAAGGTTGGGCTATCTGATTCGATCAGGTGATCCGGACGCACTGGATTCAATTGTTCCAATGGTTTTCGGCAACATGGCGCTGGACATTATTCTGAAAAAACGTCATGGTCGGCTTGTCAGTATTCGTAAAGGACAGTATGATGATGTGCCATTGGATATTGTAACAAGCTTCAAAAAAGTTGTTGACGTTGACAAGTATTACAATGCTGAGCGATATCGGCCTGTGTTTAAAAGTTTTGAAGGCAAATCCCTGTTAGTCATGACCAGCGACATTTAACGATTGCGGAATGCATTGACAAATATGTCTGGCGGTTTTAATGTCCTGATTGCTTTGCAGGAAAGGAGGCTTTCATGTTATTGCGAATCTGCAAGAGCAAAATACACCGAGCGAAGGTAACGGATGCAAACCTTCATTATGAAGGCAGCATTACAATTGATCAGACACTTATGAAGGCATCCGGTATTGAGCCCTGGGAAATGGTTCAGGTGTACAACATTGCAACTGGCGCCAGAATTGAAACCTATGTAATCACGGGGGAGCCGAATACTGGTACAATCTGTATTAATGGAGCTGCAGCGCGGCATTTTGCCCCGGATGATCTTGTAATTATTTTAGCGTTTGGTTTGATGACACCGGAAGAAGCTCGTCACTTTGAACCAGGGATTGTTCAGGTTGATGGTGATAACCGGATTCGATTTTAGGAAGTGGGGTAGCAGGGATGTTGGATATCAGACGAATAAGAAAAGATCCAAATGCAATTCGTCAGGCAATGGAACGGTTAAACACTGAAACCCCTTTGGATGAAATTTTGTCTCTTGATGAAAAACTGCGTAGTGTAATTGGCAATGTTGAATCATTGAAAGCGCAGCGGAATACTGTATCGAAGGCAATAGCAGTTGAAAAAGATGCAGAAAAACGAGCTGTCAATATAGCTGAAATGCGCAAAGTTGGAGACCGTATTCAGTTGTTGGATTCTGAAATTCGGGTTTTGGAAACCAAATTGCAGCATATTCTGCTTCAAATGCCGAATATACCGCATACTTCGGTACCTGATGGAAAAACGGAAGATGACAATATTGTTTTGTATGAAAAGGGTGAGCAACGGATATTTGATTTTCAGCCAAAACCGCATTGGGAACTAGCAGAGTCTTTGGGAATAATTGATTTTGAGCGAGGTACAAAAATCAGCGGTTCGAGGTTTTACATTCTTAAGGGTTCGGGGGCTCGTTTACAGCGTGCAGTCATATCATTTATGCTGGATGTTCATATTGGAACCCATCATTATACGGAAGTTTATCCGCCGTATATGGTGCGGGAGGAATGTCTGGTTGGAACCGGGCAGTTACCCAAATTTGGCGCCAATCTGTATCGTGATGCTGAGGACGACTATTATTTTATTCCGACCGCAGAAGTGCCTGTTACCAATCTGCATGCCGGTGAAATTTTTGAAGCGGAAGAGTTACCCATAAATTATGTTGCCTACAGCGCATGTTTCAGGCGTGAGAAAATGTCGGCTGGCCGTGATGTCCGAGGTATAAAACGGGGTCATCAGTTTGACAAGGTTGAAATGGTCAAATTTGTAACGGAAGACAACAGTTATCATGAGCTTGAAGTATTGCGAAGTCATGCGGAGCAAATTTGCTGTCTGTTGAAGATTCCCTATCGAGTGATCGATATATGTGCAGCGGATCTGTCGTTTACGGCAGCTAAAAAATATGACATTGAGTTATGGGCGCCGGGTTGTAATGAGTGGCTTGAGGTCAGTTCCTGTTCAAATTTTGAAGATTTTCAGGCAAGGAGAGCGGATATCAGGTATCGTCCAAAACCCAAAGCGAAACCTCGTTTTGTGCATACATTGAACGGCTCAGGTCTGGCTTTGCCGCGAACGCTGATTGCAATACTTGAAAACTGTCAGAATGCAGATGGGTCCATCACGATTCCTGAAGTATTGGTTCCTTATATGGGTGGACAAACTCAGCTTTGAGAATCGGCTGGTTGTTCAATAACGCTTACACGAGTAATATACCAGCGTCTGTCAGACAATAGAAGATGAACATCAATTTCGGCTGGCCGATTCAGGTTGCCCAGAACATAACCTCTGAATCCCATTTCAACAGTAGCCACAACGCGAAATTTTATATTGACTAACGCATTGGGTCTATTAATCGAAATATCCTTGTCAACAATTATCACGTTGATATCTTCCAGTTTTTCAAAAACGGATTCAAACAATGTTATGATATCATCGGATCGATAGCCATAGTCATCAAGATAATCATAGTGTACGTTTGTTAATATACCATCTATATCCTTGTTTCTGATGGCTTTTTGAATATTGCGTGTCACAGTTTTTATTTGGCGGGAATGGTATGTAACCAAAGAATACACGGCGTAAACCGCTGTGATGAGTATTAAACTGGTAATAAGTTTGTTTTTAAGTATTAAACGGGTCATGATTATTCCTGCAGGTTCGTTCAGTGAATGAAGATATTGTCATATTTATTACCGCCATGTAAACTGTATCTGACAGAAAGGGATACGAATGGCTGATCAGCAGCGCAAAGCTGGAAAATTGGAAAAAAAAGGTCAATACAGGCGAGCTGGTGACATTTATCTTGCTTTGAATCTGTCTGATGATGCGATACGGTGTTTTAAACTGGGCAGTTTTTATGAGCAAGCCGCTGAGATACTTATTTTGGAAGAGCGTTATGATGAAGCGGTTGACTTGTATTTGAAACATAATTTAACTCATAAAGCAATAGATATCTTAAAGCAGCAAGGTGAGTTTTTTCGCGCTGCTATTATTTGTAAGAAACAGAAAAAATTTCGTGATGCTGCATCGTTGTTTGAAAAAAGCGGTGTTTTATCAGAGGCAGCTCGAATGTGTTTTGAAGAACAGGACTATAAGCGGGCAGGAGATCTTTATTTACGTTCTGATATGCCTCAGAGCGCTGCGGAATCCTATGAAAACGCAATCAAACAAATCAGGCAAAAACCCGGCTCATTTAACACTGGTATGGAACAGGATTTTGTGCGGAACTTGTGGAAAAAGGCGGCTGGTGCCTGGGAACTTGTGCCTAATCCGACAAAAGCGGCCCGGATTTATCAGGAGTTAATGGAGTGGAATAAAGCGGCTGAATTGTATGAAATGGCAGGAAATTTTCGAAAAGCGCTGCATTGTTATGAGCAGTCGGACAATGTTGAAAATCTTATACGTCTGATGAAGTTGTTGAATATGAACGATAAAGCCAGAAAGCTGCTGGCCAGGAAAGCGGAATCGGAGGGAGATCCTCAAACAGCAGCCATGTATGCGCTTGAAATCGACGATTATTCAAAAGCTGCAGAATATTTTGAGCTTGCGGGTGATTATTTTCGGGCAGCAGAGAACTATGAAAAAGCACAGGCCTATCTTCTTGCTGCAGAAACATATTTTCGAATTGGCAATATATCAAAAGCAGCGGTAATGTACCGTATGGCGGGGGATCTTGATACAGCGGCACAATTATTCGAGCAAACAGGCCAATCCAATGCTGCCGTTGAGTTATATGTGCAGGGCAGAAATTATTCCAGGGCTGCCATGTTGCTGCTGGAACTGAAAAAACCCAATGAAGCATTAAGAGTTTTATCACGTGTTTCTGGAGAACACTCTTCCAAACGAATAATTAACAGACTGACTGGTATTGCGCACCTGAGATTACGAAATATCCCTAAAGCACAGAAATATGTGGGGGATATTCTTGATCAGCCAATATCGTCTGATAACATCGATATATATTATGAATATGCAAGCGCTCTTCAGGAAGAAGGACGATTAAAGGAAGCTCTGGCAGCATTTCAGATTATAGTTGATTATGATAAAACCTATAAAAATACTCTGAAAAATCTTAATTGGTGTGCAGCAATGGAAGAAACCGTTTCTGCCAGGATCAGCGACACGATTGTTGGAGAATTACCCATTGGGATAGTTGTTGCTGGCCGGTATGAATTGCTGGAATTAATTGGAAAGGGAGGGATGGGAGTGGTGTATCGTGCCGCAGACCGTGAATTGAATCTTGCTGTGGCTTTAAAAATACTGCGTCCCCGTCTGAGTTATGATCCTGAATTTATTGAGATGTTCAAGCGAGAAGTCACGTTGGCCAGAATGTTGTCTCATCCCAATATCATAAAAATTTACGATTTGAACAGAATGGGTAATATGTGGTTTGTGTCCATGGAATATCTGCAGGGTGAAGAAGTAAAAGATGTCATCATTCGGGAAGGCAATATGCCGTCGAAAAGAGTTAAACATCTGGCACATCAGATTCTGTCAGCTCTGTCGCACAGTCACGGACGTAATCTGGTTCATTCAGATATCAAACCCCAGAATATATTTATTGACCGCAAAGACAATGCCACCCTGGTCGATTTTGGTATTGCCCGAACAATGACATCTCAATCTGCTGATCAGACTGTGTATGGCACACCTGGCTATATTGCACCTGAGCAAATTTCCGGGCATTCCCCGACACAGCGGTCGGATATCTATTCATTGGGCGTAACAATTTACGAAATGTTGACGGGTAATATGCCGTTCGAAGAAAAAACAACGGATATGGTGCTAAAAAAACAGTTGAAATTTACACCACCTCCTCCATCAACGCTTGTTGATTCCATACCGGCATGGATGGACAAAACAGTTATGAAAATGATTCAGATTGATCCTGATAAACGGTATTCTTCTGCAGAGGAAATTTTGTCCGAATTTGCTACGAATTGACCTGATCAGTGTTACCTTTTGTTTCTACAGATGCTGTGTTCGGATTGGTGGCTACTACCAGCATATTTCCAGCCAGAGGTCTGAATGGCAGGGCCAGATAGAGTTTGGTCAGCAGCGCTGATTGAGGTAATCTGGACTTGAATGAATATGGAAGAAAACGTCCTTGCACTTCTGTGACTTTCAAACCTTTTGATGTGATATAATCAGCGAAGCTCAAATGAGAAAATATTTGTACATGCGTATAATCGTCAAAGTAATGTCTGGCGATGTACTTGAAATTTGGCAGGAGGGTTATCAGGACACCGTTTGTTTTCAGAACACGACGTATTTGCGTGATAACATTATCCAGTTTTTCGCGTGTTAGATGTTCAAACAAGAAGCTGGAGAACACAGTATCAAACATGGATGTTTCGAAAACTTGCAAATGTGAGCAATCCAGAATATGGGTGGTTACAGAAGCGTCCGCGTACTGTTCTATAATATCCGATTGATCGAGCGCATGTTTTTGTGCAGCTTGTACGTGATTGATAAAAGAGCAGTAACCTGCACCCAGTTCCAGGACCGTTGCGTTTGGAGGGATGAAACGTTGCAGATATTCAACAATCACAGCCCATATAGCATCTCGTTTGGGTTCATAACTCAAACGTGTTTCAAAATATTTTTGACTGTTTTGCATTGACAATAAACTCCGAATATCAGTTTTTCAGGCGATGTTTCAGATATGATAGAAAGAAACGGGCCTGATGATAAAAGGTTTTGAAATCACGGTCTTTTAATCGACCCAGAATGTAACGGGGTCTCATATAGAATGATCGAAACGCTTTTATAGTTGTTGCTTCCAATGACGCGTAGGGAACTATTCCTGTATAGGCGCCGGGAAATAAATCGCCTTCCAGGTCATCAGAAACCATCTTGTGAAATTGAGTTCCGGGATATGGCAGAGCGATGTGAAAACTGGCATAGGTCGGATTCAGTTTTCTGGCGAATTGAATAGTTTTGTCCATATCTTCAAGGGTTTCTCCCGGCAAGCCAAACATGAAAAAACACACGGTCTGCAATCCGGCTTCACGGGACATTTTTAATCCTTGTTCAATTTGATCAAATGTAATGCCCTTGTTCAATATAGTCCGGATTTTCTCCGACCCGGTTTCGACGCCATAATGCACTATCCGACACCCGGCTTGACGCATAAGTTTCAGTAGTGGCAGATCTACGGAGTCGGCTCGCGTCTGGACACACCACTGAAGAGGGGTTTTTCGCTGAATCAGATGATGACTGACAGCTTCAGCCAGATGTCTGTTTACAGTAAATTCAAGATCAATGAAATATGCTGTTCGAGCGCCTGTAACGTCAATAATGTAATCTATTTCAGAGATAAACTGATCAATAGTTTTTGATCGGTATCCTTTGCCGTACATGCTTTTTACACAAAACATGCAATCGAAAGGGCACCCTCTGGAGGCTTCGAGAACAGCGAATCTGCTTCCCAGCACCTCATATTGGTATTTTGATATATCAATCAGGTCATATGCAGGTATTGGCAGCATTGTCATATCAAGTGGAGCTCGATCAGGTTGATGGATGATGACATTGTTATGATAGAATGAGATTCCGTCGATCGTATTCAGAGGTTTGTTGTTGCAAATATCCACAACTGTCATTTCCGGTTCATTCCGAATAATGGCAGTGGCTTCGGTGATTTCCAGTATTTCTTTGGGCTGAACTGAACCGTGAGTGCCCATCACATACACATTTCTACAGGCTTTTTGTACTGTTCGAACAGTTTTGATAAACGGATCAAGGTTCAGGTTTGGGCATTGCCATCGGTCAAGACTGGCGGATGTGATAAACACCTTATCGGCGGATGTTGCTTTATCTGCAATTTCATTTAGGTCGAGTTTGTCAATGCCGGCATCGATTACTTCAACGTTTATGTTTTGCTTTCGAAGCAATGCAGCAATTGTCAGCAAGGATACCGGCGGCCAGTTTCTGTTGTAGGTAGAATCACCAGGGTCAACAGGATAGGTCCAGCTTGGTTTTAGTAATAGAACTTTCATATCAGTCAATGTATCCCAGCAACTGAAGTTGTTTTAATACGCTTTCATCCGGGATCTCCGGTGGAATGGTACCATCAGAATCAAATGTAACAATATAATCAGCAAGTGTCTGTCCCATATACATCAGAGTATCATCAGAGTGGACGATAAGTGGCTTCTGTTCGGCAGGATCGTCTTTCAGGTTGAAACCTGCCTGGGTTGTTTCATCGTAGAAAATGACTTTGTGGTCATTAAATCGTATCGAACGTTGTTTTCTGCGAATTCTGTCCAGTGACGGGACATGTGCTTCGGTATAAACTCCTGTGCCGGTTTCGCTGAATGCATACTCATTATCCAGATAATTATGTGCGCCTGTCCATGACGTATATACATTATCCAAGATGTCCTGCCTGGCCAGGGACTCTGGCGAAATATCTGCCAGTTTGTACACGGTGTCAGCCAGTGATGCCAAAGGCATTTGTCCGGCTATAATTCGGTTTTGCTCGATTTTGTCCGGATAAACAGCGATCATTGGCACACGCAACGAGGGATCCTTCAGGTTGCCACCATGTGAAAAATAGTATCCATGTTCGTCAAGGCTTTCACCGTGATCTGCGGTTACAATGACAAATGTATTCCTGAATCTGTTTTCATTCAGCAAAAAACGAATCAATGTTTCGATCGCATGATCAACAGCAGACACTTCACCGGCGTACAGTTTTATATATTCGTTAACTTTGTCTTGTGGGGGCTTGGTACCAGTTCGATTTATTTCGGCGATATCAAAAACACATTGATCAAAAACCGGATCACTATACAGATACATCCGGTCAAATGGGAACCCGGGTTTGTATGGAAAATGGGGATCAAACATGTGAACCCATGAAAAACGGGGGCTATGGCTGGTCATTGACCACCAGCGCATAACCGGGGGAATGACACGAAACCATTTTCGTGCAGCCGGCCTGAATGGACCATATGCGGTTAATCCTCTGACAAGAGTAGTGCGATAAATGAGAGGATGCATTCGTGAGGGTGTCAGTAACTGATCGTATACGTCAAATCCGCGGGCCAGACCGGAGACTTCGTGTGTTACCGGAAAAGCGCTAATAAATGCGCCGGTAGCATAACCATGATCTCTGAATACTTCTGCCATAGTTTGTGTATCCGGTTTGATCGGAACCGCATTAAAGCGGCTCCCATGTTCGGGGGGATCAAGACCGGTAAATATTGTTGCATGGCTTGATGTTGTGATTGGAATTGGGGCAATTGCATCAATAACGCTAACACCGTTGCGGGCCAGACGGTCAAGGGTTGGTGTGCGTACGAAATGGTTGCCGTAAACACCGGCGTAATCTGCGCGAAACGTATCCAGGGTAATGATCAGGATATCTGGTGCATTGTCCGCAACCGAATACCTGGGGGGCATTCCCTGAGTCAATCGGCATGTATACGGAATATCTGTGTTTAGTCCCCAAATGTCTATAACAGCAATTGCCAGTAAAAAACCGGGTGGTATAATCATTTTCCCATACGGTTTATCTGAAAAAAATTTATATAACACACCGGCAGGTATTATTCCGATGCTTGCAGTAATCAAGGCATAAAGCAGGCAAGTCTGAAAGGTAAAGAGCGCAACGGAAGTATTGAGTGGATAATGGGCATTCAGGCGAACAGCTTCAAACAATCCCCGAAGACATCCAA
The DNA here is from genome assembly GCA_003558985.1 of candidate division CSSED10-310 bacterium. Lineage (GTDB taxonomy): Bacteria > CSSED10-310 > CSSED10-310 > CSSED10-310 > CSSED10-310 > CSSED10-310. The sequence continues at coordinate 14,908 of PWNJ01000045.1, forward strand.
GAAGAAAACCACCCATCCAATAATATTTCCATTTAATTTTGTTCATTCGATAAAACGCCTCCACAAGAAAAGTCGACCAACTATTTTGTAACAATTTGGTGGATAATACAACTTGACGGGAGAGTAAAGTTTATCTAATCTTTCGACAGGTATCTGGAGGAAGGTAATATGTTCAATATCGTTTTATTGGTTTTTGCAGTCACAGTGTTGTTTCTGTTGTTGATTAATCGCTCGAATATGCGACGGTTTGATGAAGATATTGATGAAATCAGAGCATCACTGTTTGAACATCGAAAAAACAATCGTGCTGCGCAGGCTGAGCTTAATCGACGGTTTGCTGAAATACGTGTTCAGATAATGAAAGCTCATGATCAGATGCCGGAAGACAGAAACCCATTTTATATCAATGCTGATTGCATAGCGTGTGGAACATGTTTGCCTGAATGTCCCGTGGATGCTATCAATGAAGGGGAGATATATCAAATTAATCCCCAAACATGTATTGCATGTAAGAAGTGTGCTGACGTTTGCCCGGTTCATGCGTGTCAGCCATTGATCCAATCCTGACAGATCATTTTCAATTTCGTTGAATTAAGGTCAGTCTGGTTTTACCCAGAACCAGTATGTCACCGGGTTGAATAACGGATATTGTAACCTGTTCATCATTTCTGATGGTACCCCAGGCGCTGTCAAGGTCTCGGACAACAATCATTTCATGTCCATAAAACTCTATCCGGCAATGCTCATAAGACATATCAGGATCATCAAGATTTATATCACAACCGGATTTTCCAATGGTTACTTGTGATGATGTAACAGGAACAGTCAGACCCTGATTCGGACCGGATATTATACCTATTAAAAATTCTTTACCAATTGGAAGTTCTTTTACCAGACTTCTGGTTCGACGTTCAAGCTCCTCTGGTGTAAACCACTCATCTTCGTCAGGTCTGCCAACGTTAAACAACCGTCCGGTATCCGGTGACACATCGCTTTCAGACTCTGTAAGCAGGTCTGCAGTCACAGTTTCATTTGAAAGCGTCAAAAGACAACGGGAATCACAGCGAGCACACAAAAACTCAGCGCCATCATCGGGTATGGGCAAAAACCTGAAAACATATAACTTGTTGCAAGATGGACAATGAAAACGAATCATAATTAGTTCTCGTCGTGAATGAAACACCTATTTCAATCTAACATTATTCTTCCATAGTATGCAAGTGTTAGTTCAAAGTTCTGGTTATTGCTTATGTTGTTGTTTGCCGTTGGATTTCATTTAAGCATTGGTTGACCTTGAGCTGTCTTCAATATACGATTCCCTGATCGAGTGGCGAGATGGCCACTGCTATATTGAGGTCAAGGGGGACATTCATGAATCAGAAACACGATATTATTGTCGTTGGTACCGGGCCGGCCGGTCTGGGTTTTATGATAAACTCGCAACATGCGTGTCTTGTTTTGGAACAGGAATCTGTTACAGGTGGATTAATGCGGTCCAAAAATGTTGATGGTTATATATTTGATTGGGCGGGTCACATTTTTTTTACCGGGATACCCAGAATACAAACATTGGTTGATAACGTTATGGATTCTGATTTTCATTATCAGAATCGTGAGAGTTGGGTTTTTTCAAAGGACACCTATACACGTTATCCATTTCAGGGTAACACTCATGGTTTGCCTGTACCTGTCGTGAAAGAATGTTTGTTGGGATTGATTGAGGCAACATATAGTTCAACTTCTCCGGATCCGGGGAATTTTCATGAATGGATACATCAAACATATGGCTCAGGAATAGCAAGGCATTTTATGATCCCATATAATAAAAAATTGTGGGCATGTGATTTACGTGACATGGATCATCATTGGCTTGCCGACCGTGTTCCACGCCCTGGTTTATCCGATTTTATTGATGGAGCGCTTGGGCCGGGCAGAAAGGACTTGGGACCGAATGCTTGTTTTGGTTACCCATTGACGGGTGGAATGCAGACGTTTGCTGACAGGCTTATGTCTATGCATTCACACAGAGTGTGCACGGAAGAAAAACTTGTGTTAGTTAACCCCGCAGACCGCCTGGTTGAAACCTCATCCGGCCAAACATTTTCATATAACCACCTTGTATTGACAAGTCCTTTGAACGAAACACTTGCCATGACTCAGGGTCTTCCTGACGAACTGAAAGAAGCCGGTGAGTCATTAAGATATCTGTCAGTTTTATGTGTTAATGTGGGTATTCGCCGCCCTAAAATCACAGAAAAACACTGGATTTATTTTCCTGAATCAGATTTTTTATTTCACCGGATTTTTGTTCAGGGAAATGCCGCGCCACAGGTTTGTCCGGATGGTTGTTTTTCATATATTGCTGAAATCACTTATTCGAATCAGAAACAGGTTGATTTTTCGACAGCGGGTAAAAAAACCGTTGAAGGACTTGTTCAAGCCGGTTTGATGCGTGAGGATGATGTCGTGGAAGTCGTGGATTTGATTGATATTCCGACTGCCTATATTATTCCGACGCATAATCGTCTTGATATCGTTAGACGAATCCGGGAATGGTATGCGGATAACAACATTCATCTTGTTGGCCGATTTGCAGAATGGGAATATTACAATATGGATCATTCTCTGGATGCCGGGTGGCGACTTGCCGAGGACTTGAATCGAAAATGAATGATAGAATTAAACGTGGAATTCGATTAAGTTTGATGTCTTTGTACACAGGCCTGAAAGCAGGGAGTGCAACGGTTAGTTTAGCGCTGAATCCTGTCAAGCCAGTCAAATCAGACAAATCATCAAATGCGTTATCATTCATTTCTTACTCTATCACACCCTGGTTTGGTGTGTGGCAGCGTCCACAACAGTTTGCGACCCGGTTTTCCGCCTACTACTCCGGAATCTACGTGGATCCAGTGGGAATTCAACACCTGCTAAATAAAGATGTTTCGCCCGAAATTTCCAGCTATTCAGATACTCTTTCCGTATTTTGTCCTCGCGTCCTGCCAATGGGAAAAACCCGATCAAAGATAATCAATCTGAACGATGCTCTTATTATTAAGCAACTGGACAGGTTGATACGTGAGAACAATTTGGGTCAGCCGGTATTGATTGCGAACACACCTCTGGCTGATGGCATTGCCGAAAAATATCCCTGGCGCGCGGTTGTGTTTGATGTTATCGACGATTTTACAAAATGGGCATGGTCTCCCGGTGATGCAGAAGAACGCGAACAGCGTTTGTTCAAACGAGCAGATACAGTATTCACAGGCACACACAGTCTTTTCATTAAAAAGCATCAATACCATTCAGATATTGAATTTATACCTTGTGGTGTGGAGGTTGATCATTTCATGCGGGCAAACGATGCCAGTCTGGAACTTCCGGAAGACATTCAGGCCATTCGTTCACATGGACCTGTGATAGGTTATTTTGGAGGGTTAAACGAAAGAATCGATGCAGATTTGCTTGTGTATCTGGCAGAAAGTATTCCGACGGCATCCATTGTTTTAATTGGGCCGATATTTGCCGATTTTGGTTTGAGTGATTTTGAAGACAAATGGGCTTCGGTATTGCCTCATCCGAAAAGTCCTGGTTTTAAACTGAAATCAAAGCCGAAGAATCTGCATATTCTGGGTATACGTAAGTACATTGATTTGCCTGCATATTTGAAAGCATTTGATGTGTGTTTGCTGCCCTATGTGTTGAGTGATGCCACATATGATATTCATCCGGTAAAAGGACTTGAATATTTGGCGTCCGGTAGGCCGGTAGTATCGACACCTTTGCCGGATGTGCTGACATTTTATCAGAGTATAATAAATGTTGCAGATACGTACGAATTGTTTTCTGAAACAGTTCGAGAGTTACTTGACAATCCTGATCAGGAAAAGTGTCGGGAGCGAATAGAGTTTGCCAGGCCGAAAACCTGGGAGAATATGATGGAACGCATGCGTACAAAAATACTGAAAGTTTGCCCCGGTATCTGATGGTCGTGTCATGGAGGTTTTTTTATGAAGCATTCTGTTGTATTGGCTAATGCGGTGGGGATTGACAGAAAAGGAAGATATATTATCCATTCTCCCAGCCGCTGGACAACGAGTGTTTCGCAAAATCCATTTAGCTGGTATCCATGGGAGTTGGCTTATCTTTCATCGCTTTTGAAAAAAGAAACTGAACATAGTGTAACTTTGGTTGATGGCTGTCTGGAACAACTTGATGTTCAAAAATATGTTGACAGAGTTCTGCCATTAAAACCGGATTATCTTGTCATGGAAAGTTCAACCCGAACCATATATGACGACAAAATGTTCGCGTGTAAGCTTAAAGAGCGCACAGGTACGAAACTGATTCTATGCGGTCAACATCCAACGGTCTTTCCTCAAGAAACGCTTGAATGGGCTGATTATGTTTGCCAGGGTGAGTATGAAATGACGGTAATTGAGCTTTTACAGGGTAAGGAACAGTCTGAGATTCCGGGTTTGTTTCCCAATGCTGGACGACCATTGTTTCCGGATATCAATATTCTTCCCTGGCCTGAAGATGATGATGTTCGTCGAATTGATTATGGTACGCCGGGTGTTCCCGGAACGAATTATCTGGAAGTACAAATGTATGCCAGTCGGGGTTGTCCGTGTCAATGTAACTTTTGCGTATGTGCTAATATCTATTATAAACGACCCAACTGGCGTCCGCGCGATATAGACGATGTTATGACAGAAATCAGTTATCTGAAGCAAAAGTATCCGGAAATGCAGGGAATTTTTTTTGATGAAGAATCGCACAACCAGGACCCACGCCATTTTGACCGGTTTCTGGATGCCATTATTGCCCATGGTCACAATGATTTAAATTATGTTGCAATGGGCAGCTATTCATCGTTAACACCGGATTTGCTGATAAAGATGAAAGAAGCGGGTTATTATCAAATGCGCATTGGTATTGAAACAGCAAGCGAAAAGGTTGCAGAAGCGATTGGTTTGAAGGGCAAGTTTAATCTTGATCGATTAAATCAAATACTGGAAGTTGCCCGAGATGTCGGTATTGAGATGTATGGAACGTTTATTTTTGGAGCTAAGGGCTCGACAGAAGAGGAAGATGCCAAAACAATCAGGTTGATGCAATCAATAGTCAAAAATAAGTTGCTGACAGAGCTGCAAGTGTCAATAGCAACCCCTCAACCCGGAACACCATTTTTTAAATGGGCCGATGAAAATGGCTATCTGGTTACAAAAAACTGGGAAGACTTTGATGGTGGGTGTGGCGCTGTTGTTAGTTATCCTGATTATCCGAAAGAAAAAATAGACCTGATGTTTCAAAAAGCAGTAGATATTGGGCGCATCTATCGCGGCTTACAAGAAGCTCGACGGAATGGTTGGATTTCGGTTTTTCGCAGAGCTCATAATCGGGTGGGAACACTTGGTATTATGAAAGCCGGCATGCGTTTTGTTAAAAACAAATTTGCAGGGATTTAGTGCTGGTGCAAGATCAATTAAAATTAAACAATTTAGCAAAGGGCGAAAGGATTAGCCGGTGGATCGTCGTCTGACGGTAATTGGAATATTGCTTTTTTGCCTTTACTATCAAAGTACACGATTTAGCTTGGAGGGATATGAGCTGGAATATGTGCTTTCGGCCAAAAATGTGTATCACGGAAACGGTCCCGCCATTGCTCCAGGGTTCACGGATTGCCCTGGAATTTGGGACACAGATGGTGATGTTGCCATATATCCCAGACAAAACTTGCTTCAAACATATTTATCGGTCCCATTTTATGCTTTGGGAGTTTTACTTTTTGGAGAAAACCCGGCAATACCGGGTCTGGGAGGATTTTGGGATTTGCCCTGGGGTCCGCTTGTCACTGTATCATTGCTGAATCCGATCCTGGCTGCTTTAATTGCGGTGTTTGTCGGACTAATTAGTCGCGATTTGGGTATTCAGCCACCCGGTCATTATTTAATGGCCGTTTTATATGGTGTGACATCTATGAACTGGCATTATGGCGCGTTGGGCATGGAAGTGCTTCAAACTGCGGTCCTGGTTGCCTCTGTTTGGTGTGCGATTCGTTTCCGTGCTTCAGGAAAAGTGTCATGGTTTATCTCTGTCTTAGTACTGTTGCCGATGTTGGTAAACTGCAAAAAGATATCGTTTCTATTTGTGATTCCCGTTGCCATTTACCTGGTGTGGAGTTTATGGCAGCATAAACCAAAATTTGCACGCATTGCCACGATATTGATCATTGCATCGGTTGTAATCGGTACTGCCGTAATGATTGCATCCATGATAGTTCGGTTCAGATCCGATCCCAACCTGTTTCCGCATTTACTCAGAACTTATCTTGTTAGCGGCTTTAAGTTTCCAGACCTTGTATTTGCTCTGACGATATCTCCCGGACAGGGTTTGTTTATGTTTAATCCAATGCTGTGGTTTGCTGTTCCGGCATGGGGAGCTTTTTATCGCCAGAATCGTCCAGAAGCAAAGCTGTTTGCGGGTATATTTTTGATACTGGGATTTCTGGCCTTGATAATTCCGTATATTCTAATTGATGAGTCCTGGGGTCCGAGATATCTTTTCACCTTGCTCCCATTCGCGTACATAGCCGGGGCAAAGGGGTTGTTAAAAAAACGTACCGGGCTGGCCAAAACACTTTTTGTGGCAATCCTTGTCATCAGTATTTTAATGCAATGGCTTGGCACAATGTATCCGGGTTACAATCTGGCTGATATTCCTCTGGCTATGGGTGTGTCAGATTATATGTTAACCGTCTGGACTCCGTCATTGTCTCAGATCTGGCTGGCAGGAAAATGTTTTTTATCTCACATCCATAAACTTGTTACCGGCGAATCATTAATACTTTCTCACAGACAATATAAAACCTACATCGGCCAGGGAGGTGACTCAATGGAGCTAAGAATGTCACTTGATGGTTATGATCATCCTTCTGGTGGCTGGTTTATTGTCAGATGGGTTTTGACTGAAAAAGGTTATCATGGTTTCTTACCGATTATGGCGCTGTTCTTAAAGGTGTTTTTAGATGCTCTGTTAATGAGTTTTCTGGGTGTTATCGTGTATAAATCACAGCGCTATTCTGTTTGATCCGAAATAATTTCTACAGCTCTGACCAAATATGAATCCAGTCCAATGTGAATAACCAGGTCGGAAGTCTGCGTTGCATGTCTGCCGTCAGCAAGGTATTCAACAGGTCGACTGTATCGCTTAAAAAGCGCTGAGTCGTTTGTACGACGACCAACTTCTTTGAGTATTTGAAATGCTGCAAAATTATCCACGGCATATTCACTCCAGAATCCAAGTGAATTTTCAGCACAGAAACGAGCCATAGTCATATTGTCCATTTTCAGATATATCAGGCCCAGATAGTTGAACAGGTGTGGACAGTTGGTGTGATAGTTCAATGCATAATACGTAAGGTCTTTTGCTATATGATATTTTTCCTGCTCCAGAAGATACAGAATTGTGTCATGCAGGCTGTCCTTATGAAATGGATAATTGAATGCTGATAATATTCGTAAACGATATGCCTCGTCATAGTATCCAGCAGTATACATGGCATTGGCAATATTTGGCAGGAATCTCAGGTTGTCCAGCGCAAACCTGCCCGAACTGTAGTAAATGCCGGAAAAATTTAGCAAGTCATCCATGAGTTGCTCTTTCAAAATGCTGTTATGGTTCCAGTATGGATCATTCACGTAATCCGGATTCAGCAATATTGCGGTCCAGAAGTTTTTGCGTGCCTGATTCTGATCCCCCATGCGCCATTGAAGAATGCTCAGATTAAAATGAACTCGGGCATCAACGTCATACGGATCCAGAGTAGCTCCAGTTTCAAGGTGGTTTCTGGCGTCTGTCATTCTGTTTTGATCAATAAGCGCTACGGCCAGATGAAATCTGTAAAATGGGTAGTTTGGGCAGAGGTCAACGGATTGTTGAAACGCATTCAGCGCAGCATTCGGCTGGTTCATGTTTGCGTAGCATAAACCAAGGTAATATTGCGGATGTGCATTAAGGGGTTCAATCATGGCAGCTTTGCTGAAAGACCGATAAATCATCGGCCAGTTTTGAAATCGTAATTGTTGCTGTGCCTGTGCGATCCAGTATTTACCAAGCCAGGGAGGTGCGCAGAACAATATAGCCATTAAAACCAGAGCATATGCCAGTGCGGGATGTACAAGTGATTGGCGATTGGGCAGGCCAACTTTTTTTCTGCCGTGAACCACAGCGGTATATGCGAGGAAAAATATCAGCCATATACTGGTGTCCTGAGCATGCAGTCTGAAGTTAAACACCAGATCAATCCATAAAATTACTCCCATCAGAAAAGCAACCCGACCTTCAAAGTTTCGTTTTACGGGGTTGGCGATTGTGCAACTGGCCATGAACACAAGGAACACGGCTAATCCGACGATACCTACGCCATACAGAATATCAATATAGGCATTATGTGCTTCAAACAAAAATTGCCGCGTAGGTGTTTCACCTGGCCGTATAAACCCTAGAGCTTTGGGATAAATAAAGCGAGCTGTGTCCATGCCATATCCCAGTATCGGCTGTTCTCTGATTAAATCAACAAAGACTTTCCAGGCATTGAAACGAAGACTGCCTGACAGATCGAAGGTTGAGATCAGTCGGTTACGCAACGGCGCTGATGCCAGAAATGCAGCGCTGAACGCTGTGATTCCAATTGCGACTGTTCCGGATAACAATCGTTTTCCGGGTATCCGCTGATATAGAAAAGGCAGATAAAGAAGTAATATTGCAAGCAGAATGTATCCCTGTCGTGAGTATGACAGAAAAACCAAGTACATTAACGCGGCCAGTAAGCCGGTAATTGAAAACACGCGTGATGATCGTGTTTTGGATTTGGCTGTCAAAAGCCATAGGGGTAGCGACATCAAAAGAAAGAAAATGGCATAATTCGGATGACGTTCAAACACATAGATTCTAAAACCTGTTGCATAAGCCCATCCCAGACCTGAAACTCTTTGAAAACACGCAACAAACGATGCCAGGGAATAGACACCGGCAAAAGACAGTGTCATGGTGATCAGAGAGGTTCGGTTATTTTTATTGTAAAATGACTCGCAAAGTTGAATGAACACCATCAGATTAAAAATAAGAATACCTGTAAACCGGAACGATACATAAGGATATGCTGACCAAAAGGCGCTCATCAAAGTCAGCGTTGTCAACAGAATCCAGCTTCCAACTGCCAGGCGAATACGTTTTAGAGACAGCGCTTTCAACGGGCCAGCTTGAATCAGGTGCAACATGCCGAACATACAGGATGTCAGCGTCCACAGATTGCGCTCCAGATGTAATTCGGTAAACGGAGCGGTCATTAGACCCATGGTCAGTGTCAGCCATGCAAGAAGTGGTTTGTCAGCTTTAAAAAAAGTGTTTGCAAACCACAGAATGACTCCACCCATAATAATGATGAAAAGCATGCGTTCAGAAAACAGGGTGGTCAATTCCAGTGAACATCCGATAACTATCAGGGTGGTTGCAGTCTGTTCCGGAAGTTTAGCAACAGATGACCAGTTCAGAGCGATACATATAACAGCAAGAATACTTAATGAGGCGATTACTACAGGATTCAGTTCGGGCGCTACAAACAGCCACAATAATGCGGCGATAAAAATCGACAGAAGCCCGGGAACAGCAACGGATTTTACTCCAACATTGGATGTGTTCAGTTCGGTCATAAATCAGACTCCGTTTTCGAAAACAAAACCCATTGATCGTGACTCCCGATAAACTCCGGCAATACAGACATGTGCTGCTTAAACAGTCCGGCAATTACGTTTGGTGTGTGGCTGGCTCCCAATCTGAAAAGGTAGAAGTCATGTCTGTCATGTGCCAGATCAACCTGCAATTGCCCATTCACAATCGTTGGTTCGGGCCGAAACCCGGCCTTTTTCGTTTTAATGTTCGGAGTGTATTGTACTGGTATATGTGACAAAACAGCGAACGGATTGTGAACCAATCCGTTATGCCGCAACTGGTAGTATTGACCGAAATGTGTGTAGGGTCTGTGATCTGTATAGGCGCTGCCTGCATCAAAACTGACAAAACGCAAAGACTTTTCAGGTGGTATTATTGTCATCATTTCCAGGCCGGACGAAGACTCTTCAGCAAATGCCTGATGTCGGACAGCAGTATGCCACATCAATGTAACACATAACACTGTAATTCCCGTCACATAGACAACCGACGGGAACCGGGATTGCATCGGAGGTAACACCAGTACAAAGGCGGTTGCCAGAAAAGCAAGACGATTAAACAGCCAAACGGCAGTCAGCCATGAGTAAGGACTGGTTAAATATAACAGCCACATAACTGCAGCAAGACCAACGCAGACAGTTGATAACGAAACGCTATTTTCGGTTGTCTTATTCAGCTTTTGATGTTCTGCAGGTGCGTCTTTAGTCTGTTTGCGGGCTAAAGGTAAAAATCGCAGCAACACGATTATGGCCATAAATGCAAAAATTATGCGGCTGTTCCACCCGGGATCACCACTGATGACATAATCAGGAAAGAAACGCACTTTCAAAGATAAAGGTGCAAAGCGAACGCCTTTATCAAGGAAAAACATATCCGACTCAGTTGGGACCAATGTAATTCGCCAGAGCAATGCCAGGAAAACTGCAGGTACTACAGGCAAAAGCATGGGTGGTATAATTTTTCGATTTTGGATAAGGGCATGAAGTAACAGGAAAAGATAACAACACAGCGCGGCAAACAGCGCGAAAATATGCGTAAAAAAAAGGAGCGTAAAAAACATGCAGGCCATCAGAATGTTTGTCAGACCGGGGTTTATTCGACATAGAATTGAGCGGTTCAGGGTTTCAATCATCAGTGGAACAGCAATCAGAAATGGCAAAAATCCCCAGGACAAATTAAAGTTGTACAGCATTAAAAACATTGGAAAAGCCAGATAGCCCGGTTTGCCAAGCAGACGCAATGTCCGCATAAATAGCAGGGGGGTTGTCACCAGATAAAGCATAAGAAGGATTTTGCCTGTTGTTTCCACAGAAAATGCTATGGACAACAATCTGGCAAGAAGAAATGTTGTTGAATAGGGTGTAAACCACTTTGTTTGAAACTGTTCAGTTACTGTTTCCGGTGTGTTGAAAGAAAACCCGGATGCCTGAATCAGCGCCAGATGAACAGGGTAGTCAGTGAACGGCAGAATATCGACAGACCAGATGGGAATCAGTGTGCTCAGAATACATAAAACCGCACAGCCGATATAGAGTAATTTAATTTGCTTGTTTGAGTTACAAGATTCCACCAGCCAATAATGCTTAAAACACTGGCTGATTTCAACCGGAATACCAATTCTGATTTGAGTTTTTTATTTGGTTAACATATATTGTGTGTTACATGAGTGATAAACTGTTTACCTGCAGGATGTAAAAGAAAAATGAAGAAAAACTTAAAACAGCATATGGAATCGCTTGAAAATGCTCGTTTGTTTATAGATGCCTACAACCTGGTCTGCAATGATCCGTTTCTTTGCAGTCAGGGAACACTTGAACAGTCCCGGGAACTTTTAAGATCAAAGTGCAATCGTTATATAAGCTATCATCCTGGGCATGTGATCTACATTGTGTTTGACGGTGATTCATCGGTGGGCGCTGTACCGGACAAGTCAAAGAATCAGATATTAAATGAAAAACAGGGTGTCAGGGAAGTGTTTACCGTGTCGGGCGAAACAGCCGATGAATGGATTGCCGGATTAGCGGGCAGTTTGTTTCCGGCGGAGAATCTTTTTGTCATAACGCGGGACACTGAATTGATCAGAATGGTTGCTGAGTTTGGAGCAAAAATCATAATACCGGACGATTTTTTAGCTTTGACGGAGAGTGCCGGATATAAAAAGCGCGGGAAAATCACGGGTAAACGTCGTGGCAAAAAATCCGGAGGTTTATCTGATACTCCTGCGGTTAAGGACAAGCGTATTGATCCTGAGTCAGCACGCAAAATAGATCAGGAGCTTTCTAAAGCATTTGCCGATAAAATAGACCAGCCGCTTGAGTTTTAAAGCGCATCCACGAGATTCAAATTTATTGAGTATTTGACATTTTGATGCTATACAGCATGGCGTGAACC
>PWNJ01000047.1 GCA_003558985.1 candidate division CSSED10-310 bacterium
TATGTTGACAAACCATTTGAAACCGAATTCATCGAGTTGGATATTGAAGCTGAGCCAATCCCTGATGGTGAGATGTTTGATTGCGTTCTGTTCCTGTCATCCTTGCACCATTTCTATAATCCGATACAGGTAATTCGACATACAGTATCCCGGTTAAAACCGGATGGATGTCTGGCGATCATGGAAGCAGCCGCACCGGAACCCGGCACAGTATATGATGACAAGAACCGTGAACTGATGGAAAAATTTAAAACGCTTGAACGGCCATTGTCACGGCGTAATCTTGTTGCAGTTCTGGATGCCTGCGGATTTGTGCACCGAAACTTTTATCAGCCAGTAAACGGACTGTTTCTGCCTAACCAGGAATCGTTGGAAAAAGTGCGCTCGGAGGTGTGCAAACAAAACTGGAATTGTGTTCTGGCATACCGCTCATCTGAAGCGCTTCCCGAGGACGTGAAAAAAAATCGAATTAGCCACAAGGATGGCCTGATTGAGTTTCAGGCCGGTTTTTATGATTCTGAGAATGAAGAAGACGGAAGCGCTTATCGTTGGGCAGCGCCCGAGGCATGTTTGGAGGTATTTGGCGATATCGAGTCCGTTGACGTAGAACTCGAATGCATCTTCATGGATCCCGACAAGGACAGAATTAAAGTATTTGTCAGCCGCGACGATCTGGTTATACATCACAAAATTATTACCAAAAAGGAACCATCGGTAAAACTCACCCTGGAAACGTCCAGTCAAATCAATCGGTTCGTGTTTATGTCCGATTATGTATTTCAACCGGACTGGTTTGGAATCCCTGATAAACGAGCATTGTCATATAAACTTAGATTGATTGGGGACGATAATGTGGAGGGTTGAAGGTAGAGGGTAGAAGGGTTGCCGTCTGTTGATTTGTGATTGTTTGAAATGGAAACCAAAAACAAATGTAGGGGCGTGGTTTCCGCGCCCACATAAGGCCGCGTGATTGTCTTTTTCTCTCATGTTCACATGTTCACATGTTCTCAAGAACAGCTTTCTTGCGATTTTAAATCGCGCAGTTCATGCCAAAGCTGCCACATACCGCGAAGCGTTTTGAACACATCGCCTGGTTTTACAGTTGTTTCACCGGCTGCACGTGGCAGATGCGTGACGCCGACCTCGGTTACTCGCATATTGAACAACACCGCTTTGGCCATAATCTCGGTATCTACCATAAAATTGTCGGAATTGATTTTGATCCTGTCAAAAATATCACGACGGAAAATTTTAAACGCACAGTCCACATCTCGCACTGGAAATTTGAAAATGGTATGCGACATAAGATTGAAGCATCGTGAGATAAAAATACGAAACCACGGATCAACACGCGGATTCCGATAACCGCATACAATATCATGATTATCAATGTGTTCCATTAACAGCGGGATTTCATTCAAATCGAACTGGTTATCTGCATCAGAATAAAATATCAGGTCTTTGGTCGCGTTGGTGAAACCGGTTCTTAAAGCTGCAGTATACCCTTGATTCGGTGAATGAGTATGAACTACCAGCCGGGAAAATTCCTTTTTTAAATCGGAAAGAATCTCCGGCGTGCGGTCTTTTGAACCGTCATCCACAACAATTATCTCGTACGCATCACCAAAAATACGTCTGCCAGCATTATCTGCATCTCGAACCAGACGGTCCACATTGTCCTGCTCGTTATATGCAGGAAATACCATTGATAAAGAATATTCAGTTTCCATAACACCCGCTTTCATGGGTTAGACGAATCAAAACAAAAGAATGACAAATTTTGCATCGAAAATCAAACTGCATTACAGCATCCTGAGTTAGTTATCCAACCGATCACACATCACTCTGATAATCAGACAAAGAAATCCACTGATCGTTTCAATTATATTGTTTCCAAATAGATTCCGATTGCACAGGTTGACAGTGAGACATCCTGGTCCCGAAATCAAACTAAACCTTGCCAAATGGTTAAAAAGACGTTAGAGTAAATCTCATGAGCTTTGGATTTCAGGAAATACTCATTTTAATATTATTGCTGGCTCTGGTTTTCGGCGCTAAAAAACTGCCGGAACTTGGCAGGGGAATCGGAGAAGGTATTCGAAATTTTCGCAAAACCATGAAAGATGATGACGAATCAAACTCGGATACAACTAAAAATAACTCTGATAAAAACCAGAATTAATTCTTTAACTATCCTATATAACCTATTGTAAAATTATTTGCGAACTGTTCCTGACACAATGGTCCATGGGAATGGGTTCAGGATATTGTTTATATCAATAATGCGGCTCATAAAGTGCAAAAAGGTTTTTCGCGAGAAATGTTGCAGATGACCTGGAGTATTTCCGAGGTGTTTCCAGTATTTTCCGCGAGCCATGTTTGACATTCTCCAAACCGGTTCCCAGGGAACACTTGCAATAACCGTTTTCCGTGCAACTCGCAGCACTTCCTGACGAGCTGATTCCGGATCGTCAAGATGTTCAAATACTTCCGGCACAATCACCAGATCAAACCTGTTGTCTTCAAACGGCAACTGATATATGGAGCCGGCAACGGCATGAAATTCACCTGTCAGGCCACGTGTTTTCGAAATATCAATAATACCTGGTTCCAGTCCGATGGTTATGTCAGATGGTTGAATAACCTGGCGGACTGTTTCAAGCAGATATCCATCCCCGCAGCCGGTTTCCAGAAGTGAGCCAGCTTGACAATTCAATGTTGAACGCCTGGCCATCTCCCTCCAGGCGCCAAGAAATCCATTGGTCAAATACCGTGATAAAGGGTTTTTGGATCGATATTTATCAAAATAATTTCCGTGGATTACAGAGGATTGATTAGTATTCATTTGTAAATTGATTGTCGAGGCCCTTAAACGATAATGGGGGCGCCGACCTTCCTTTCCGAGATACTATAATTAAAACATATTGATTGTTCAAGCTGCGTCTCTGGTGGATATTGTTTAGTTTACTCTTGCGAACAGATAGATCGAATGTTATTTAAAAGTAACATAGTGGAGGTTATCATGGAGTTTCCAAACAATCGGATAGTTCATGTTTCAGTTGCCGTGGTTGTTATAGCTGCAACATTATTATGGATGCTTGTTATCAAACCGGCACGTTTGCGCAGTCAGCAATACAGCGGTGAAATCATTGAAGTGTACCAGCGTGAAACCAGATACAGCCGACGAAAACGGTTTTCCAATCCGTCACGAGCGGCGCAATACAGGTATTACTGGACGATTGAAACAGATGACGGAACTGTCATGGATGTTAAGGTGAATCTGAATGAATGGCGTCATGCGGAGGAGGGTATGCCGGTGATCAAGGTTGAGGGTGAGATATATCCGTTTATTGATTTGCCGGAACAGCATGAGCGGCGTGCGGGGGATCGCCAGGCGCGCGAGATGCTTTTTGACACAATTCGTAACAGGTAGTGCTTTGCAGTAAACACGGCAGATATCATTCATAATCGTTAAACATTATCTTTCCGGTTTGGACTTGATCTTGCAGTGTTTTTAGTATACATTTCGGCATTGGCAAGAGTTGATTATCAATTGGGGGGTGTTATGAAATCCAAACGAACTTTATTCGGCTACACAGTTTCGATGTTAATAATGCTTTTGTGCCTGTTTTCCGGCTGTGGTGCGGGCAGATTTGTTCAAGAAATACAATCAGATTTGTATCACCAGAAAGAAACTGTTTTAAGAATTGGCAGAGATGTTTATCTTGAAATGGTATATGTTGATGGAGGCGCTTTTTTAATGGGTTCACCGTCTTCAGAACCCAGTCACCGCGATAATGAACGGCCAGTTCGTGAAACTCAGTTGGATGGTTTCTGGATTGGAAAATATGAAATAACCCAGGAACAATATGCGGCCATAATGGGTGACAACCCTTCAGAAAACAAGGGAGACAAACTTCCTGTTGAAAGAGTTTCATGGGAAGATGCGATGCTTTTTTGTGAACAACTTTCAGAAAAAACTGGTGTTACATTTACATTGCCGACCGAAGCCCAGTGGGAATTTGCTGCGCGAGCTGGCACAAAGGGTTTTTACGCGTTTGGTGATTGTTTAAGTACCGATGATGCCAACTATGACGGCACTCTTGTGCTACCGAAATGTGATGAAGGTGAATACCGGGGTGAAACATGGGTGGTCGGATCTGGATCGGCCAATGCCTGGGGATTATATGATATGCATGGCAATGTATGGGAATGGTGTCTGGACTGGTATGCAGACTCTTATGATGAAAATGATTTAATCAATCCATCAGGTCCGGAAGAGGGTCGAATGCGCGTATTTAGAGGGGGTTGTTGGAGCAGTGATGCGTTGAGTTGCCGGTCAGCTACCCGTCTTGCATCGCGTCCAACAGCCAGAGGACCTGTTGTGGGTTTTCGTGTAGCAGTTAATATCAGATGAGTTATTTTAAGAGGACACAACGCTATTACCGAACAACAGCATCAATGTTAACACTGATATGTGTGTCATTAATATTTGCATATTCGGTATTGTCGAATAGCGGCCAAACGAATGAGTCTGTCTGGAATGAACCCGAGCATGGTCGCAAGATTACTATTGATCTTGGGAACGATGTTCAAATGGAGATGGTGTATATACAATCCGGCAGTTTTTACATGGGACAGTCTGATTCGGAAAAAGAATGGCTGATAAACGAATCAGGTCAACAGAATTATGACCGTTTTTTCAGCCATGAACGGCCTCGCAGAAAGGTAACTCTGGATGGTTTCTGGATCGGTCAACACGCCATTACGGTTGAGCAGTTCCGATGTTTTGCTGATGATACAGGCTACAAAACCCGTGCGGAACGTGAAGGAAGCGGTTTTGGATATGATATCCGGCTTGACCGGGTTCATTCCAAAGAGGGAATCAACTGGCGGAATCCCGGTTGGGAGCAGGCGGACGATCATCCAGTCGTTCTGGTATCCTGGGAAGATGCAATGGCGTTTTGCCGCTGGATATCGGAAAAAACCGGGCAAAATTTTATTTTGCCAACCGAAGCTCAATGGGAATATGCAGCTCGAGCCGGGACACAAACCATGTTTTTCTGGGGCGACTCACCTGATGACGGTGAAGGCTACATAAACGCCGCTGACAAATCGGGAACTCCATCCGGAAATCAATGGAAGCGGGCTTTTAGTTTTAATGATGGTCATGTATACACAGCTCCAGCCAATGCGTTCAAACCAAATCCATGGGGATTGCATAATATGCTTGGAAATACCTGGGAATGGTGTCTGGACTGGTATCATCCCGATTATTCCGTTGCGCCATCTGAAAACCCTGAAGGGCCTGAAACTGGCCGTTTACGAGTGCGACGCGGCGGCCGATGGAACCTGGACCCTGCCAGAAACCGTGCGGCAACCCGACATCACGGTCTGCCTCATTATCGCTGTGATGGTCTTGGTTTTCGAGTGATTGTCTTGCCTGAATAGACGCAGTTTTCTAACGGTCACTTTTGTTGAGTTGAGAATCAATCGGCTATGATGTTTTCACTTTACCGACAGGTGACAGATACACAACAAACTCTTCATATCCGTCCAGCCGCAGAAATGCGTCGGTTTTTTCCTGATGATACGCGCCGATAGCGCATGTTCCGCATCCGATTGCTTCACAGGCAAGATACAAATTCTGACATACATGGCCGGCATCCAGAAGCATATTCTTGTGTGAAGCCGTCGTATAACGCCATTCACCGCGATAGGGAATACAACTCCAGAAAAAACATGCCGCACATTCACCTACAAATTTCTGGCCAACACCACATTCAATAAGCCGACCAACCATGTCTTTATCGTCAAACATAAACTCAACAGCATGATCAACCGGTAAATAATGATACACCCCTGGTTTCAATCCGGTCACATTATTGATTGCAATATAAGTTTCAAATGGATGACGGGCTCCGGCGGACGGAACCGTCCGAATGGTTGCAACTCCGTTGCCAAGCACTTTTTTTATACCCTGAGTACTCCATAATAAAAACGACAACTCATCAAGAGTCAGAGGTTTATCTGTAAACTTCCGGTGGCTTTTTCGATCCCGTATTAATGAAAACAGATCGTTTTGCTGGAGTGTTTGACTGGCTGCTGGCGGAAGTGGAGTAATGATTGCATCAACTGTCGGCATTTTTTGAACCGGAGGACACGGTTTCTCCAAAGACTGATCACTGATCGGTTTTTCACGTGTTAACCATTCTTTCATAAAATCCCGATTTACCACTATTTGCTGTTCACCCTGTCTGATAACCGTTTCATGATGCTCCAGCAGACTGTCCATACGATTAAGTATATCTTTTAGAATCAAACCTGATGCTTCAATCGAAGCGCTGGTAACCGGTCGGAAACGCTCCATTTCCGCTAAAATATGATCGCGCTCATACCTTGAAAACGTTTCCAGAAATTTGGCGGATTCATTCTCAGGAACTCCGGCAATATAGCGAATCAGATCATCCGTAAGTCCTTTGTCATACAATTCAGATAAGAAGACAAAGCGCTCCTTTTTATTCAGTGCTGTAATTTTTTCAAGGATGTTCATCGTTTATTCCTCCAATTATTCCAAAATTCAAAATACAGTATGACTATAAATCTAAATGTTAAAAACTTCAATCGACAAAACTCACCAAATAATATAGTCTGTACCGACTGGAGGATTCCCTATGTCTGGCCATTTGAAACCATTGCCGTTCAATCGTTTACTGTCATGGATATTGGAAGAATATTCACACAACAAAACCGTTTTCGGTATTCCTGAACGCTGGTTTTACAGACCCGAATCATCTCAGAAATATCATGCAAAACTGTTTGATCAGTCTTTGGCCACACCGTTCGGTCCGGCCGCTGGTCCGCACACACAAATGGCTCAAAATATTATCTGCGCATGGTTGTGCGGCGCACGTTTTATTGAGCTGAAAACCGTTCAGATCATGGATAATCTTGACATACCCCGACCCTGTATTGATATGACAGACGAAGGATACAACGTGGAATGGTCTCAGGAACTGGCGCTGGAACAATCCATTTCAGAATACGTCAATGCATGGGCAGTCATTCATATTCTAAAAAAAGCGCTGAGGATACCGGACACGGCGTTCGGAACCATTTTCAATATGAGTGTCGGATATACCCTTGATGGCATACAAAGCGCGCCAATGCAGAGTTTTATCAACTCCATGAAAGACGCATCCACGCAGATTGATGCCATTCGAACCGTTCTGAAACGCGAATTTCCGGCGTATGCTGATGTTGATATTCCGTCCGCAATCAGCAATAACGTCACAGTATCAACCATGCACGGATGTCCGCCGGAAGAAATTGAGCGTATTGGCGATCATCTTGTTCGCGATCACAGTCTTCATACATTGATCAAACTCAACCCGACTCTGGCCGGCAAAGATACGGTGAATCATATTCTGAAAGACAAACTCGGATATGACTATATCAATATTCCGGATACCGTTTTTGATAACGATCTTCAGTGGACTCAGGCGCTGAGTCTGATTTCTTCGCTGACCAATACCGCAAGGCGCCATCAGCGGCATTTCGGTATAAAACTCAGCAATACGCTGGCAATGGCCAATGTGCAGAAAAAACTGCCCGGTGATGAATTGTATATGTCCGGACGCGCATTGTTTCCAGTGACTGTGCATCTGTTCAACAAACTGCAGAAAGCGTTCGACCACACACTGCATGTGTCATGGTCAGCCGGCGCAGATGCGGTCAATATAGCGGCTTTGCTGGCGGCGGGGGCTATGCCGGTCACAGTGGCAACGGATATTCTTAAACCCGGCGGTTACGGACGGTTCACGCAGTACATTAATACGATTGATTCGGCAATGGACGCTGTTGGAGCGACCTCCCTTGAACATTTACGCAAACAAGCGCCTCAACAGCGTGA
>PWNJ01000176.1 GCA_003558985.1 candidate division CSSED10-310 bacterium
GGCGCGCCCCATCCAATGCTCCGTGGGGGAGTAGCTCAGTTGGGAGAGCGCTGCGTTCGCAACGCAGAGGTCGAGGGTTCAAATCCCTTCTCCTCCACCACATAAAGCCTTACATAGCAAGGGGTTACGAGATCGCGGCTCTCGTAACCCCTTGCTCGATCAGGCCTTGCAACTTATCAGTAACTCAAGGGGACACGCCTACTGGAGCACTTTAAGACATCATGCCTACGATAGTATGCTGTAGGCATGAGACCTACATCGATTGATCTTTGCAAACGTGTCGTGGCCGCGCGTATTGAAGATGGCCAATCCATGGGAGCGATCGCCGAGCGGTTCAAGATTCCCAAAGGGACCGTGCAAAACATCTTGGAACGCTATCGCGATTCGGGCGGCGCAGCTCCCAAGCCGCAAAATGCTGGGCGCAAACCGGCGTTGTCGAGTGAAGCCTTGCGCGGGGCTTGGAGCAGGAAGTGGAAAAGCAACCCGGCGCCACGTTGGCCGAACTACGCGAACGGTGCGGCTTGTCCGTGTCGGTGGTCACTGTGCATAACGCGCTCAAGAAGCTTGGGTTCAAACGCACAAAAAAACGTTACGTGCGGCCGAACAGCAACGAGCCGATGTAGCCGCGCGCCGGCAAAGCTGGCGGACGCCTTAGCGGAAACCGAACCTGCCAGGCGCCATCGCGCCCATGGTTCTGGACGGTCCCATGGACGCAGCTGCTGTCGAAAGCTACATCCGCGCCTTCCTCATCCCTTCCTTGCCTCCTAACGCCATCGTGGTCACTGTTGCGTATCAATAAATACTTAACACTCTCTAGCCGTTGCTGCTGTCGTGGAAGTGGAAGTCGTTGAAGGCTTCCGGGATCAGGCCGATCCCGCGCTCGATCAGCTGCGGGTTGGTGGCGAACGCGTCCGAGAAATCGTCGATCTGACGCAGAATGCCATCCTCGAACATCTCGGTTTCCTCGGCCCCGGCGAAGTGCGGGTTGACGGCGATGTTTGGCCGAGCCAGATCATGCTCGCGGTTATATTCAGCGAGCCTTTGGCCGTCGCTGCCGTCCCCGAAGATGCTCCGCTCAGATTCGGGCTGGCGCAGGAAGAACGCATTGTTCCGCGGTGAGTGGCCCGGCCTGACGAGGGCGATTGACGCCTTTTTCGCGAGGTTGTCGGTCACGATGCTGTCGCGGATGGTCAGGTCGCGCACGCCGCCGGCGCCGATGGGGGTGATATCTACGCGCAGGACGACGCAGTTTTCGATGCGTACGCCGGCCGACTGCCCGATGGCGACGAAGCCCCACCCGCCGTTGATCACGCAGTTGCGCACGAGCAGATTCTCGACGCCGCCGGCGGTAATGAGTTCGGGGCTGATGCCGGAGCGCCGGCCGTCGGCGAAACATCGGGTGATCTGGATGTCGTTACTGCGCACGAGGTAGAACATGCCGCGTGTGCCGGTGCGGTCGAAATTCCGGAAGTAGATCCCGTCGAGATGGATGTGCGCCTTGTTGAAGACGTTGAACCCGCTGTGCAGTCTGTCCTGGCCATCGAAGACGACCTTCTCGCCGGGGATGGGCGTGAAGGTGATCGGCGCGTTCGCCTCGCCGGTGGCGCGCACACGGACCAACTCGTTGTACACGCCGCCGGCGATCTTCACGGTGTCCCCGGGCCGGGTCTGGCCGGCGGCATGGGTGAGCGTGCGCCAGGCGCTCTGGCGGTCCTGGCCGCTGTTCGCATCGTCGCCGTCGGGCGCGACGTAGAGCGTGCGCGGGCTGTGGCTGGCCGCGACGGTGGTGAAACTGAGCGTATCGAGCACGGCCCCATCATGCTCGATCTGGAAGTGATACTCGGTGTCCGGCTCCAGGCCAATCAGGCTGTAGCTGGTGTAGTGATCGAGGTGGTGACCCTGAGGATGCCAGGGGTTGATCGGTGAAAGCGTTTCGCTGTTCTCAACCGCGGGCGTCCGGCCCCATCGGACGGTGAATGTCTCGCGGCTGGACGCCCACCACTCGAGGTTCGCCGTGGTGTGGGTAACCGAATGCACGTGCGGGCCGTCGACGCGCAACTCATCGCTGTCCGTAAAGCGGTGCTGCGGTAAATACACGCCGATCGCGGCGCCCATGGGCCCGTCGACCGTGAACGCGTCCGGGTTTTGCAGCACGGGGACGCCGCCGTCCATCTCGTACCGCGGCGTCAGCTCGCTCGCGTGCCGGTCGAACCCGGCGCGATCGAGCTGGCCCGTGCTCCACGCGCTGCCGACCACCGCCCAGGCTGCCGCCGCGTCGCGGTAGCTGTTGTAGTCGCTGTATCGGATCGCCCGCGTGGTCTCGGTGCGCACAGCGGGGCCGTGGGCATTGTCGAACAGATTGCCCTGAAGGAACACGCCTGTGCTGTCGCGCAGCACGATCGCCGCGTTGTCGAAGCCGGTGAATTCACAGTGTGTCACGCGCAGATCGTTCACGCGATCGGCTTCAAGCGAGGCCGCCGAGCCCGCGAAGCGGCTGTTCTTGAACCGGACTGTCTCGCTCGCGACCACGTTGACCGTGTCGGCAAAGTTGAGCCGTTCCAGCTCAATGTGGCGGGCGCCCTCAATGCGCCCCGGACCTTCAATGACGACCTTGCCCGCGCCCCGGCCGCGGATGGCGATCGGCTCGGCCGCGACGTCCGAACCACCGGTCAGCCGTAGCGACTGGTGGTACGTGCCCGGCTCGATGTAGAGCGTGTCGCCGGGTTCGAGCGCCTCGGCGGCTCGATCGAGGCTGCGCCAGGCCGCCTCGATCGACAGACCGTCGCCGCTGTCGTTGCCGTCCGGCGCGACGTAGTAGATGTTCGCCTCGTACTGGAATGGCCCGGCGTCCGCGCCGTCGGGCCCGGCGCCCCGGAAGCGGGAGGTGGCCTGAAGGCGGTAGTCATGATTGGCTGGGTCGGCGAACTCACGATCGGGGTCGAGGTCCGGCTCCGCACTGAGCACGATCGTGTCCTCCGAGTGCAGCCGATCGCTGCCGGAGCCCCGGCCCTGATCAAACAGGTTATGCGACGAGCGGAACCACTCTACCGGCCTCATCGCGACGTTACGTTCCGCCAGGTGGCCGGAGGACGCGGCCTTGATGCGTATGTCGATGTTGTTGCCCCACGACACGTTGCCGATCAACCGCGACAGCGCCGGCTCGCCCCGGTCCGCGGCATCGTCGGTGACGCGTATGTTCACGCCCTTGTGCCCGTTGAGATAGGAGACCGAGTCGCGAATGACATCACGCCGCGGCTGACGCAGGCTCAACCCGCCGTAGGGTCCGCCGTATCGCGACGCGTTCGCCCAGGCGACGCACCGCTCGATCACGTTGTCCCCGCTGTCCTCCGAACTCGCACTGGTCGCGATGCCGCGGCTGTTAAAGTAGGCATAGCAATCACGGACGACGCACTGCTTGCCGTTCTGCACGAAGATGCCCCACGTCGCGCCGTCGGTGCTTTCGCCGCGGGGCAACCGGCTGTGACGGTTGAACCCGGTGACGGCGATGCCTTCGATGATCACGCGCTTCGCCTCGGGCAGATGGATGCCGTGCGTGCCGGAGACGGTGAAAGTGTAACGATGCGTGCCGGCCGAGGCGAGATCGGTGGGCGAGAGGTACAGCTTGCCCGCGTCCGTGTCGTGATAGAACGTGCCGGGGCTGAACTCGACCTCTGTGATGTTGGTCACCGCTTCCATAACTGAGAGGGTGTCCAGCTCGTTGACGGTGTGCACTTCGGTGTCGAAGTCGGCGACGTAGACGAAGCGGTAGCCTTCGAGTTTGCGTAGCTCCGGCGCCGGCCGATCGCCGCGCAGAACGACGGCGCCGGGGATGGCGGCGCGGATGCGCGTGTCTACGTCGAGATTGCCCAGCCCTTCGCGCCGCACCGTGCCGAAGTATTCGCCCGGCGCGATGGTCAGCGTGTCGCCCGGCTGCAGCGCGTCCACGCCGCGCTGCACCGTAGCGAAAGCGGCGTCCTCGCTTCGGCCATTGTTGGCATCGTCGCCGGTCAAACTGACGAAGTACTCCGTCGTCCCGGCCGGACTGAAAACGGCGAGCACGAACATGCAGACGAGGCAATAACGGATGGCTGCCATCAGATTCGCTCCTTTCTGTTCCTTCTTAGATTCGTCGAGGCACTGGAAATTCCGCGCCGTTTCATGCGGTTTTCGGTGTCGGCCTTCACCTCAGGTAAAGCTCGCCAAACTTCATGGGATCCTGCACGTCGTTCGATTCGGTGGGGGAGTATGCCGACACCTCGCGCCCGTCCTCGTGCACGCGCACGCGGCCCACATTGAAGCGCCAGGGGACCGCGCGCGAACGATGGCTGGAGGGCTTGTGGCCTACGACGTTATGCAGCGGGTCCATCGCGCCCTCCTGCTCGCTCACCACGGGGATGCGCACCTCGACCGACCAGCTATCCTCGCCAATGTGCGTGGCGACATCCGCGTTGGCCTTCCATCGGTGGCGCGCCTCCTCCTCCGCGGCCATGTCCATGTCCAGCAGGGCGCCGGCGGGGTTGATGACCAGGCGATACCAGCGGTGGACGTCCGTTTCGAGCAGGATCTCGACATGATCGCCTTCGAGAATGGCAAGGTCACCGTCTTCAGTCGTCGAAATGTCCAACGATTCGGTAGCGGGGTCGTCGCAGCGAATGGCGAAATAGATGTGGCCGTCGAGCCATCTCACATAGAAGGCGGTGGAGTGTTCGGC
The DNA here is from genome assembly GCA_003558985.1 of candidate division CSSED10-310 bacterium. GTDB lineage: Bacteria > CSSED10-310 > CSSED10-310 > CSSED10-310 > CSSED10-310 > CSSED10-310. Next base: position 4,712 of record PWNJ01000176.1, read on the forward strand.
GCGTTCGCCCGTGCGAGCTTGCCGGAGACCCGCGCCGTGTGGATAGACCTGCCAGAACGGCTCGTCGATGCGGCCGTCTAGCACAAACGTGTCGCGCTGGCCGTCCCACTTGCTGGCGCCCATGTCGATGGCGCGGGTGAACACGGGCACATCCGCGCGCTGCTCGGCGATGGCCGTATCACGCCGCAACTCATCGCGAGGCGGCAGCTCACTCAGGATCAGCTCGATGCGCTGGCCGTGGATCGTGTCGCCGGCGGCGTCGCGCGCGGTGTGAAGCAGCTCGACAAACTGGAGGCGATGCTGAAGGTCGATCCGGCCGGGGGTGGGGCGTTCGTCGCGTTGGTAGGTGGCCTGTGCGAAGTCGAAGGCGGCGCGCATTTCGTCTGCCGCGGGGCCGTAGAACAGCTCGTAGTATTCATCAAGCAGCGCATCAAGATCCTGGCCGGCGTCCCAGAGGAAGCGGGCGTTGACGTAAAGGGTCAGGTGATCGAGACCCGGCGCGCGCCAGTATGACTTGCCGGGCTGGCCGAAGTTGGCGCGGGCCTGTTCGTTCCAGTCGCCGAGGGAGATGCCCTCGAGTTCGCGCAGGTCACGGGCCATGGCGCGCGGATGCAAGACCGGGAACGGCACGGGATGCTCGCCGCTCGTGCCGCCGCTTGCCGAGTAGCGATTGTTTTCGTTGCGGATGATGCGGTTGGGGGCGAGTTTCTGCCGCCAGCTTTGGATGAACTCCCAATAGGCGTCCCATTGTTGTGGATCGTCGAGGGTGGGGCGTCCAACGTTGGAGATGAACACCGCAACGTTCGGGCTGAACTGGTCGATGCCGTCCGGCGGCATGCGATACTGCGCGTAAGCGCCGCCGGTCACCAGACGATCGGGATGCGTCGTGTCAAGCTCTCGCGCCACGCGGTCAATAAACCCCCAGACCAACTCGGACGCGGAGTGGCCTTCGCAAAGCTCGCACTCACAGCCGCGGTAGCCGTCCTGCGGCCAAAGCGAGACGGCCGGCTCGTCGAGATGGTCGAACGTGGCGCGGGCGAAACGGACCGCCTCGCGCGCCAGTCCCGCGGAGGAAAAGCAAGCGTGCCCCGTGCCGCGGTGGTGGGTGTCGCGTTCGCCCCCGATGAGGGCGTAATACTCGGGGTGCGCCTGTTGAAGCTTTTCATGGCCATGGATGAGGCGCATGCCATGCACATGCATGCCGGCGCCAAGTACTTCGTAGGCGGAGTTCATACCGAGGCGCCGCTCCCACATCACATCCTCGGCCTCATAGACGAAGTGGGCGCCATGCCAGAAGCGCACCGCGAAGTCGGGCGTGACGGTCCGATCGATCTCCGGCAGGGCGATCGAGGCGCGCTGGGGCGTTATTTCGCCCTGCTCGCCCGGCATGTACCAACGCACCCCGAGCGTGCGCAGAAACTCGTAAACCGCGTTCAACGACCCCCCCTTGTCGTGCGCCCAGCCGAGGCTACCCTCCCCTCCGCGCTGATGCCAGCGCCGAAAGACGCTGTTCATCGGGTTCAGCCAGTGACCGCCGCTGATTTCCTCCCATGCCGCCTGGGCGCGCTCGCGGTCGCCATGGGAGCGCGCCCAAGGCTCGCGCGGCTCGAAGTCCTCATCGCGGCCGATCAGCACGAAGCTGTTCGCCGTCGACACCATCCGAAACGCGCCATGGGCCAGGTCCGCTTCGTCAATACCCAGCTCATCGGTGTGACGGCTGCGTCCGACGTAGATCGTGACCGGATGTTGCTCACTCGGCTCGGCGCCGGCGGGCAGCTGCGCGCCCGTGATCCGTTCGAGATACGTTTGCAACTCGGTTGCCGCCAGCTCGACCCGGCGGGGCGGATCCTCGGCCGTCACAATGCTGGCTCTTGCCTGCCCCTCTTCGATGATCCAGGGCTCGGCCACGGCCAACGAGGGAAGCAGCAATCCGGCGCCGCATAGGCACAGTGCAACACAAAGAATCCGTTTCATCGTCAGGCTCTCTTTTCTGTTATATAGCTCAAGCATTTTTGCAGATTGTAACAGGGGGGATCCAGCCCCACCCCTGAGGGCCATGCGACGCCCTTTGGATTCCCCCTTGCGGGAATGACGGCGGGGCCGCACCACACGAGCCGTCCTTTTGGGCTACGGCGTGCGAATCACAAGGTTCCGGATTTCGGTCATATCCTCCATGGCGAAACGCACGCCTTCCCGGCCTAGGCCGCTGTCCTTGACGCCGCCATAGGGCATGTTGTCCACGCGCCAGGATGGCGCATCGCCGATGATTACGCCTCCCACTTCGAGGCGGTCCCACGCCTCCAGCATGTGATGCACATCCCGCGTGAACACGCCCGTCTGCAGGCCGAATTTGCTATCGTTCACCTGATCGATGGCGTCCGAGAACCTCGAGAATTGGCTGAGAACGGCCACGGGGCCGAACGCCTCCTCGGCACAGATGGGTTCGGTTTCCGGGACGTGTTCCAGCAACGTGGGTTGGAGGAGGGCCCCATCCCGAGCGCCGCCACACAAGACGCTGCCTCCCGCCTTTCGCGCCCGCTCGATCCATTCCATCAGCCGTTCCGCATCTGTCTCGGAGATCAACGGTCCGACAAAGGTCGCTTCGTCGCGGGGATTGCCGCACTTGAGTTTCCGCGTTGCTTCCACCAATCGTTTCTTAAGCTCTTCATAGACCGGCTCATGCACGAGGATTCGCTGCACGCTGATACAACTCTGGCCCGATTGGTTGAACGCCCCAATCACAATACGCTGTGTAGCGTCGTCCAGATCAGCGCCGGCGTCGACCACGCAGGCGGCGTTCCCGCCCAGCTCAAGCACGACCTTTTTCTTGCCCGCCTTTTTCTTGAGATCCCATCCAACTTCCGGCGATCCAGTGAAACTCAACAGCTTCAGCCGTTCGTCCGTGCTGAATAGCTCCGCCCCATCGCGCCGGCAAGGCAGGATGGAAAAGGAACCCTTGGGTAGGTTTGTTTCGGCGAGCACCTCACCAATGAGCAGGGCGCCAAGGGGGGTCAGGCTTGCGGGCTTGAGCACGAACGGGCAACCAACCGCCAGCGGCGGCGCGATCTTATGCGCGGCGAGGTTCAGGGGGAAATTGAACGGCGAGATGAACGAGCACGGGCCTACCGGGACGCGTTTGTACATCCCGCGATAGCCTTTGGAGCGAGGCCCAATTTCGAGATTCATAACCTCGCCC
>PWNJ01000083.1 GCA_003558985.1 candidate division CSSED10-310 bacterium
CACAAGCAATTTCAATGGTTTGTCGCGTGTTTCATAGTGTTTGACCTTAAGAATGCATCCCGAAGCCAGGATTATCAATGGTAAATACAACAATAGATATCGGCGAAACGGTTTGGCTGTAAGTGGCGCTATCTGAATTGTCAGAATTGTTAACGCAATTAACGCTTCTTTCTCAAAATCCGAAATATTTTTCCAGAGCGCTTTCACCGACGAAGCATTCGGATCGGCCAACTGAAACACCCGGTATCCTGCAAGAATCAACAAGGCCGCGTTTAAACCGAAAAAACGTGCCGGTATGATTTGGATTCCATGATGACCGATAAAAAATGACGGAATATTGCGCACTGCTTCAAACAATGTTTTTGGAAAATTGCCATCCTGCCACAAATAGTACATTAGCCGATAATCGTGTTCGAACGGTACATACAAGTATTTGTGCCAAAGCATATATACAGCAAAAATTCCTCCGCCAAACAATATAATGTTAAGAAACAGTTGCCTATGCGAAACGGATTTTCTATTCTTAATCAACCTGAACAACACAACAGCCAGCGCTGGCGGCAGGATAGTCAGCATATAGGATTTTGTAATGACAGCCAAAGCAAAGCTCATGCCTGCCAAAAACACAGCCCAGACACGATGGTTCAGTTTTTCCAGCATCCACCAGGCAAAAACCAGAAACATAAACGCTGTCGAATCAACATAGGCAATTCTATTCATGGAGGTGAAGGCAAAGTTACATGCAAAGAGCAACGTGCCGAACGCGGCCTGTTCAGGAGGGGCCCGGGCAAACAGCAAACCCGACAGCAGCAGAATTGTCAGAAGTCCCGATAGCACAGGTATGATGCGTGATGAGGCAAACCCGACGCTGAAAAGATTATATACTCCCAGTGTGGCAAGGCAGAATGGGGGAGAAGCCAGCAACGACTGGTTAAACTCATCCATAATCCATTGATCATACAGGTATTTGTTCCGTGCGTTATGAACCCACCACCCTTCATCGGATATAAAGTGAAGTCCGACGGTTGATGGAGGATCAGCATCAAGAGATATGAAACGCAGAAGAGCCGCAATAACAAATACGACAGGTATAACGGCAATACTCCAGCGACGAATTGTTTGCATAATAGTCATGAATGGTAATCCTTGAACCGTTTAAATAATTGAACGCCTTCTTTGATCTGAATAAGAGCTTCATCCCATGTTCGAATAGATGATAACATACCGGCCAGTTTACGTGGATTCAGATATAGGCGTCTGATAGCTAGTTGTTTCAATTGCTGAAGCTGTTCACGGCTCAAATATTCAGTCTGCATCACAACTTCAGTGCCGCTCTGATCGAAATGCCGAATAGACGGATCAATGTATCCCTGTTCCAGCGCATCATGGCGCATACCGGTTCCCATTCGGGGAACCGCAACATTAATGGATGCATATGTGCAGGGAAGTTGCCTTGCAAACTCAATGGTTTTGTTTGCCGATTCAAGAGTTTCACCGGGCAGACCCAGTAAAAAAGTTGCAACTGTCCGAATACCAGCTTTTTTCGCCATAAGGAATATCCTTGTTACATCTTCTGTTGAATACCCCTTGCGATACCTTTTTAACAGCTTTTCATCTGCTGTCTCAACACCAAAAATGATTGTATGACAACCCGATTGTTTCATAGTTAAAAGAATGTCACGGTTCACAAGATCCACTCTGGAAAAACAGTTCCAGCGCAAATCAGGCCGTTCCTGTTGAATCGCATTACATAAAAGCATATTTCTGTCCGGATCAGAACCGAACGACTGATCCAGAAAAAAGACATCCCGCACATCCAGCGTTTTCAGATAAAGTAATTCAGATATAACCGAATCGATTGATCTGCGTTTGCATCCCAGGGTACCCATGACACAAAACGAACATTTGAATGGACAGCCGTATTCTGTCATGACGGTGGCAAAATGCCTGTTTCTAACAAAAGGATATCGGTAACCACGCATTAAAAACATTTCATGACGAGGCAAAGGAACATCAAATGTACCTGATGATTCCGGTGGTATCCGATGATCAATTATACGTCCATTCGAAGTACGAAAAATCAGATCGGCGAAATGATCCCCTTGGCCGATAAGAAACCGATATAACGAATCCCGTGTAAAATCTGTCAAAACAGCATCAATGGATGGGCAATCATCCATCATATCAATGGGTGATTCCAGGAAAATATCACCTGAACACACCAGAGGTACCTTGCCGATATTTTGACGAAGAGACTTAAAAAATGCGGAGTCTTCCGGCCAGGTGGCATTCCCCGCAAGCGAATAGATAACTTTGGGTTTCAGCGAAACAATTCTGTCGATGCATGCTTCAGGAGTCAGCTTGTCAATTACCGCATCAACAAGAATCGGATTAAAAGAGTTTGCCAGCCAGCCGCTTTGAAAAAGAAGGTCAATGGGATGGTTAATATAATATGCCTGGGAAATTTTGGAGCAAAAATTGTCACGTATGGCAATATCATTTGATGGCGGATTTAATAAAACTGCATTGGGACGTTCACTATTCATGAATCACATTTTACCGAAAAAAACTGTTTTAGCGGTTCGACGACCGATGTTGATGACATGTTTAAAAGATACTTTCTCGCTAAATGCATAATTGATGGCATAACACAAAAGAAAAACACCTTCGTATAAATAATTGGGGGGCGCTTTAACAAGTAGTTTGATCAATGGCATTAAAAAAGGATATCGAACTCCCAGCCAGAAAAACTTTTGCAGATTTATAAACCGATTCATATCTTTGCGATTCAGCAAACTGGTCCTGAAAAATGTTGAACCGATGCTGTCAACGGAGTAATCCGGGCCGGCCATACCGGAATTAATGACGGAATCGCCCAGAGCGGTTCGGGGGTATGGCTGATAAATTGAAGCGCTGGGGTAGCGGGTTTTAATCTTTTGGTTGATTGCAAATGTTTTCATCGCCTGTTCAAACGTTTCACCGGGCAATCCGAACATATTGGTCGTGCGAAATGGTATACCGGCTTCCCTTAAAAACGCTGCTGCTTGCTCAATATGAGCATCCAAAACCGGTTTGCCCAAAAGGTTCTTGCGTAAACTCTCATCGCCGCTCTCAACTCCGAAATCAACGCTGTGACACCCGGCATCCTTCAATTTTAAAGCAACATCTCGCGTTAAAATATCCGCCCTGATATGACAAACAAACGGTAACTTGACATGCTCTTTATACAGTAAAAGCAGTTTGTCCAGTCGTTCATTACCCAGTATGAACGTGTCATCCTGGAAAATGACTGATTTCAGACCATAATTCTCTTTGACAAACGTAATTTCATTAATGACTCGTTCAGGTGAATGAAAGCGAACAAATCTGCCTTTTCCATGATACATGTCTCTTAGCCCGGCAATTGAACAGTAGGCGCATGAATACGGGCATCCCCGTCCTGATATGAACCCTTTATTTTCATTGTTGCGAAACCAGGGATAGGAGTTGTAATAAAGACTTCGATCAGGAAATGGCAGTGTATCAAGCGGTTCAATTAATGGCGCCAGAGAATTTTTTAATATCTCACCATTCTGTTTGTACCAAATGTTGGGAACAGTCTTCAGATCAGAATTTGATTCACATGCATTCAGCCAGGCGACAAAGGCATGTTCGGATTCACCTCTGAAAACAGCATCCAGGGCCGGATGAGCTATAACTTCGGGAAAAAAGGTGGCATGCGGTCCTCCCAATGCTATTCTGACATCAAACGTTTCCCGGATTGATTCTGCCCGTTTTAATGCCCATTGGTGAGCGCCGGTTGTGATCGAAAATGCTATAACATCGGGAGAATACTCTTTAATAGCTCGATTGTCAGGTTTGCTGTCTTCAATAATAAGATGGCAGTCATGACCCGCCTGTTTTGCAGCAGCAGACAGATACATGGGTCCCAGGTTTTCAGTCCAGACTCTTTGTAAAAACAATACGCGCATCATAACTGCCCGAGTCTAGGTGTTTTCCGATGAACGGTCAAGGATTGAATGGTGCATAATCATATTCAAACGGTGGTCCGAATCTTTGTTCAAACTGAACAAGCTGGACATTGGTTCGTGACCTGTTGGTTTTATGGGCATCATTAACAGCATTGTATATATTGGCAGTATAAAAACCGATTTCAAAAAAACCCAAAACTGCCGCTGTCTCATAGTTGCCCTTGTCAATTGCCGCCGCAATGCCACCGATAAATAAACCGTTTATCAGAAAGGACATGATCGCATTACGGGGTCTGCCGGCATACACCTGTCCCAAACCTGGTAATGCGGCGGATAGCCATCCGGCAAGACGTGGATTTTTTAATGGTTGATCAGCCATTTCATTCAGATAGCGCTGAATAGCATTGGCCTTCGGAATAGCATCTGTTGTCGTTTGAGGCAGTTGATTCCAAAATTCCAGCGCTTCATCGACGTCTCCGGGCCGAAGAAAGCACCATAGTCTTGAATACGACAGGGGAGGGACTTTATCTGACAATGGAAAATTTTCAAGAGCTGCCAACTGTTGATTTGCCTGAAAATAATTTTGCTGGTAAAAAAATGACTGAGCTATTGCATATCGTAATCGGCGATGATCAAAATCTGGCATGTCCTGATAAAACAAATTCTGAAAAGTATACAGTGCGGATTGATAATCCTGACCCCTTAGATAAGATCGCCCAATGCGATAACGACTTTCTGAGGCAAGCGGATGATTTGGCCAGTGAAACACCAGTCGACGGTATTCGGTGATGGCTCGATAGTAATCACCTGTCTGTTCCAGATAATCTGCAAAAGCAAATATATGATTGGCGTCGAAATCTGTCATTGAAGCGCAAACAGGCCCCTGAACAACCATGGCAACCAAAAATATGGAAAAAGAAAAAACTCTAATCAGTCCCATTTGATCTCCACCAGAAAGTATTGTTCTGAAGCGGATCGTATATGCGGTGCTCATTATCTATATGCACAATCGACCCGTAATGAATTTCACCGGACTCATGTAACAGCCGGCCAATTCCGACTACGATTCCGGTTGGCACACCCAGTGTTTGAACAGCAATTGTCATGTATTGCGAACAGGTTGGATACGACGGGCACCCCCGGCTTATGACCGGACTGACATATTGTCTGTAAACCATCATAAAAGACTGAAATACATCCGATACATAACTGTCTGACTGGATGCTTTCTGTCGTGACAATTGGCATAACCGGCGCTCTCATCGTATTCGTTTCAATCGATTTGGCTGGACAAATGATTCCACAAATTAATGCAAAACTCAGCAAGAATATAAATACTTCAGAATACAAGATTATTCCTCCGTTAAATCCCGAATGTCCTGCGTCTCACTTCTCAAAATCCCAATGGATACCAATATTTTGAACGCATCTTCCGTTGTCAGAGAGGTTTCAGTTACCTCCTGTTCAGGCAGAAAAAGTAGAAATCCAGTGCTGATATTCGGGCAGGTTGGCACAAATACAGCCAGATAGGGAAGACGATCATCCAGAATAACATTGCCGGTTACAAAACCTATTGTTTTACCTGAACTTCCTGGCACTGATACCATAACTACTTTTTTATACTTTTCTACAGCATCGCCGGTAAGGATGCGGGTGAATTCTCTGATGGTTCGATAGATTATATTCACCAGTGGCAAGCGATCGAACGTGATATCAAACAGTTTCATAATGCGTCGTCCGATAACCCATTGTACCAGCGCACCTGTTGCTACAATGACAGCAACAGTGACAATCAGCGATACTCCGATAACGATGATATTTTCAAGCAAAGGCAACTCGCGCAGATCAACCGTGATCAGCCGAAAAACCCAGCGTATCGGATAACTTAGCGGTTTCGAAATGGTTTGGATCAGAATCCGGATCACAACTATAGTAAAATAAAACGGAATAATTACAGCGATACCCCGAAAAAAATACCCCCGCAGTTTGCTGACTTTTTTTCGATCAATCACACCTGGTTTCATATGAACTCCCGTTTGGCAGATTAATGCCTGTCAATCATATTACACCATTCATATGATAAACGCATCCGATTCTGTCAGGGGTTGCTATGCAGGATTCGAGCAAACTATAGGGTTGCTTGAAAAAAACCAAAAAAATCAAAAATATGAATATTCAGTTGAATTTGATCGTAAAACATGTGAAGTATCGGGAGGTTGAGGTGGCAGCATTAACAATGACATCGGAAAGTAAAAGAAAAAGAAGCATTAATACAAGCTGGTCCGAACGAACAGACGGCGAGCTTGTTTTATTGACTCTTGAAGGAAAGCAGGAAGCGTTTGGAATGATTGTTGAAAGGTATCGTTCCGGCGCTGTACGGCTTGCAACGGCGATTGTCGGTGACTGGGAGGCAGCTCGTGATATCAGTCAGGACGCCTTTATCAAGGCTTACAGAGCGTTGAATACATTTGATGTTCACTCCCCGTTTATGCCCTGGTTTTACAGAATATTGCGGAACACATGTTTGGATCAGCTCAGACGGAAAAAGAGGTTTCGTCAGATGATCGAAAAATCGGTTGTTCACACTGAGGACAGAGGTAATCTTTGGGATGATATCAGCCGGTCAGATATGGCTGTCATTGTTCGTAAGGCAGTCATGTGTTTAAAAGACAAGGACAGAGAAATTATCGAGCTACGGCATTTTTCCGGGCTGTCTTATCGTGAAATAGCCGAAATATTGAAGATTCCACAGGGAACAGTTATGTCGAGGTTGCATTGTGCGCGTAAAATCCTTCAGGAAGTTTTGATAAAAGACTTTGGTATTAAGGCAGGTGAAATATGAAGGGATGTTCAGCGTTTGAAGTATTGATTACTGGATATCTTGATGGAGAACTCGATTCTGTTCAGGAGGCTGCGCTAATGGAGCATGTGAAAACATGTGCGGGATGTTGCAAGGAACTGGAGCGTGGGAAGATGATTCACAAGGCATTGGAGACGGCAGCTATCAGGACGCCGGAAGATGATTTCTGGGATGGTTACTGGTCTGGAATATACAATCGTCTTGAGCGTAATACAGGGTGGATTTTCCTGATTATTGGCGCTGTTGTTTTGACCAGTGGTATTCTGACGGAATTGTTTCGCACGTTGTTTCTGACTGAAGAAACACCATTATGGGTTTCTGGCGGCTGTGTATTTGGCATCGTTGGACTGTCAGTTTTGATCTTTTCGTTGATACGTGAAAGAATACGCGTAAACAGACATGAGCGTTATAAGGACATAAGGAGATAAGCAATGATAGTGACAACAAGTGATGAGATTCCTGGAAAGCGTATTATTGAAACGTTGGGGTTGGTCAGGGGCAATACGATTCGTGCCCGCAGTATTGGACGGGATATAATTGCAGTGTTAAGAAACATGGTAGGTGGTGAAATCTCGGATTATACGAAAATGCTGGCCGAATCACGCGAGCAAGCGTTGGACAGAATGCAGGAGGAAGCTTTGGCAATGGGCGCCAATGCTGTTGTTGCGTTGCGGTTTGCGTCTTCACAGGTGATGCAGGGCGCTGCAGAATTGCTTGCATATGGTACTGCTGTCCGCACAGAAGAGTAATAGCTGAAAATATCAGGCATCCGGTTGTTTCATATGGCGGGAGCCCGGAACTGTTAAAGGATGTCCAGCCGCACACAGCGGACAATCATCCGGGCTCCAGTTTTGAACTTTCAAATGCAGCAATGCATTTGGTTTGCATGGAAGGTTTAACGGAGCAGTCGAACGATTGGCGAGACATCCAATACCGGCTATGACAGCATTGAAGGATTTAACCAGATTGACAATTTCCATAGTGGATTTTCCGGTAGTAATCACATCTTCAACAATCAAAAGGGAATCGGACGATTCAATTGTAAATCCGCGTCTCAACGTCATGATACCGCCCACGCGTTCCCCGAAAATTGCCCTGACCCCAAGAGCTGCAGCAACTTCGTGAGCAATAATTAATCCACCTACTGCAGGCGAAATTACAGCAGTTATCGGTACACCTGAAAACTTTTCAGCAAGCGCCTTGCCCAGATAACTTGCCTGCTCAGGATATTGTAACGCTAGCGCGCATTGAAGATATTTATCTGAATGTTTGCCTGAACTGAGTTTGAAATGTCCTTCCAGTAAAGCCTCAGATACTTTGAAAATTTGTTCTGCTGATTTCATTATTAATTACCTTTCAGTCAAAATTATCAGGATACGTCCAGTTTTCCTGTAAGAGATGAAATAGAATCAATACTGTTCTGACAACAATACTCAATAATTTGATCCAGAATTTTTACCGAAATGCCCGGATCAGAAAAATTGGCCGTTCCAACAGATATAGCTGTAGCGCCAGCCAGAATAAACTCGATTGCATCTTGTCCGGAACTGATACCACCCATTCCGATAATCGGAATGGATACCGCGTTGTAAACCTGCCAGACACAGCGCAGTGCAACCGGTTTTATTGCGGGCCCCGATAGGCCGCCGGTAATGTTTGACAACACAGGTTTGCGGGTTTTAGTGTCAATGGCCATCCCAAGCAGAGTGTTGATCAATGATAATGCATCAGCGCCACCGTTTTCCGCAGCCCGCGCAATTGTGCTTATATCAGTCACATTGGGGCTTAGTTTGACTATCAAAGGCAGATGTGTCCGTCCACGAAGCTCTTTGGTTACGCGTTCAGTCATTAGTGGATCCACGCCAAAGGCAATACCTCCTTTCGAGACATTAGGACAGGATACATTCACTTCAAGAGCTGCCACCCCTTTTTGATCCGAAAGTTTTTCAGTAACAGCAATGTATTCATCCAGCGAACTGCCATTCACATTGACAATGCAAGCTGTGGGAATGTTATGGAAAAACGGCAGCTTTTCTTTGATAAAAACATCAACTCCGGTATTCTGAAGTCCTATGCAGTTAAGCATCCCCGACGCTGTTTCAACAATACGAGGCTGACAATGGCCTTTTCGAGGTTCAAGATTAATGCCTTTAACTGTTACACCCCCCAATCTGGTAATATCGCAATAAGGGGCATATTCAATACCGTAACCAAATGTTCCCGAAGCGGTTGTTACCGGATTTTGAAGAGTCAACGGACCCATTTGAACCGATAAGTTGATATCAGATGGTTTTTTCAAATGTATTCTCCTGAAAGAAATTCCGGATCAGTCGCTGGAATAATAGAGTTTTATAGTAATCCGGTCAAGACAGATAGTGAAAACACTTGCTCAAAACGGCATAAGGTTTTATACTCGAAAATGGAGGAAAAATCCTTCGCAAACACAGTTTTTCAGTAACAGGAGGCGATAATGGGCAATGGAGTCAGCACAATAGCGAATGGTTTAATTATCAACGGTAACATAACAGGCGATGGTGATATGAATATTGCCGGTTGTGTTGAAGGTGAAGTAGTCATTCGGAATGGTACAATGAATGTAGACAGAACTGGCAGTGTTGAGGGCAATATTGTTGTTAAGGACATATCAGTAGCCGGGGAAGTTCGAGGCACAATTTCAGCGTCATCCAAAATATCGATAAAACCAACCGGCAAGGTCAGATGCGATGTAAAAACTGCCAGGATCGATATTGCTGAAGGAGCATTTTTATGCGGTAACTTTGAAGTTGAAGATACAATTGATTCGAAATCCAATTAGGATTTTTTTAGTTTAGGATACCCCTGGATGCCTGTAAACGGAAAATCATCACGTAACAATATACCGGCGCTTGTAATAAGCATTTTGGTGCTGAGCTTTGGTCTGACGTTTGGTGTTGTTGTCGGTGAGGTGCCTACTCACACGATAATTGGAACAATAAACGAGTATATGGCGCTTCCATGGGTACGGAATATACTACTGATTCTAATGGTGCTGACGATTGTGTTACTAATTTCGGCAATAATTCAGACTTTCAAGACAAAACAGGAAGCCCGTGACCGTTTAAGACAACGTCACGAGGATATTGTTAAACCGGTCAGGATATACGATCTGGGTGACGAATACGCAACCACGGGACCGATACGGTTAAGTGAGGTTCCGGGTCGAATTTCACAGTTGTGCCGACGAGGTGATAAATGTGTGCCTGATCTGGTTGATTGTGTGATCTGTAATGCAATATTGACTCGATCAAGCGACATACATCTGGAACCGTCATCACACCTTGCAACCGTTAAATACAGACAGGACGGCATCCTTAATGACGTAGGACAGATACCGCGTGATCTGATGGTACGTTTGAGTTCCCGATTACGGGTTTTGGCGAATCTGACAATTTATGAAAAAGGGAAACCACAGGATGGGCGAATAGAAATAAAATGGAGCAAAAAAATATATGATGTAAGAATATCATTTATGCCCACATTGCATGGTGATAAAATCGTCATAAGATTGTTTGATTCTGGTGAACATGATTTCAATCTGATCAAATTGGGTTTTTCTGATGAACAGTTTGAACAGATCAGCAGCTTTTTACTAAAGCCTCAGGGTATTCTGATACTGACTGGTCCAACAGGAAGTGGAAAAACAACGACCATTTATTCTGCTATTCGCTATGTGCTTCATAAACGCGGTGAAACAACGAACATAGTGACCATTGAAGACCCGATTGAGCGTGAAGTGACCGGAATAAATCAGACACAGGTTAATCCGAAAAGAGATCTGACATTTGCTTCAGGATTGCGTTCTATACTTCGCCAGGATCCGGATGTCATTGTCGTCGGTGAAGTCCGGGACAGAGAAACGGCTGAAATATGCTCCCAGGCTGGATTGACCGGACATCTTGTTATTTCAACTATCCATGCGGATTCGGCCGCAGGTGTTTATAATCGGCTTATTGAAATGAAAATAGAACCTTTTCTGATTGCTTCGTCTATAATTGGTATTGTATCGCAACGTCTGTTGAAACGAAATTGTCCGTATTGCCTGACACCGGTGGTACCTTCAATAAACACGTTAAAACTGCTGCAAATTGACCCTCAGGAACATATCAGATTTGTGCGTGGCAGAGGATGCGAAAAATGTGACTATAAAGGTTACAAGGGACGGATAGGTATTTTTGAAATACTTAAACCTGGTGATCGCTTAAAACAGGCCCTTCAAACAAAAAAAAGTACTGGAGAATTGCATCAAATAGCTATAGATGATGGCATGAAAACAATTATGGAAGATGGAATTGAAAAAGTAAAAGCCGGTTTGGTAGATGTGGAAGAACTGGTGCAGATATTGGTGTAGCGCAATCTGAATGAAAAGTTAAACTATGTTTTGAAAGCATTAATAAATGTGCTTTCTGGAGATTGGATGGAGTGACAAACAGTGCTTTAAAAGATGGAGAATTGCAAGTAACTCCACCGCATAATCTTTTGAAAAAAATTGCTGATCAAAATTTGACCGGACAATTACGGATTGTTGATCGGGATCAGTTTAAGCATATCTATTTTGAAAACTCATATATCACAACCGCAGAATCATCAGTACCTGAAGAACAGCTTCTGGAAATGATATATTTTGGAGGCGTGATTTCGGAGAAACAAAAATCGGACATGCAGGATTTGGTTAGAAAAAAGGGCTGGAACGATCCGGATGTTTTAAATATTGTTGATAAAGATAAACAAAAATGGTGGTTGCGCGCTCAGATCAAAGAGGTAATTCTTTCATTATTGGAATGGGATAATGGAGAATACCATTTTGACTCCACTGTTATAACGCCCAAACATCTTCCTCGTGTGAAAATGGACACAATACAACTGGTCAATAATCTGATTCACCGAATCAAAAATTTGGAAACTCTTGTCAATTTGATGGGAGGATATAAACAAATTTTGCAAACATCAATGATGGAAAATACTCTCTTTTCAAAATATTTTTCTGCAACTGACGGTTATTATCTGTCACGAATTGATGGAACTACATGTATCAAAGACCTTTTATCACTGGCCGGAAACCAAAAACTTGAAATGGCTCAATCCCTGGTAAAGTTTCACTTGCATGGGTTTATTCAGGGCAAACTGAAACCTGAACCAGCGCTTGAAACAGAAACTCATGACTCCACTGATGACGCATCTCAATATGATGAAACAATTGCAGATAAAGAAGCAACAGAACAAGAATCCGAACACCCTGAAAAGGATGAGTTTCTGTTGACTGATGAAATAAAACTGACTGATGAAGAACTGGCTGATTTACGTATGTTGGCACAAAGCAATATTAGTGGTGATTTTCTGGATTTGGCAAAAGCTATGCATCTTGATTTAAACGAGCGTCCTGGGGATGTAAAATATGATGATTCCATTGCTTATCAAAGAGGCGAGAAGTTTGTTGACGAGCAATCTGGCGGGTTCAATATAGACGGATTACAAAAGATTATTTCGGCTGATGAGTTTGGTGAGAATGATGACCGGATATCGTTTATTATTGATGGCAGGATTGTTGATGGTGAATCGGATTTATTCGGAGGCACCCTGTCCAGCGAAATTTTTACTGAGAAAGATGAAGACAAGCAGTGGAATATGTGGTTAATTTCTGAACAGGAAATGATGCATGATTTTGAAAAGGACTGGACCAGCACCTGGTCAGACTGGGTAGAGAACACTGCAGAACTTAATGCATTGCAACGAGAATTGGACCAACTGGAGTCACGGTTTAAAAATGCTCACGAAGATGAAGACAAAGAAAAATATATGCTGGATATGCGTCGTAAAAGCGCAGAATTCCAGGAAATTATTCGTCGAAAAAAACGCGAAATGTTCGGAATACACAGACGCATGCAACTTATGAACTATTATGAGCTGTTACGTGTTGAGCAGGATGCAGATAGTGAAACAATCAGAAAAGCTTTTGAAGACTGGGAAACACATTTGTTGCCCAGTGAGGAGTTTATCCGTGAGTTTTCTTCCATGGCTCCTCAAATTGCCGAAATTGTCAATCTGATGACGACTGCTTATCAAAACCTTTCAGATCAGGAAAAGCGCCAAAAATATGATGATTTGCTGAAAGAAAAAGAACGGGCATCAAAAGAAATGTTTAAAAAAAAGCAACGATTGGCTGAAGACCATATGTTGTCTGCAAATACGGCCAGACGCAGAGGAGATAACATGCTTGCATTACGCTTTATACGCGGGTGTATCAGCCTTGATCCGAACAATTCCCGTTATTATAGCGCGATGGCTGAATTGCTGGCAGAAAATGAAAAATGGCGAAAAGAAGCGTTGCTGTTTTTTCATCGTGCATATCATTTGAGCCCTGAGGATCAAAGCATCCTTGTTAATGTAGCTGAACTTGCCATACGACTGAATATGAAAGGTTTTGCTCTAAGATCACTGAAACAGGTTCTGACGAAAGATCCCCAAAATATAAAGGCAAAACGTCTTAAACGAAACCTTGAGCTGACACGCTGACAGGATGTTTTATCATGGGCCACTCATATTTTGATTCGGCGCGAAATGTAAAAAAACGATTAACACGTCAAACACTAAAACAAAATGCCGCATATATTCTATCATTGAGCGGGGATTCACACTGGTTGGCCTTGTCTTTCGCCGTTGGCGTCTTTATTGGCACTACACCGTTTTACGGCGCTCATACGATTCTTGCAATTACTGTAGTGTCCATTTTCCGATTTAATTTACCGGTTACACTTGTCGGCGCATGGTTGACACTTCCTCCGATATTACCCTTTGTTTACTATTTTGGATATAGGCTCGGACGTCTTCTGTTGCCTGGAATGGAACGTGTTCCCAGAGCCATTCTATTTGAAACAATCAATAACATTATGCGTTTCAATATTACCGGTATCAATCAAAGCCGGGAAGTAATTATAATAATCAAGCAGCTATTTCTTGGATGTACAGTTCTAGGCGTGACATTATCGGTAACCGGTTATTTCTTTCTTCGATATGCAGTCGAAGCCCATAGAAAACGCGTTGCAAAGCGCATTTGCCGCAAACTGAAAAAAATATGAAATGTCCCTACGGAACGGTAAAAGAACAGGACACAACTGCCGATATAGCAGTTCAAATCAAGGCAAAATCTTTGTCGAATCTGTTTTCTGCAGCGGGATGGGCTTATACCAATCTGGTTGCAGATATTTCAAAAATCAAGCCTGATGTTAATCAAACAGTCTGTTGTCAGTCTGATGATTTGACAATGCTGATGGTTGACTGGCTGGCTGAGTTAATTTTCATTTTTGAAACGAAACAGCTATTATTTTCCAAATTTGATACAATAGTAAAAAATAGTTGCCTCCAGACACATATGGCTGGGCAAAAATCTGGATTGAAACCGGATGAATATCGAATGGATATCAAAGCAGTTACCTGGCATGGACTGGAGATAACAAACAAACAGGGTTTATATCAAACACGCATTATATTTGATGTGTGAACCAGCTAACGGAGAAAGTTGTTATGAAGCTTGAACGAACGGGACAGTACCAATGGGTGTTGCCAGTGAATGCGATGCCCGATATGAGAGTTCCGGGAGTTGTTTTTGCAAATGAATCAATAATCCAGACTATTCGGAAAGATGGATCATTGCGGCAACTTGCAAATGCCACCACGCTTCCGGGAGTTCAATCTGCCGCTATTGCCATGCCTGATATTCATTTTGGCTATGGATTACCAATTGGCGGTATAGTGGCCACAGATGTAAAAGATGGCGTTATTACACCCGGTGGTGTGGGTTACGATATAAACTGCGGAGTAAGACTCCTTGTAACACCGCTGGATGCTCATATGATATCCGATGAAACTGAAAAACTGGTTAATAAACTAAGTTGCGCTATCCCCTGTGGTGTGGGTTCATCTGGTAAAATTCATTTGAAAACTTCGGTGATCAGACGTGTTCTGAACAGCGGCGCTGAATGGGCAGTACAAAGAGGGTATGGGACAGCCGATGATCTGATATTTTGTGAAGCGTCTGGAGCAATGGAAGGCGCTGATGCAAACGCGGTGAGTGATCGGGCGCTGGAGAGGGGGAAAAATCAGGTCGGGACACTGGGCTCCGGTAATCACTTTATTGAAATACAAAAAGTATACAGAATATTTGATAAGGAAAAAGCCGGTATTTATGGTCTGAAAAAAGATGCAATTACAATAATGATTCATTCCGGATCACGTGGTCTGGGTCATCAGGTGTGCACAGATTTTATCAGAACTATGGCTCAGGCAATAAACAAGTATGGAATACGGGTGCCAGACAGACAACTTGCATGTGTCCCCTTGAATTCCAGCGAAGGACAAATGTATTTGGGGGCCATGAAAGCTGCAGCCAATTTTGCGTGGGCTAATCGGCAATGTCTGACGCATTGGGTAAGGGAGGAACTTGCCGACTATTTCGGGAGACTATGCCCGTTAGAACAGGTCAAACTGGTCTATGATGTCGCCCACAATATTGTAAAAATTGAAACACATACAGTGGATAAAAAAGCAAAAACTGTGGCAGTTCATCGAAAAGGCGCTACACGTGCTTTCGGACCGAATCAACCGGAGTTACCTGAAAAATATAAAAAAACCGGTCAGCCGGTCCTTATTCCGGGTGATATGGGAACCGCTTCATATGTTCTGGCTGGCACAGACAAGGCTATGCAACAGTCATTCGGCAGCGCTTGTCACGGTGCAGGAAGACAATTGTCAAGAAAAGCTGCTTTGAGGGAGGCACGAAACCGTTCTATACAACAGGAACTGAAATCAAAAGGAGTTTATGTGTGGGCAGAAGGCAAACGAACCATTAATGAAGAAATGCCGGACGCATATAAAAATATTCACGACATCGTATCAATAATTCATGAAACCGGATTGGCGGAATATGTTGCTGAACTGCAGCCGATAGGTGTTATAAAGGGCTGAACTGATCAGGATACCTTTGATCCGGCGGGCATTGTCCCATCAACCGTAAGCAACTTGACTGTTTCAAAATCCTCTGTTGATGCAGCCAAGAGCATTCCATTGCTCATAATACCTCGCATTCGGCGTGGAGCCAAATTGACTATTACCGCAATCTGCTTGCCGATCATGTCTTCAGGTTGATAGTAATCTTTTAAACCGGCAACAATATTTCGTGGTTCATCCTGGCCAATATCAACTGTAATATGGATCAGTTTATCCGTTTCAGGAACAGATTCAGCCGTAAGAATAGTACCAATTCGAATATCAAGTTTTTTAAATTCCTCAAATGAAATATGACTCATAAAAACCTCCAATTTTAACACTTCTATACTATCCTGTTGAAAACTGTTAATGCAAGTCGTAAACAAATTGCCATATTCCATATTTGCAAGCGCCTGAAAGCCAGGGTCATTATTGACAATAATCAGCAGGGTATGCGATAAGATTTGGAGTGGTTTTAATTATCTGAATCACATAGAAAGGAGTTATTTTTATGCATAAAAATGTTATTGGTATACGCCGCGAAGATAAAAATCAATGGGAGATACGTGTTCCGTTAATACCGGAAGATGTAAACGACTTGATAAAGAATCATGGTTTTAGAGTTATTGTTCAGCCATCCGAAGATCATAGGGCTTTTTCAGATCAGTCCTACATTGATGTCGGCGCTGAAATTAGTGAGGATTTATCGGATGCCGATATAATTGTTGGAGTTAAGGAAATACCTGAAATCAAGTTTATACCAGAAAAAACATACATGTTTTTTGCTCACGTTATAAAAGGACAGGCATATAATATGTCTATGCTGAATGCGTTAATGCAAAAAAACTGTTCACTGATTGATTATGAAAAAATCGAATCCGATGATGGAAAAAGACTGATATTTTTCGGCCGTTTTGCAGGGATTGCAGGAATGGTTGAAACACTGTCTGCTTATGGAAAAAGGATGGCACATGAGGGAGTTGATAATCCATTCGAACGAATAGAACAGCCATATCACTACAATTCTTTGGCAGAATGTGTCGGTAAAATTTGGGAACTCAGTCATGACATTCTTGAAAATGGACTGCCGGAAGAAATCAAACCCTTTATTATTGGTGTAACTGGCTATGGAAATGTGTCCAAAGGCGCTCAGGAAATAGTAGATCTTTTGCCGGTTACAACAATATCTGCCGATGATCTGCGTCGTGGTCTGGAACATCTGCCTCCATCCAGAACAGGCATGTACAAGGTTGTTTTTGAAGAAAAAGATATGTTTCAGCCGAAAGATCCCGCCAAACCATTTGATCTTGAAGATTATTTTAAAAATCCTCATCAGTATAAAGGCATTTTCGCACAGACAGCTCCAATGTTATCTGTTATGGCAAACTGTATTTTCTGGACAGATGCCTGCCCAAGACTGTTAACTAAAAGTGATGTGAAAAACATCTACTCAGTTGCAAACCCAAAACTAAAGGTTATTGGAGATATATCGTGTGATATCGAAGGTTCGGTTGAAGCAACGGTTGCAATAACAGACCTTGACACACCATGTTTTGTTTATGATGTTGATGAAGATTATGCTGTTCCCGGATATACCGGAAACGGTCCCGCGATTATGTCAATTGAAAATCTGCCGTGTGAGATACCTGCAGAAGCGTCGCACGAGTTTTCCGGAGTGTTAAAAAACCTGTTTCCCGGAATGGCAAATGCCGACTTTTCAAAACCACTTGATAAAAGCGGTTTACCGAATGAAATAAAACGTGCTGTCATTGTATTAAAAGGGTCTTTGACTGACACTTATAAGTATATTGAAAAAAGTCTGGCTGAGAATATTTAGGGGAGATTCGATATGAAACATAAAATTTTGTTATTGGGTTCGGGACTGGTAACAGGCCCCTTGGTTGACTATTTGCTGGATACAGGGGAAGCTGAATTGACTATTGCCACACTTGAACCTGACAAGGCCAAAGCAATGCTGAGAGGACATCAGAATGGTTCGGTTCTGCACATGGATGCCGGAAATGATGACGACCTTGACACACAGGTGCGCGCTCATGATTGTGTTATCAGCTTGTTACCGGCCCCGATGCACCCCGATGTTGCGCGAAAATGCCTGAAACATAAAAAACATCTGGTTACGGCATCGTATGTAAGCCCCCAAATGAAAGCATTTGATGCAGATGCGAAAAAAAGCGGAGTGTTGTTTATGAATGAGCTTGGATTGGATCCCGGTATTGATCACATGTCTGCAATGCGTGTGATCAATCATGTTCAAAAAACCGGAGGTTTAATTACAGGCTTTCGATCATATTGTGGCGGTTTGCCGGCCCCGGAGGCAAATAACAACCCGTTGGGATACAAGTTTTCGTGGGCTCCACGCGGTGTCTTTACTGCGGCTACAAACAATGCCCGGTATCTTTGGGATAATCAAACTATTCAGATCGAAGGTTCAGAACTTTTCAATTCCTGGGAAAACATCAGTGTTGGCGATTTGGTTTTTGAAGCATATCCCAACAGGGATTCCATTCCATATCTTGATATTTATGGATTAAAACATGCCGAAACAATGTTTCGAGGAACATTGCGATATCCCGGATGGTGTCATACCCTGAGCACACTAGTAAAGCTGGGTTATCTTGATCAGGACAAGCATTCCTTTAGTGAAAAAACATTTGCTGAACTGACATTGAAACTTACAGGGAAAAAATCAGGTAACTCACGAAAAGCCGTATCAGATAAGACAGGATTGGATGTTTCTGATTCAGCCATCCAGACAATGGAATGGCTGGGCCTTTTCAGCGATGATCCTCTTTTTAATGAAGCGCCGACAATACTGGATCAGTTCGCTTTGAAATGTCTTGAAAAAATGCGGTATGAACCTGGTGAACGCGACATGGTTGTTCTGCATCACATTTTTGAAGCTACATATGGTGATCATAGAAAAATGATAACAAGCTCGTTAGTTGACTATGGTATTCCTAATGGGTATTCGGCCATGTCACGAACTGTCAGTTTACCAGTTGCTATTGCGGCAAAATTGATGATAGAAGGCAAAATCAATTTGACAGGAGTCAGAATTCCGGTTGACGCCAATGTATATGAACCAATAATGAAAGAACTGGAAACCATGAACATTAGCTGTATCGAAAAAGGAATTTAACTGCTTGAATGTTTCAGTTGTCATACCGTCTGCGGCGGCTCCGGATGTGTTTGAAGAAGTCCTGGCCTCTGTTTTTAATCAGACCATGATGCCTTATGAAGTCATTTGTGTTGATGATGCTATGGATCAGAAAGCAATTGGAATTGCTGACCGGTTTGCTAAGCAATACCCGATAAAAGTAATAAAAAATGATGGTTCTGGCGTGTCTGCGGCAAGGAACACCGGTGCAAGAGCTGTATTGGGAGATATCATCCTTTTTATTGATACCGACGTAGTATTAAAACCGAATGCGATATCTTTAATTACTGATGTATTAAAATCAAAACCACAATATGACGGTATTGTTGGAGTTCAGAGCGCTGAATTGAGGTTTGGTGATTTTTTCAGTCGATGGAAAAACCATTGGATGCGTTTTACCTATCAGCGTTTGTCAGGTGATGTGCATTTGTTTTACACATCTTGCGCAGCGATACTTAAATCAGCATTCCTGAAATCGGGTGGTTTTGATGAAAACTATAAAAAACCGAGTATTGAAGATACCGTATTCGGCGCAGCTCTAGGTCGAATGGGAGCGAAGATACTGCCGGTTTCAGAGTTTGAGGTAGAACATGTCAAGGCGTATACACTAAAATCTGTTTTGAAAACGGATGTTTACCGATCAGCAGCGCTGGTAAAATACGCGCTTCGAAATGTGCGATCCGGTCATGGAACGGGCGCCGGGAAAACCTCTGTTCCGATAACGTTTATGCTTAGCGCTCTTTTGATGGCAATTGCATGGGTCAGCTTAATACCCGCAGTATTTTTGAATCCATGGTGGTTTGTTTTACCTGTATCTATAATTGTTTTTCTATGGGCGCTGAATGGATCATGGTTAAAATATTTGTATGCACATGAGGATTTGATTTACTGCTTGAAAGCAATGATATTTCTTCCTGTAGACATATCTGCTGTAAATGCTGGAATGATTTATGGCCTGTTTAAATATCTTATGGGGTGTTCCTACTGAGAGTCCGGCACGACGTATCCAAGAGCACGCAATCTGTCCAGGGTTTCAGATGAGAGATCTTCCCATGTATCGTGGCGTCGAAGATCGGATTCAGCAAATATTTCTTCGACCATACCGCTGAGTTTCAAGGTTAGTTCCGGATATTGGCTGGCAACATTTTGAGTTTCGCCGGGGTCTGATGTCAGGTCGAACAGTTCTATGTAATTTATGTCAGTATGCCAAATCAGCTTTTTATCGGGTTTTCTCAGACCTCGTTGTTTGGTTGCTCGGTCAGTCATAATTATTCCGAAATTTTCAACCAGCGCTTTTTTTCGTCTGATATCAGGATGAAGAAGATCATATCCCTCCATCATGCTTCCCGGTTCCATTCCAATGGCTGGCAGAACAGTGGAGGCCACGTCGCTGGCACATGCCAATCGATCATCAAGCCCAGGTGAAACACTGGGATATCCGGAATACAGAACGAAAGGAATAGACAGGGCAGGCTCGTAAATATCTTCACCATGAGTGTAAAAAAAACCATGTTCTCCAAAGCTTTCACCATGGTCGGCAAGCGCAGCAATCAAAGTATTATCAAGTACATCCGAGATGGCAAGTTGCCGCAGTATCTCGCCAACCGCTCGATCCATTTCTGACACTTCACCCAGGTAAAGCTCTTCTGCAATACCTGGTTTTGGGGGTTTACCTGCGTTGCTGACAGCCCGAACAGCATTTTCAAGGGCATATTGATCAGGATATGCGTTAAACCTGGGGCGAACTCTTCCTGAATAATATAATTGTTCATGTTTGGGTGGATTATATGGAGCATGCGGATCAAAGTAATGTATCCATAG
This sequence comes from candidate division CSSED10-310 bacterium, assembly GCA_003558985.1. Lineage (GTDB taxonomy): Bacteria > CSSED10-310 > CSSED10-310 > CSSED10-310 > CSSED10-310 > CSSED10-310. The sequence continues at coordinate 20,848 of PWNJ01000083.1, forward strand.
AAAGAACGGGACTTCGTCACCGGTATAACGTCGAATCCATGGTATCGCCAGCGAGTTTGTCCATCGGCAGTTGCGTTCCATCGTATTGGTACTGAAACGTCTGCTTAATGCCAGAAACCAGGATGCCTGACGAAGATCACCGGGTACGGAGAAATCATCATGGTAAAGCATAAATCCCTGATCCAGTCCAAAGCGTCTGTCCAGCGGAAAACAACTGACAAAAGCGGCCGTGCGATACCCGGCATTTCGCAATATTTCTGTCATGGTTTCATTTGATTGGTCCAGACGGTAACGATTTTCTGTTGCTCCATGCACCGCGGGAATGGTTGAGGTCAGCATCGACGCATGAGTTGGGGTTGTAATCGGAACGGGGCAGACTGCGTTCAGGTACTGCCTGCCCAGTCGTGCAAGGCGGTCCAGATTCGGTGTCCTGACAAAAGGGTGACCGCCAAAACCGGTTGAATCTGCTCTGAGTGTATCCAGCGTCAGCAAAACAACATTTCTGGCAGTGTCAGGAGCATTACCACGGGTGCGCTGAAAAGACCAGCCCACATTGTTTAAAGTCAGCACAGAAGAAATGCTCATAATCAGCAGTAATGTAAGTATGGATAAAAAGCGGGGATAGGCACGGAGCAGGAATCCAAGTCCATAGAAAACAAACAAAGTGCATACGACTCCCAGAACACCAAGTCCCAATGCATTCCAGACTAAAAATCCAATAATTTCGCCAGTCCTGTCAAATTGCGCCAGACCAAAAAACATGACCATGAGTCCATCAACAATACCCATGATAACTCCAGCATTGAATCCACCCCATAGAACTTTTAGCGGCCGTGGTGTTTTACGTTTGGCTTTCGTCATTTGTTATCCTTGTAAATCAGAAATCATTAATAACTGTCCTTCCATAGCAAAGCGCGCTTTAACAACTCCCCTAAAGGCATTTTATATGTTTTTGAATAGCGCCAGGCATACGTCAGGTTAAACAGATGCTGAATCAATAGATTGCATGAGCCACGTTTGGCTGCCCATCGAACAAGTCTCTCCATTTCCGGAAACCGAACTGCAAGATAAAACAGCTTTTGCAAAACTACAAGCTGTTCAGCATCAGGGTTTTTCAAAACAGTGTCATTAAAATATGATTGATTCAGTGAATTTACTCCGTAATCGGAATCCAAAACGCCCATTTTCCGAGCCATTTGTTCAAGTTCTGTTCCCGGATAAGGCTGTATTATTGAACACCAGGGGTAATCACTTCTGATCAGTTGATTCAATCGAACTGTTTCCCATGCGTTTTCAAATGTTTCACCGGGCATCCCTACCATATTGAAAGTGCCAATTTTTATTCGATGTTTACGCAATAAACGTGCTGTTTCAATAATTTGTGTTCGAGTGATGTTTTTACCCAGGATTTGATTGCGAATATAATCGTTACCACTTTCTATTCCAAAATAGGCGATATAACATCCCGCGGATTTCATCGCAGCAATAGATTTGGGAGTTGCGATATCGGCTCTGATCAGACATGAAAATGGCAATCCAACTTCTTTTTTATATCGATCCAGAAAATCCAGAAGCCAGACTTCATCCATCAGAAACACTTCATCATCAAAACGGACAGATTGTAGAGGGTGTTTACTTCGGGCATCATTGATTTCGTCACAAATTTTTTGAGGATTGGGTCGTCTGACCATTCTGCCCAGACCACAATACAGATTTTTGTAAGCTTTATTGCTGCAAAACCTGCAGTTAAAAGGGCAACCGCGCCCGGTGATAAAATGTTTGCTGGGACTGTTACCTAATATCGGATACTTGTCATAATACAAATCACGATCAGGATACGGCAGACTGTCAAGGTTTTCCAGCAGTGGCCGTAAAGGGTTTGATCGTATTTGACCGTTTGATTTGGTATAAACATTCTTGACATCTTTAATGTCATTACCCTGAGTAATACATTCTGCAATATCAAGTATTGCTCCTTCACCTTCACCGACACAAACTGCGTCAACTGAAGGCTCAAGCACAAACTCCGGAAAAAACGTTGGATGCGGTCCTCCAGCAAGAGTCAACGCTTCAGAAACAGATTTGATGGTTTCGAAAACATCTGTAACCCATGTATGACTACCACTGATTGTATAGGCTCCAACGATATCAACAGGGTTGTCATTAATATACTCGACAATGGTGTCCGGATTATTGGATATAACAAGATCAACACTGTGGCCGTGCTGTTTGAGTAGTGATGATAGAATCATAGTTCCAAGATACTCAAACCAGAAATTCTGTATAAACAGAACGCGCGCCATAATTGTTAAACCTCTTTTTTAAACAATGTGCGAAAACCACCCCGAATTAATGTCATTGCTTTGGAAGGTGGCAAGCGCATCAACTTGCGTATTTGACGAAAAACGTATTTTGGACGAAGATAAAATCGCCGGTACGCACGTGCAATAGTGCGTCGAATTTCGGCTTCTGTTCTGCCCTCCGGAAGATATACAATTTCATTGAAAACATTATAGGTTGAAGGATCTGTTTTTATAATCGTACCGGTTTCTTTTGCAAGGTCAGCCAGGTCATTTCCGGGATACGGCACAAATGTCAACCAGTAAACATAGTCAGGGTCAAGCTCAAGGCCGAAACGTATGGATACTTCGGTATCTTCAACTGTTTCAGTTGGCAGGGTCAACATGAATGATGCCAACGTTTCAATACCAAGCTTCCGGCACAGTTTGAATGCGGTTCTTGCCTGATCAAGTGTGGTTCCTTTGCGAATTAACTTAAGAAGCCGCTCAACACCGGTTTCCACACCGAAAAAAATCTGATAACAGCCGGCATCACGCATTTTTAGCAGGATTTCTTCGTCAACAAGATCAACGCGAGTAAAACATGCCCAGGGTATATCCAGACCCGATTCAATCATTGCATCACAAAGTTCAAAGATTCTAACCCGGTTGACGGTAAATGTTTCATCATAGAACTGAACACCATCAACTCCAAAACGATCAATCATATATTGAATGTCTTCAACAACTTTTTTTGCAGATCGAAAGCGAAATGTCTTTCCGAAAACCAGATCACCTGAACAATATGAACAGTTGTATGGGCATCCGCGGCTTGTAAACAGATGCAAGGTATTGTTGCCGCGAAGTTGCGCGGAACTGTGATACTTATCCATTGGAAACAGATGCAGCGCAGGAAACGGAAGATCATCCAGGTTTTTGATCAGCGGAGGTTTGGACGTATAAACGATCAAATTATCCTTGTTCCTATAGACAATGCCTGGAACTGTTGAGATATCGTGATTATTTTGAAGTGCATCAAGAAGCCGGGAAAAAGCGGTTTCTCCTTCACCAATAACAACAAAATCTACCAAATCATCCGTCAGTTGTTGCTCTGGAAACAAAGTTGCCTGAACTCCACCAAACACTATTTTAACCGATGAATCCGAATTTTTGGCATTCTGTGCCACCTTTCGGCAACGATCCAGATTGGCACAAAACGTCTGAAAACCAATTACATCAGGTTCAAACTGTTCAAGCCGCTCCTGAATTTCCTGATAACCGATTTGCTCAGCTTCAGCATCAATAACAACTACTGAATGACCATCCTGTTCTGCTACTGCAGCAATAAACCCTATGCCCATAGAGGGATAGACTGCTCCCGCCTCCATTAAATCACCATAACGCTCTTTCAGTGTACTCGGCGGGATTACAAATGCTACTTTCAAAGCTACTCCTTTCAGCCATTTGATATGAATCAAATGGAATGTTATAAAATACCTTTAATTAAACACATTGCCAAGCTGAATTAAGAAATGAAAAAATGATTTTGACAAAATTGCGCAGTTTCCTTATCCTGCCACAATGGTATTCAGTGATCAAAGCGAGGTAAAAGATCAACTGACATGCAAAACAAGATAGAACCAAATACAATAAACACGAATAAACCACGTTTGTTTGAGACAGTTCCTAAAAACCCGGAACCGTCACCGTGGAAAGTAATCATTGCGGATGATGAAGAAGAAGTCCATTCAGTCACTCGACTTGTTCTGGACGACTTTAAATATGAAGACAGAAAACTGAATTTTATCAGCGCGTATACCGGCGAGGAAACATGCAGGCTGATTCGTGAAAATCCTGACACAGCTCTGATACTACTGGATGTTGTGATGGAAACTGAGCATGCAGGTCTGGATGCAGTTAAATATATCAGAGACACATTGAAAAACAGTTTTGTCAGAATAATTTTACGAACGGGACAGCCCGGACAGGCCCCGGAACGAAAAGTTGTTTCGACTTATGATATAAATGATTATAAAGATAAAACTGAATTGACTTCGGACCGCTTATATACAACCATCATGGCCAGTCTTAGATCATACCGGGATTTGCAGCGTATTGAACGCAATCGAAAAAGTTTGGAACATATCGTTGCCACATCACCCAAAATGCTGGGCTATCAATCCCAGAAGCAACTGGGACAAGAAGTTCTGAATCAACTGATATCACTGGTATCAATAGAAAATGGCGCTGGAAAAGACACCAATAGCGCGTTATTTGTGACCGGTAATGAAAACAAATATTCATGCCTGGCTTCATCAGGGTTGTTTAAACCATACAAGCAGTCAATGCGAAATGACCCAATTTTTGAAAATACAAACCGTTTTATTCAAAATGCTTTTTTGCATAAACAAAGTATTTTTGACCACAATACATATACCGGTTTTTTTGAAACTGTAAACGGAAAACAATTTGTGTTTCATTTGCAAAGCAGCAGAAAACTTGACGAACAGGATACTGAGTTAATCAGTCTGTTTATATCGACAGCTTCGGCAGCATTTGAAAATATACAGTTAAACAAAGAAATTGAAGCTACTCACAAAGAGATTATCGATACACTGGGCGAAATGATCGAATCGCGATTTACCGAGATGGGTAACCATGTAAAACGTGTCGCCGCATATGCTCAAGTTCTGGCTTTAAAAGCTGGGATGAGCCAGCAGGATGCTGAAGTATTACGATTTGCATCACCCATGCATGATATCGGAAAAATTGGCATACCGGATGTTATTCTGAAAAAACCAGGCCGCTTGACACACTCTGAATATGAAATAATGAAGCAACATACACAAATCGGGTTCAATATTCTGAAAAGTTCGGATAGACCAATCCTGAAATGTGCCGCCACAATCGCATTACAGCATCACGAACGCTGGGATGGCAAGGGATATCCGCAGGGTCTTAAAGGTGAGGATATCCATGTTGTCGCACGCATTATCCGACTTGTTGATGTATTTGACGCTCTGCATAATAAAAGAATATATAAAAAGCCATGGCAGGTTGAGAATATCATTGAGTATTTTATCCAGGAACGCGGTAAACAATTCGATCCGGGACTGGTTGATTTGTTTGTATCCAGCATAGATGAGTTTATAGCAATTTCCGACCGGTATCCTGACGATAGTGTCTAATTGTGCATCATTTAAGAAAAATTAAGGGTTGGATAACTACACAGACAATTGAACGGGATGTTACCGTATCTGTTGCTGCGGTTTCAGTAATGGTA
>PWNJ01000244.1 GCA_003558985.1 candidate division CSSED10-310 bacterium
ATTTTCGATGAATCTAAATCATTGATTTTTATTGGCAAAATTAAATATCACGGTTCTACCCCCTTTTTCGGCCTTTCCGGAGAACCGTTTGACGGTACTAAACCTCAAAATTTGCCGTTTTCGCCCCTTGCACGAAGAATATTTTCCGCAAACAGCCAAAAAGACCCAATATTACAATTGAGTTCAATGTTTTCAATATTTTTCAGATTTATTCCGATGAACCGGCCAGATGATACACTTCAGGTATCAATGATCTCGAGGTTTAACAAACAGCTTCTTAACGCTGTGAAAAAATTTTGGCAATCAATCCCTTTCACACGCAGGGCATGCCGGAACACCCTAAGCGAATGCCCGGACTTTATTGCCGGAATCTTCATTATTTATGAACATTGCCGGATTTCAAAGAGCATCATCACATCCAATTATTCAAACTCCAAACCGTTTGTCAATAAAAAAACCGCCGTTAAATAAAAAGCGCTTCCGGATCCTCCGTCACAACACCCCAACCCATGATCTCCACCTTGTCACGGCAATCCGCACAAATCATATAAAACCGAATACTGTCCTCATCCGGATCAATCATTGATTCGCACAACTCCTTCAACCGATTGAAACGATTGGCGTCCAGAAGAAATTCAAATACGCTTTTCTGAACTCTGGGACCAAAATTTTTCATCGTTTTCATTACTCTGAGTCTTCGCTTGTCATCCACGATATCATACGCGGCAATAATATATTTGTCCTCGCTCATGGCAGAAACTCCTCCCATATTCCCTCATATTCCCGATTCTTCAGCACCGCTTTCTCCATCAGACCCAACTGTTTTTTAATCAGATCCACCAGCGGTTTGCCAATGCCCCCGGCATCCAGCCGGCATTTTTCCCACTCCTGAAAAAACCGTTTGGCCACATCCTCCTTCAAATACAGCGCTCCCTTTTCACGCCGCTCAAAATCATCTGTTTTGATTTTTTTATAGTTCAGAAGATTTAAAACGAAATTGTCTCCCACCGTATGCCGGTATTCCTCCACCATGTCCAGAGCCAGTGATTGCCGCCCGTATTTGATGCCGTGAACAAACCCGATCATCGGATCAAAACCTTTTCCCTCAAAATATGACGCCACTTCATTTGTCAGACAGGTATATGTCAGACTCAGCAGGGCATTGACCGGATCCGTGCTGGGATACATCTGTCGTCCAGTAAAATAGTAATCGCCCTTTACTGCCAGCGAAAACCCTTTGAAATAAATGGACGATGCCAGCCCTTCACATCCCCGAAGCGAATCAATATTGTCTGCTTCGTTTGCCTTGCGAAGACAACCCTCAACCGATTTGATGTATTTGCGAATTGCCACGGCCACCTCCGGCGACCGCCTGCAATATCTGTCCAGCATCATCAGTTGAGTCCGGATTTTACCCATGACAATACTCCGGCCAATCATCAGGCGACTTGCCTCTTCAGTCCATCGCCGGTATTGCGCCAGCCGAAGATAGATGTTCTTTGAGTCAGCCGACATCAGACGGCCTCTAATTCTGCCCCGGGTGGACAAAAATGCCAGATCAATACCGTTTTCCAGCAACATATTCATTGCCTGAGGCGTCACCGTCACATTGCCGAAAAGCATTACCTGGCTGACCTTGAAAACCGGAATATCCATAAGCGTCTGCTTTTCCTTGACAACCAGCAAGCGCTGTCCGGCACGTTTGACCAATGATCCCTGTTCCGTCAGATAGACAATCATATCAAATCTCAAGGATAAACCGGGGTTTTTCACCATCCGGCGCAAGATACCGCAACGTTCCAAAATCGGTTTCAACCGCATCCATCTCAAACTGTTTTAAAATCAACAGCATTCTCTCCTCAATTTGTCTGATGGCCTTTTGAACACCCCGAAGATTTTTACCAATATTCATGTGTTTCTGAACAAGCTCGTTCAATTCTGATTTCAACGCGGTATCCGGTGAAGGCGGTTCTGCATTCCGTGTGGTTCGATTTTTTTCGGCGCCTGATGAAACCGTTGATTTTTTTGATTTCGATCCACGTTTCATCTCCACCTGTTCATTCGCATACAGCACCGGTGTCGGATACACACCTTCCGGAAGCGCTCCAAAAGAGCAGTTGCATTTCAGTGATGCCGTAATCTGACTGAAAATCTCCTTTATTCTGGGACAACTGATCGGGGACGGTTTCAAACGTTCGATCTGTTCCTGCGTGTAATTCGGATTGTAATTCATGCAACAGGCAATGACCCGATGCAAAAACGCCTTGCCTTCATCACCCAGATGGCCGTACACATACAAAAGCGTGACCCGTTCAATATGCGTCAAATGACTGATTTTCTGAGCTTTATTGATCAGATATCGCATCATCTCGCAATTTTTCGTCACCTTTCGGATCGGGCCGCGTGCCGGAACACTCTCCAATTCACTCATTTTAACATCGGTTACCGGCGTGGAAGCCGGTTTGACCGCTCCGGTAACAGCGCCGGCGCGTTCCAGAAGACTGTCCAGTTTCTTTTTGGATATTGGCCGAATCGTATGAAGCGCCTGTCCCTGATCGGGATAGTTGCCATCCCGGTTGATAAAACGGCTGAACCGGCCGGATTTCAGGTTGATTCCCAGGGGCAGTTTTATCAGATCACCCGGTTTGTCCGGCTTCAGATGATCCCTGCCGGGAAACAACTCCACACACACCGTTTCGGAATCCACTTCAACTTTCGACAGAATCAGATTCAGAAACTCCCGTGCAGTTTTCATTCGAGCCGGCTGTTCAAAGAAAAACCAAAGATGACGCCCCTTGTATCCGCTGTCCTCCATCAGACCGTGAACACCCATCTGTTTGGCCTCGTCATACAGGCGACAGCATATTTGGTGAGCCTCCTTAATGTAATCCTCAAAACCCTGGTCCAGCTCCGCCCGCAAAAGAATATTACGTTTTTTCACATCAATATCGAACAGGCAGGTATTGACCGTCTCATCCGCCTGAATCATAAACATTCCATAGGTCATTTTCCCTGCCCAGTGCTCCTCAAGACGATCCCGGCTAAGCGCTATATCCCGTTTGCAATACTGTTTGTTGCCCTGCTCATCAATCGTTTCATACGCCAGAACGCCGTCACGACCACGAAAATGCCGGGCATACAGTGTGACAGCGCGTTCCGGCAAAACAATCGGTTCATTTGCCGCAGTGTCTTCCTGCGATTCGTCGTCTTCGGACGCCGTCTGCTCCGCATCCGCAGGTGTATCATCCATGGTGTCGATATGACCGGATTCGTTATCAACAGATTGATCCGGCGCCGTGTCTTGCGCCCCGGGTTTCGGCGTCTCCCCCGCCGGTTCGCTTTCGGGCAGAATTCCCGGATCGCGAACCCGTCCTTCCAGCACCATGGCCAGTTCATACTGTCCGGTTTCGGCAAATATTTCGGACAGATCCCGCCATGCGTCTTCGGAGGGTATCTGGTCCCGTTTCGCGACAACACGCGGTTTCAGCGACGCCCATATATCGGGTTCAATTTCAAGAAATGTCAGCGCTTCACATTCGGTCTCCTCCGTACCATCATCGCATATCAACGCGGCAAGGTAGTGACATGCCGCCGCTTCCGGACGTTTGCGGGACGCCATGAATGCGCCGGTGCATGCATGCACTGCCGCGACACGATTCTTTTGCTCCCATAACCGGCCTGACAAGGCCCGAAACAGTTCCGGCGACTGGATATCAACGGCTTCACGCAACGCCGCTGCCAGAACGGTGGGCGGCATATCGTCGAACACGTCCGGAGACATCTGAAAATACTGACGCCAACCCCTTATAATATCCTGGATATCTGTTAACTGTTTTTCGCAGTCTTCATCAAACCCGCCCGCCGCGGCTTCATGCAGGCGTTCGCGTATCGCCTCAACTGATTTCATTGCCGGCCCCTTTCCGGTTTCAGTGAATTGAAATCCAAGAAAAACAAATCCTTCAGCGGCCGATGTTATCCGGGTTTTTTCCGGCGCCAGCCGCAATTCAAGCTCCGTCATTTCTGTTATAAGAAGCCCCAGCGCTTCCTGCACTTCCGTGCGTTCCTTTTCAAGAACGACCAGGTCATCGGCATAGCGCACATACCGGTATCCGGCCTGCAGCATGGTCTTGTCAAGATCGTTCAGATACAGATTTGAAAACAGTGGAGACAACGGGCTGCCCTGCGTAATGCCTTCCTGGACCGAATCGATTCTGATAACGCCGGTGACACGAACTTTCAGAAAGCGGCGGATCAGTTCGCACACCGTGGCATCCTCAATGAATTCCGCCAGTTTATCTATCAGGATATCGTGGTTAATCATGTCAAAATACGATTCAATATCGGTTTCCAGAACATATTTCATTCCGCGATGTATCAGTTTTTCGATGTAATTGGCGGCATCGGTTGCAGAACGGCCCGGCCGGGAGGCATACGAGCAGGGCTGGGAGAAGGGGTCCAGCAGACTCCGCAGCACGCGGGTAACAGCAAACGCGCAGACGCGGTCGCGAATCGTCATCATACCGATCACGCGCGTTTTGCCTGATTCTTTCATAATTGTTACGGTCTGGATTGTATCGGGCTGATACATTCCGGCCAGCAGATCGCTTTCAATGGCCTGCAGTTCCTGTGTTTTACGCGCCTGAAAATCGTCAAACCTGACCCCATCAATACCCGGCCCGCCACGATTGGCGCAGACGCGTTGCAGGGCAGCTTCAAGATTTGCCCGGTCAGCGATTCTGAACATCAGGTCAAGCGGATTCATTTCCCTGAAGTTTACATGTTTTTTGTTTTCCAGGCAACTGTTTGCGCAATATTTTCTTCAAACTCACTGTTTCCGTCAGAATATTGCCCCTTTGCCTGTCTTAGGGTATGATTCGCATTCAGTGAAAGGAGCCGTTTTGAATCAGCCCGACCGTCTGCCGCAATTTCCTATTTATCGCATTCGTTTTCGCCTTAAAACCCGAACATTCGGAACGCTTCCGAAACACTGCGGGTCTATAATTCGCGGAACGCTGGGCAGAGCGATGCGCGACAAATCCTGTATTCATCCGAACTGGGACTGCCGGGACTGTGAATGCACGGCTCAATGTGATTATTTTTCGTTCTGGAGTCCCGAAAACAGGGCTTCCACCCAGTATTTTCAAAATTATACGAAATATCCGCGCACATACGTCGTGGAACCTCCCCTGCATCGCAGTCGCCTTGAACCCGGTGATACGTTTGAGTTCAATCTTGTGCTGATGGGCGAGGCCATTTCCGCGCTTCCCGCATGGATATCGGCCACACGGCTGGCGGGTGAATACGGGTTTGTTCGCACCCGCATCAAAATGTCGCTGGAGGAAGTCAGTGAGGCGAATCTGTTTCGTAATTCCGGTCGCCCTGCGATTGATATTCGCGCATCACACCGGTTTCTTCATCCACCGGAACCCATTTTTCTGGATGAGCTTCTGACCGGTTTTTTTCCGGATGAGCCGATATCGTTTGTCAAACTGACGTTTCTGACACCGACACGGTTGCTTCAAAGAGACGCTCCGGCGGACGAACCGCGGTTTTATCTGGTTATTCAGGCGATTCTTCGGCGTTTGAGCATGTTGACGGAGCTTCTGGACCCGAATGTATCATGGTATCCCGATTTTTCATTGTACGGCGCTTTATCAGACAGAATCCTGATCTATCAGGATGACAGTCGCTGGCTGGAACGCCACCGGTATTCCGGCAGTCAGCGCCAGGAACATTCGATTGGCGGTTTTGAGGGGTCTGTTGTCTATACCGGCCCGGATCTGCATGTGTTTATGCCGTTATTGTATCTGGCCTGCATGGTCCACATCGGTAAAGGGGCGGTGTTTGGGAATGGAAGGGTGGAGCTGGAGTACATTTAGGGTTAATGGTAAGGGGAAGGTAAACTTGATTTTTTTATTGAAAAACAAGGATTGATTTGTAAAGCATCATTCTTTTTATGAAAACAATGAATTCCCCTTCACCTGAAGCTTCAAGATCACGGTAATGACACAGGAAACACAATTTTTTCCAGCGTTTGATCCCAGTTCCAGTTCTGCAGTTTAAACAGTTTTTTAAGCATAAGCTCAACAAAATCCCTGAATTTGCGGTACTTTTGCTCATCAACAACATCAAAACCATGTTCCATGATCATCTGGTTTCGTGGTTCAGCGCTTTTCATGATTCTTCTAACGTTGATCTGGTCACCATCCATTATTTCGTCTTTAATTGCCGATAAAATCTGAAATCCCTGAAGCATTCCAATTCGTGACGGCAATTCACAATTATGCTGCAATTCGCTACATGTCTCCTTATACCGCTCACGCCAGTTTATATCGGAATAACTGTTGTCAAGAACCAGGTAATCACCGGGCGCATTGGGTGACAAATCCTGACGAATCAGTCTGAATTGCGCTATCATCTCAAGCGTTCGATACAAGTACAGCACGGATGACATATAATCCCGTGTTTCAGAACGCCGCACCGCTGTGTGAAACAGATACGCCAACAAATATCGGACAACTATTTCATTATGAAGGTTCGTCAGTCCTTTTCCCTGTGTGACATCTTTCAGCGCCAATAATATATCGTGCTTGTTTTTCAGGTCCTGTACATCAAATTTATGCTCATGCTGCACGCGATCCAATATCTTCATAATTTCGCCGCATCGTTCTTCAGCACATTTCAAATCAAGCTGGTTCCATGCTGCAAACATCTCACAGAATTTTTTCCTTGTTTCCATCAGAAAATACACTTCGTTGTAGGGCGGAATTCGTTTCAGAATATCCTCAAGATACTGCACACACATCGCGTATTGATGGTTTTCAAACATGCTCTGAACCTGTCTGATTTCATAATCACCCCAGACCATAAGTGGATCCTGAATCATTTCAAGACGGGATGTCCATGGCAGTAAACGCCCTTCTTTTGAATCTGTCACAATCCATGTCAGATGGGCGTTCAGGACTAACGCCATTTTCGCAAGCGCAACACTCATCATGGATGTCCCTGCTGTAATATCGAACAGAATCGTTTCAGGTGGATTGATACCCAAATGATTTTTGACAAGCTGATAGATATGAACCGCATCCATTTTCCTAACTTGTACAACGTCCAATTTATTTACGTCAATCACCTGCATATTCATCAGCTTTTTCATACATTCTGCCGCTTTTTCAGTTTGCAGTATGATAATTTTTTTTGGACTGATGTGTTGGTACAAATACGCGGGCGGCATTGGATCATTAATTGAAATGGCCGTAATAAGAACATCAACCGGCCGTTCAAAAGCCGGTTTAGTGGTTGAATCCGGGTTTTCCCTGGTATTCGCATCAAAAAACGATGACAAGCTGTCAAAGTTTTCCATACAGTAGGCAAGAGTTTTGTTTGATTCGAGTTCCCGCCATTCCGCTTCAAATTCCTGTTTTGAAATCATAAAAGACCTCCATCAGAAGTTTTGTCAAAACTAACAACTGATATTACAGAATTTTAAAGTTAATTAAAAGCTTTCATAAAGTTAATGTCTGAAGCGGCAGCAGGAATAAAAAAACCGCACCCAAAATGGTGCGGTTTATATCAGTCTGAATCGGTTTTCAGCCAATCATGGATCAATCCGGTATTGATATGTCGAATTTGTCAAACAACGGTTTAAGCTGAACAAAAATACCTTTTTGCTGTTTTTCATATTTTGCATGCCACTTCTTAATATTATCAGGATATTTTTCTGCGAACTTTGTCAGCAACTCTTTCGTCAGTTCGTCTTTATTCTGTTTTTGTATCCATGGCTGAAGTTCTGCCGGTGCGTTTTTCAAATCAGCAAGTATCAGCGGCTGGCCTGACGCCC
>PWNJ01000201.1 GCA_003558985.1 candidate division CSSED10-310 bacterium
GCTCCAAGCGACTGGCGTTCTGCCGAAAAAACGAGACCTCCCCATACAAACAAAAGCGCTACTAATACTATTCCCACTATTGTTGGTTTTTTCATAATGTTTGCCTCCCTGAAAAAGCTGTTGGTTTTCAAAAATAAGTAACCAGATTGCGCCATCAAACAAAACTTATTGCAAAGTCGTAAAAAATGCAAGGCTCTACGATTATTCTTGTTGAAAAAATGTATCTTTGAAACACCCTGAATATCAAATATAATGTTTTAGGCTATGGTGCCTTTAATTTTAAACTGCTATGGAGTTCACTATGATCAAGTTAGTCATTGTTTCCATGAGTGTTATGATTTCTGCAGTTTTTCCGTTATCAGCAGAAATCATCAGTGAATCAAAACTGAATATAATAACCAGCATTGTGCCGCAGGAATATTTTGTAGAACGTATTGGCGGCGAAAGGGTGACGGTTGAGGCAATTGTTCAGCCCGGTCAAAGCCCGCATACTTACGAACCAACACCGCGACAGATGACAGCGTTATCCAATGCCGACATTTTTTTTCGTGTCGGCGCAACATTTGAAAACGTTGCAGTACCCAAAATTCAAGACATTGTGTCAGGGCTGACAATCATTGATACCCGTGATGGCATCTCATTTCGAACAATGGAAAGTCATTCTCATGATCACGGCCATCATGGATGTTGTCCGCATCATGAAACCGGCAGTCCCGATCCGCACATCTGGTTGAGTCCCAAACTGGTTGCCCGGCAAGCCCTGACTATTCGAAATGCATTGACAGAAGCGGATCCCGAAGGCTCCGAATTGTATGAGTCAAACTATCAGAACTTTATTGAAGACCTGAATAAGCTGGACACTGAAATCAATGAATTGTTAGCAAATTTACGTCACAGAACGTTTATGGTCTATCATCCGGCATGGGGATATTTTGCGGATGAATACAAATTAACCCAATTGGCCATCGAAACTGATGGAAAGTCACCACCTGCCCGACAACTTGCCAGAACAATTGATACGGCCAAAGAACATGACATTAAAGTCATTTTTGTACAACCCCAGTTTTCATCAAAAACAGCAGAAACAGTCGCAGATGCTATTGGTGGTACAGTCGTGTCAGTTGATCCCCTTGCCCGGGACTTTTTCGACAATATGCGCCAAACAGCGCAGGCGATTGCCAGGGGATCAGTAGTTGACTAACAGCAGTAACACGATATTGGATTTTCAAGACGTTTGTTTCGGGTACACATCCGTTGAAACCGTTCATAACATATCATTCAAGGTTCAAAAAGGTGATTTTATCGCAGTCGTCGGACCGAATGGCGGTGGCAAAACCACTCTGATCAAACTGGCTCTGGGGCTGGTTCATCCGCAAAGAGGACGCGTTCGGCTTCTTGGTAAACCGCCACAGGAAACACGCAAAAAGGTCGGATATGTTCCACAATTGTTTATGTTTGATCAAACGTTTCCTGTTCAAGTCAAAGATGTTGTCCGCATGGGGCGGATTGATCGGTTAAAATGGGGGTTTTACCGTAAAACGGATGATATGGAGGTTGACCGGGCGCTGCTGGAGGCAGAAGCAACAGAATTGAAAAATCGCTCCTTTTCCGAGCTGTCAGGTGGTGAACGTCAGCGCGTACTTTTGGCGCAAGCGCTGGTAAGTCGGCCGGAAATTTTAATGCTGGATGAACCCACTGCAAATGTAGATGCTTCGGTAGAAAAACGCTTGTATGATCTGTTTAAAAAACTGAATGAAAAAGTTACTGTTTTTCTGGTTTCACATAACCTGAATGTTGTAACCAAACATGCTAACAGGGTTCTGTGTGTAAACAAAACTGCGGCTATACACTCCACCCGGGATTTGTCGAAATCCCACGCCGGATTTTTATCTGCAAATGATATGACTGTATTTACACATTCAGATACATGCCCTGTGTCGGATGCCACCGAATTACTTAAGTCAGATCACAACGCTCAAATGGAACATTACAGGAAATGACTGATTTTTTTCATGATCTTTTTCAATATACGTTTTTACAGAACGCTTTTTTAGCAGCAATACTGGCTTCGATACCCTGCGGAATCATCGGCAGTTTCATCGTGGTACGGCGTTCTACTTATATTGCCGGCGCTATTTCACATTCGTTGCTTGGAGGAATGGGAATCGCATATTATCTGCATATCGCTCATGATTTAAAGGCGATCACTCCATTGCACGGAGCTATTGCCGCAGCCGTGGGCGCTGCCATAATCATTGGTACAGTCAGCAGTTCAGGTAAACACCGTACTGATACTGTTTTGAGCGCTGTGTGGAGCATAGGCATGGCTCTGGGAATCGTGTTTATTATGGCCACGCCGGGATACGGCCAGGACCTGATGAGTTATCTGTTTGGAAATATCCTGATGGTATCACGAAACGATTTGCTGCTTATGGTAATTCTTAATGGCATAATCGTTATCAATATTGTTTTGTTTTATCCAAAGCTCCTGGCTGTCAGTTTTCATCGTGAACTGGCAGAATTACGCGGCATTCGTGTCCGCATATATGAAATGCTTTTCCTGATACTATCAGCGCTTACCATCGTGTTACTGGTGCACGTTGTTGGTATTGTCATGTCCATTGCCCTTCTGACACTTCCCGCAGCATCCGCCGGATATTTGTTTAACAGACTGTCACTGATGATGATCGCCGCAACAGTGTTCTGCATGCTGTTTACAGCAGGTGGACTGATACTAAGCTATGCTCCCGAGTGGCCAACAGGTCCGACAATTATCATTGTCTGCGGCGTTTTTTATCTGGCAGCGATAACCCTGTCAAAACTGATGCTCAAATTTTTCAAACGGGCATAGCTCAATCCAAAACACTCTAGCGTCGTTGACCAAAAACAGTTTCCAGAATATTGCTGACCCGGGCCATTGGATCGTTACGGATTTTTCGTTCCTCCTCAGCCAAAATATGAAACAATCCATCCAGCGCTTTCTGAGTGACATATTCGTCCAGTTTGAAATCAGTAATACCCTGAACAGATATGGGCAAACTGGAAACTGTTCGTTCTAGTGAACGATATTGCCGGGTCACTTCCGTTTGTTCCAGCGTTTGCTCAACAATCGGTTTAAAACGCTCAAACAGAGTGTCACTCATTTTATCCTGAAAATAAAGCGTCGCCTCGTTATCTCTGCCACGAAGTATTCTTCTGGCATCATCAAACGTCATGCCGCGAATGGATTCCCTGAATAATTCCCTGGCTTCCGGCGCCGCTTGTTCGGCTGCACGATTCATGCTGACATTAAAATCATCTATCAGATCACCCCTGCCAGCCAATCGTATCAAATCTTCCGCTTGCTTCAGATGATCAGGAAGCACGATCCGTATGGCTTCATTGGCAAGATATCCATCCAGTTTCGATACGCTTGTAACCGCATTTTCAGCTCCGACATTCAATGCTTCCAAAAGCCCCTTGACAATCGTTTCCTCATTCAATTCCCCGCCTTGACCACCCGACAGCATCGAGTCAAACAAATCCCGAACACTGCCTTGAGTAGAAATCGTTCCCAAAAGAGCCAGAACTCCGCAGATAACCAACACTTTCATTCGTTTCATTTACGGTTCTCCTTTCAAAAGTCCCTATGTAATATTACACATTTCCAGTTCCGTTTAACAACCTGACAAGAAATTACAAATCGGATTTTCACACCACTAAAAATTCGAATGGTCACTTTTGTTTTTCATTAACAAGTCAGTATAATGAGTATAAGTTTGGAGGATAGCGCGCAATGACACCTACAAAGAAAGAAGAAAAACTGGTCATGCTGCTTCTTGATGATTTGATTCAGGAAGAAAAACGTGGAGGCCTTTTTTTTAAGGAGGCCTCCAAGGTTTCCAAAGACCCAAAGATTATAGCTGTATTCGAGTGGCTTGCACAGCAGGAACTGGAACATCTGGATGTCTTAACCGGATTGAAAACGGTTTTGGAAAAGGATATCCAAACCGAATCCCAAAAAGTGATTCAGGAAATAGCTGGACAACCCGTTGATATAATTGATTTGAGTGACATGATAATGGATGATGTTGATCTGCCAGCTTTTGAACTGTTTAAAAACCAGGATTTTGTTGAACTCTTTAAACAGATTTCGGTTACATCCATAATTCAGTATGCAATGAAAATTGAATATCAAAATGCCCAATACATAAAAGATTTTATGAAGCACATTCAATCTAAAAAATATGCCGATCTTTTGATTCGTTTAATCGACGATGAGAAACAACACTTTATTGCGCTTAAAAAACTTCTGGATAAAAAACCGTAAGACCTGTTTTTTTGCTCACCATTTGCATACCGTTAATTGAAACATTTTTGAATCAATGCTATTGATATTTATGATGACGTCTTGCTGAAACAATACAGAGACACATCAAAGGAGCATTTTGTGACAAACTGTAGCATACAGAATAAAAGACCGATTTTAGTGTTCATTATACCCGTTATATTGATCTTTTCGTCTGGATGTGTGACTGAAATTGAAATGTCTCATGAACCGACTGATGTTGCCGAGTCAGCAGTTTTGATTACGATTGATACACACCGGGGTGATCATCTGGGTTTTATGGGGAATCCGGATATCCGGACACCAGCGATGGATCGACTGTCACAACAGTCAACGATATTTACCGAATCCTATACAAATTTACCTTTGACTCTTCCCGCGCACTCGGCCATGATGACATCCAAACACCCCCGAGAGATAGGTGTTGAGGAAAACACCCATCGTCTGAACACACAATTTGTGACTTTGGCAGAAATTTTAAAGACAAACGACTTCGCTACCGCAGCTTATCCCGAAGCTGTTTTGAAATTTCCTCGTGGTCTGGAGCGAGGTTTTGATGAGTATCATGGCCGTCATGTAAAACAGCAGCGATCTGAAGACTTTCGGATTACTACTCTTTTGTCCATGCATCAGGAGAATGGTATTGAAGAAAAGAAAAGCGTTGTATCTCAAGCATTAAAATGGATAGAAACTAAAAATAATTCGATGAAACGATATTTCCTCTGGATGCACTTTTTCGATCCCCATATTCCATACAATCCTCCAAAACCATTCGAATACATTGATCAGGTATATCCAAAAGAAGATATCGATTTATCAATTCGATCCTTTTATGATTACGAAAGAAATCCGGACAAGGACTATCCTCTCCGGGTTATTGATATTTCCAGAGTTTTGTATCGAAATGAAATATTCTATGTTGACACAATGCTGGAAAAATTTTTCCGACATGTTCTCAGCCAACACTCTTCCAGGCCAGCAATTATAATTACATCAGATCATGGCGAAAGTCTTCACAAAAAGCTTCCATATTTTGGCCATGGTTTCCATGTTACACGTGAAGAGTTACATGTACCGTTTTTGGTGTATTCGGGCGACAATCAGGGCAGGATCATTTCAGATGTTTTGGTAGAAAGCGTTGACGTTGCACCCACTATTCTGAATGCGCTTGATGTACCGGGACTTCCGAGCTTTCAAGGTTTCAATGTACTGGGTCAGAATGTCTCGAAAACACGTCTGCTTCCTTTCAGCATAGGTTCACCACCTAATTTTGCTGGCGCTATGAATTTGCAGTATAAGGTAGTAAAAGACCTCAATGCTCATGAGTGGAATTACTGGGACCGAAACAATGATCCGGGCGAATTGTATTCACGACCGGTAAATGACGAAGCGCCGGAGGATGTTATTGCATTACAAGCTTTTGCAAACAAGTATCTTAATATGAAACCCATATCATCTGACGATGTACCCGTAGAAGAAGACCCGGAATATTTAGAATTTCTAAAAAGTCTTGGATATATCCAGTAATTATTGTTCTTTCGGTTTCTATTTACAGATATTGCCAGCGCCGGTTATGCCTGAAAAATCCTGAATACCCAGCGTTTCACACACTTTTAACGCCGCATTGGAATGATTCAAGGTAAAAAAATGTATTCCGGCGACATTATGATCAATCAGGTCCCGCACCTGTTCAGCCGCCCAATGGACACCGACACGTTCAACACATTCCGGTCCCTGCGCCCGTTGAACAGCTCGAAGTAATCCCGCAGGAAACCGTGACCGTTTGGCAAGATCAGCCATTTTTCTCATGTTGTCTATGGAAATAATGGGCATGATTCCTGCGAGTATCGGCACATCAATCCCGGCAACAATACATCGTTCGCAAAAATCATAGTAATCCCGATTGTCAAAAAACAACTGAGTGACAATATAATCCGCTCCCGCATCCACTTTGGCTTTCAGATAATCCAGTTCTGCCAGACGGTTTGGCGCATCCGGATGACCTTCCGGATATCCTGCAACACCGATATCATAATCCGGAAAATGGGTTCGTATATATGTAATCAGTTCCAACGCATTCTTAAACTGGTCGTTTGTTTTCAATTCCGGGCTGACCGGATCACCGCGTAACGCCAGAATGTTGCGTATGCCTATCTGATTGTACCGAGTCAGAATCTGCTGAACTTCCTCTTCTGTCGAACCCAGACATGTCAGATGCGCTGCAACTGTTAAACCCGTCTCGCCAGCAATACGTTCCACAAGTTCATGCGTTCGCTGCCGGGTGGTTCCACCAGCGCCATAGGTGACACTGACAAACGAAGGATTCAGCGGTACCAGTTGAGCAATATCATCAAACAGACGTCTCCACCCTTTCCGGGTTTTCGGCGGAAAAAACTCAAAACTTATCGTTGTTTTCTGTGATTTTAAAATTTCTCCAATACGCATTCCACTACATCCCGGCTTGAGTTCTAAAAGAACAATCAGTCATACATCCGAAAATTTATTCTATCCGTGAACAGGAAAAATAGCAATCTTCATACACTTTCAAAAGCAATTCCAGTCCGTCATTTCTTTGGATCAAATTGACTTTTTTACCGGGACAGTTCATATTCAATTAATAACCGGGGGTATAAACATGAAAACTGTAAAAGGATTTTTGGCAATAGTCGGAATCATCGGAACAATGATCTTTTTCTGGTCGGGTTCCGGAACAATGCAGGAGACGCATACCATGCAATCATTGAAAAGTACCGATGCCGAATTCGTCCAGCGCTGGTCACAAGTTGATCGGCTGGTCAGCGAACAGAAATTCAGCGAAGCAGAAACCAGAACGGCGCTGATTCTTGAAAAAGCGATACAGGAAGTTAACATCAAGGAATGGACAAAAGCGCTGGCCCGTATTGTGTTTTTCAAGCAAACATTGCACGGCTACGAAAAATCAATCCGATTTTTGCTTGAAACACCCTGGCCGGACGATCCGGTGGGTCATGCCTTGTTGAGTCTTGTCGCGGCCAATGCGATTCAGAACTACTATCAGGCATATCGCTGGGAAATCACTCAGCGCGAAATGGTTGTCAGCGACACTGATACGGATATTCGTCAATGGACAACCGCACAAATCTATGATCGCGCCCGTTCATGGTACGCAGATGCATGGAAACAACGTGAAGGGTTGGGCAATATACCGGTCACCGCATTTCCCGAACTGATTCAGCGACGAAATTATCCAAATGATATCAGAGTGTCCCTACGGGATTTCATCAGTTATCAATGGTCGAACCTCATGAGTGACTCCTCAATATGGTCAGCTCGCGAATCGGCTGTCGTCTATACATTGCCGTTTGAAAACTGGGTCAATCCGGGACAGCCCGGACCTGTCGAAAACATCGATACCGATTTGCATCCGCTGGCTCAGGCCATGCAAATACTTTCCGATCTGGAAGCATGGCATCAATCGAACA
>PWNJ01000202.1 GCA_003558985.1 candidate division CSSED10-310 bacterium
AAATGGGAGAGGGTTTAAATTCAATAACTTATAAAAGTCTCTCCCCTCGTGGGAGAGACCGCAGTTGTTCCGGAAATGCCGTCAGGCAGAGACGGATTACAACGCGAGAGAGGGCATCATGAGTTATGAAAAACATTGTTTCTTTCATGGCGGTCTGACGAATACCCTCATAAGGCCGCATGATTTGTGGTTTAAATCGTTGTTATAAAATGATTTTGCCGACCATTGAGGGCGTGGAAACCACGCCCCTACCCCCTTCCCCTTTTCCCCTGTTCACCTATTCCTCCTTTCGGCTGCGGAGCAGCCTCGCGGCCGCGTCAGTCAAAACGTGACAGAATTTCGGATGCAGATCCTTGTATCGAATATGTGTAATAATGGCTCAGTGGAGTTTTTTCCTGGTTAATTTCAACAGTAGTAATTTGTCGTTGAACAGCGAACAACGGTATATCCGCTGCCGGGAAAACAGTGGCAGATGTTCCGATTGTTATCAGAAGATCACTTTTCGCTACACTTTGAATGGCTTCCTGCAACACCGTTGTGTCCAGCATATCCTCAAACCAGACTATATCCGGCCTTAAATAATCACCACACGAACATTTTCGCGTCTGAAGCGGTATCCGAGTGTTGTCCGTAACAATACCTTCCCGATCGCATCTGACTCGCCATAAACTGCCGTGAAGTTCAATAACATTGCCTGATCCGGCTCGCTGATGCAAACCGTCAATATTCTGAGTAATCACTTTGGTTGATGGTTTTTTAGACTGTATGTCAGCAATAACCTGATGACCCTTGTTGGGTTGACAACCGGCTACAAATTTTCGGCGCTCTTCATGAAAATCCCAAACTTTTTCAGGATCCGCATCAAATGCTCGCTGACACGCATATTCCTCATAATCATACGCGCTCCAAAAACCGCCTTTTCCGCGATATGTCGGTATGCCGCTCTCGGCTGAAATACCCGCTCCAGTAAAAAATACGATACGATTATAATCATCCAGCTTTATCGGAAATGTTTGGTTCATGATTGTCTCCTGTTCAAAGCATTAAACTACATCAAAATTTCCAGAAGTTCCAATATCTTTAAAAAATCCTCAGGAATATCACAGGCAACGCGAATGAGTTTATTCGACACGGGATGACGAAAAACAAGACTTCGCGCATGCAGACAGAACCCATCGACGGATTTCAGCGCATGTCTCAGGTATCCCGGCAGATGTTTCTGTTGCGCGTACAGCGTATCCCCCAGTATCGGCAATCCAAGCGCATGCAAATGAACACGTATCTGATGCGTGCGGCCGCTGTGCGGGTGAGCTGATAACAGACAACCTTTATCGGAACAGGCGATACGTCCAAAAGCGGTTCGGGCGGGTTTGCCTGACGGAATAACGGCCATTTTAACCCGATGCGCGGGATGTCGTCCGATGGGAGCGTCAAACACATGTTCTTTCCAGTCCGGTGTCTTGAGTGTAACCGCCAGATATT
Source organism: candidate division CSSED10-310 bacterium (assembly GCA_003558985.1). GTDB lineage: Bacteria > CSSED10-310 > CSSED10-310 > CSSED10-310 > CSSED10-310 > CSSED10-310. Next base: position 1,483 of record PWNJ01000202.1, read on the forward strand.
CCTTTTCCATTGTTCTGGCGGCAAACTGTTTTGATAGTGAAAGATGCGCCGAATCATTTTTTGCGGCAATCAGAACGCCGCTGGTGCCTTTATCCAGACGATGTACGATGCCCGGCCGAGTGACTCCGCCTATGCCGGACAGGTCTTTGCAATGGTGCAACAGAGCGTTAACAACGGTATCGGAATGAACTCCGGCGCCCGGATGCACGACCATACCGCGAGGCTTGTTTATGACGATAACGTCGGAATCTTCATACAACACATCCAGCGGGATTGCCTGAGGTGGCGTTTGAAGCGATGCCGGTGGCGGTATGCGGCATATCACGACATCGTTTTCTTTTAACAAAAAGGACGGTTTAACCGTCTTTCCGTTAACGGTGACATTTCCGGACCGTATCAGGGCCTGCAATCGGGATCGCGACAGAGTGATATCACCGGGAACTGCAAGGTGATCAATTCTTGAACCGGCCATATCGTGATCAACAGTGATAGTTATTACCGTTTCTTTTGAATCATTCATTGTCGTATATCAAATTATTTGCCGCCGGGTGAACGATGCGTTTTTATCAGCCATATAATCGCTCCGGCAGCAACAAACATCGAAATAACCTGAGTGCCGGACAGATTTATATATGGAATGAATCCTCTGTCATCAGCGCGAAAATATTCGACGATGAAACGTATAACAGTATATCCAAGTATATAGATTGAGATCATTCTACCCGGAATTTGTGTGATACGTTTTTCTGCCAGCAGAATGGATACCGTCAGGATAATCAATAAAACCGCTTCATACAGTTGAGTCGGATGCAATGGAACATGGGTGGGGCCGAGTGATTTCGGGTCAGTAAAGATTATCGCCCAGGGTAAATCCGGGGCGTGTTTGCCGTAGCAACAGCCGGCCATAAAGCAGCCCAGCCGACCGAATGCATGTGCCAGCGGCACTGCTGGAGTAATCAGATCAAGAACGCGTCTTTTGTCGAGTGAATGTTTTCTGCAGAAATAATAGAAGTACACGACTCCGATAACTATTCCACCGAAAAACTCAAATCCGTTACCAAGTTGTTTCAGAAAATCAACCGGACTTGAAAACAGCAATGACATATCATTGATAAAATCAGACGGTATTATCAGCCAGTGAAACAGTTTTGCTCCAACAAAACCCGAAATCAAAACACCGAATGACAGATCAACAACTTTGTCGAATGGAATACCGTATGATTTCAGGCGCAATCGGATTATTCCAAGTCCAAACAGAAACCCGGTGACAATCAACGTGCCGTAAGCGTGTATTGGCAGTGGTCCGATACGGAACAGTTCAGGATTCATTGTGATGTCCTTTTTCCAGAAACAGCATGTGTATCAGCATAATACCAACTCCTATCGTAATACAACTGTCGGCGACATTAAAGGTCGGAAAATGATATCCAAACGGAAATGTATCAATAAAATCAATAACATAACCGTAGCGATACCGATCAATCATATTACCGAGCGCTCCAGCCGAAATAAGTGTTATCGCAACCGGTATAATTTTGCTGTCGGGAGGCCGATGCCGGTACAGGTTAACAATAATGATCAAAGCGATAACATACATGACAGAGAAAATAATCATTCGCCATGGATTCGGCACATTGCGCATCAGACCGAATGCGGCGCCCTGATTAAACACAAGTGTCAGATGCAGATGGTTCGGTATAATTTGTACCGGTGAATACGGTTCCAGATGTATTTTGACCAGATGTTTTGTTATCTGATCAATCAGTGTCAGAAAAAGTATAAAGACAACCGTAACTTTTGTTACATATGATGGAGCACATAGTCGCATCTTGGACATAACGTCGGATGATCCTTTGATTCGCCTGTTTTGACATCATATTTCCAGCAACGTTCACATTTTTCGCCGTCAGCATGATGAATTTCAAACTCAATATCTTCAGATGTTTTTCTGCGTTCATCCAGCACCGGTTCCACCTGGGATACAATGAACAGTTCAGCCAATGAATTGGTTGTCATGGATTTGAGCAGATCATAGTCTTCCCTGCTGCATAGAATTTTCAGTTTCGCTTCAAGACTGTGACCGATCAATTTGGTGCGTCGGGCGTTTTCCAGATGTAATCCGACCATGGTTCTGATTTGCATAAAATGATGCCATTGTTTTGCCAGATCAGTGTTTTCGCGTTCCGGCTGAAGGGGCGGCAAGTCCGCCAGATGCACGCTGTCCGATTCACCGGGTACGAACGACCAGATTTCCTCAGCCGTAAACGCAAGCACCGGCGCCAGCAAACGAGTCATTTCATGGACAATCAAATATGCTGTAGTCTGCGCGGAACGACGCGAATGATCATTTTTCAGGTTGCAATACAGCCGGTCTTTGGAAATATCCAGAAACCGGTTGGACAAATCCTGAATACAAAACTGAAGAATGGCTTTGATGACATTGTGGAACGAATATGATTGATACGATTTCAGAACCGTTTTCTTCACCTGTTCCCAGCAATGCAAAACATATTGATCGTATGGTGTCATATCCGCCGTCGGGACAGCCATTGTTTCCGGATCAAAATCAGCCAGAACACCCAGCATAAATCTGGCGGTATTTCGTAATCTGCGATAAATTTCGGTTGTTCGTTCAAGAATTTCATCTGAAATTCGGACGTCTTCGGTATAATCTTCCGATGCAATCCATAAACGCAGGATATCCGCGCCGTTCTTTTGAATAACATCATTGGGTACCACGACATTCCCCAGCAGTTTTGACATCTTCTTGCCATCACCATCCACAACAAATCCATGTGTCAAAACGGCATTGAATGGCGCCTGATTGTAATTGGCTACCGACGTCACCAGTGATGAGTTGAACCAGCCTCTGTGTTGATCCGATCCTTCAAGATACAGATCAGCCGGCCATTGCAAACCGTTTTCAGTCGTCAGGACAGCTCGATGACTGACGCCAGATTCGAACCAGACATCCACAATATCCTGTTCGCGATTGAATTTTTTATGGCCGCAGTTTGCACAGGTTGCATCGCCGATCAGTTCTTCATCGGTTGCTGTCCACCAGACATTGACGCCTGACTGCGAGATCAAATTGACTATACGATCGCTAACATCGGAATCGCGAAGAACCGTTTCACATTTCCTGCATGTCAGAACAGTAATCGGCACACCCCATGTCCGCTGACGGGATACACACCAGTCCGGCCGGTTTTCAATCATGCCGTAAATACGTTCTTTTCCCCATGACGGGATCCACTGAACGCGTTCAATTTCATTCAGCGCTTTTTTGCGAAGGTCTTTGTGATCAATTGAGATAAACCATTGCCGGGTCGCCCGGAAAATGACCGGTTTTTTGCATCGCCAGCAGTGAGGATAACTATGATCCAGCGTCTCAGCGGCAAGCAGCATGCCCGATTTGCGCAGATGCTCAACAACAGCGGCATTTGCCTTAAAAACGTGCATACCGCCAAACAGTGGAAGATCACTTTTGAACCGACCGTCGTCTTCAACAGGATTGTATATTTCCAGTCCATACCGTTTGCCGGTTTCGAAATCTTCCTGACCATGTCCCGGAGCCGTATGAACACATCCGGTACCGGTTTCAAATGTAACATAATCCGCCAGAAGCAGTTTTGATTCCCGGTCGTAGAACGGATGGCGACAGGCATATCCTTCAAGAACGCTCCCCTTGAATCTTGCGATAATTGCAGGCGACTTCAGATGACATGCCGCGACAGTATCGTTATAAAGAGCCTCGGCAACAATATATATTGTATTGTCAGACTCAAACGCAACATAATCCAGTGTGGGATGCAATGCCACAGCCAGATTTGATGGAAGTGTCCATGGGGTTGTTGTCCAGATAATTACATTGACATTCGTTTTACCGGCCAGTTCCGGAACCGCTTTACCCAAATCACCAATAACGGGGAATTTGACCCAGATTGAGTCTGATGTATGGTTGCCGTATTCAACCTCGGCTTCCGCCAGAGCTGTTTGACAGGAACAGCACCAGTGAACCGGTTTGTTACCGGCATAAACCCGGTTATCCAAAAGAATATTTTGAAATTCACGAACAATTGTCGCTTCATACGAGTGACTCATCGTCAGATAAGGGCGTTCCCATTCACCCAGACCGCCCAGACGTTTGAATTCATCGCGCATAACCGACACAAACCGTTCGGCATAGGCGGCGCATTCAGCTCGTATGTCAATGTTTGACATTGATTTTGCCGATTCACCCAGTTCTTTCATGACGTTATGTTCAATCGGCAGACCATGACAGTCCCAACCCGGCAAATAGGGTGTATTGAATCCCGACATCGTTTTGAATTTGACAACGATATCTTTCAGAATTTTGTTCAGAGCTGTTCCTATATGAATATGGCCATTTGCATACGGAGGACCATCATGCAGAACAAACATTTCTGCATTTTTACGCGCTTCACAAATTTGACCATACAGGTCTTCGCTATACCATTTGTCCAGAATGACCGGTTCTTTTTGAGCAAGCTTGGCTCGCATCGGAAAATCTGTTTTCGGAAGATTCAAAGTGTTTTTATAATCCATTTTATAAACTCCATTAACACGGGACGAACCCGGATAAACATCACCAGCAAATCAGGAAAATAATCCATACGATCACAAACGTCAAGGAAATCAATACCCGCCGCCCGGCCCCTGACATATTCCAATCCGGGGGCGGTAATCAGATGATAATTATTATGGATACAACAGGACGGCAAACGACTGACGTCAGTCCGGAAATGTTTCGATCAAAATATGTGTCAGGTCGCGCATCCGTATTCATTGAAGGCCTCTACCATAAATAAGAATACATGGTGATGGGGGTAAAAGCAAAATAAAAAGAGGCTTAGGGCGTAGGGCTGAAGGCGTAAGGCTTAAGGGGTGCTGTCTGTTGATTTGCGATTGTTTGTAATAGAACCCACAAACAAATGCAGGGGCGTTCGGCGAACGCCCACAAAAGGCCGCGTAATTGTCTTTTTCTCTCATGCTCTCATGCTCACATGCTCTCAAACGAAGCGTTCTCGTGATCGAAGGTCGCGCCGGGGAAGGTTAAATCATTTTAACCGCAAAGTGACACAATCTCTCCTCACAGGAGAGAACGCAGTTGTTCCGGAAATGCCGCCAGGCAGAGACGGAATACAACGCGAGAGAGGTCATCATGCGTAATGAGAGACAAAATTTCTTTCATGGCGTTTCGGTGAAAACCATAACTTAAATTTATGATTTGCGATTGTTTGTAATGGAACCCCCAAACAAATGCAGGGGCGTTCGGCGAACGCCCACAAGAGGATGCGCAATTTGTGAAATAAATCGTTGTTACAATACGTTTTTGCCGATTGAGAGGGCACCGAATAGCCAATAGTCAATATTCAATCGCCAATAGTCAATTCTCAATGGTTTGTATGGTGCCCTATCATTATTCGTTTGCATACGTTTATTCATTGATAATTGTGAATTGTTAATTGACTATTGATAATTGAACCCATGTTTTATCGTCTTGAAAACATCCTCCAGCGCCGGTATCCCCGATCGGCCGCCAGGATGTCTGACACTGAGTCCTGCACAAACATTTGCAAAGGGTATCATCTCAGCCGGCGCCATGTTTTTAAACGCTGCGTATGCAAGCGCCGCATGAAATATATCGCCGGCTCCCGTTGTATCAACCGCTGTCGTTTTCAGCGCTCCAAACCGGCGAATACCTTCCCCCCAATCAACAAGCGCTCCTTCCCTGCCAAGCGTAACTCCCGCTATACGAACTCCATAATCACGCAAAATCCGAATGGTATCCTGATGATTTTGAGCGCCAAACTCACGGTGTCCGAAATCTTCTGATCCGACAGCAATATCAACATTACTCAGCATTCTGCCGCGGTCCGACCCGATATGTTCCGCATCCAGAACCACTGTGCCGCCTGATTTTTTGACCCATTCAGCCGCCAGCGCAGCCGCTTCCAGTTCATGGCCGTCAATCAGCAAAACAGACGCGCCATCAAACCACTCCCGTTTCAGATCAGCCGCCGTCAGATTCAAACCCGGCTGACGACGCCAAATTACCGTGCGTTCGCCCGTATCTTTCGGAACAATGATATACGCTGTCTGAGTCGCGGCATCTTCTGTTTTTATGACGCTGTCACAGATAACTCCGTCCTGTTTCAGCCATGAAATGCTTTGATGTCCGGCAGAATCATCGCCGACACGTCCCACAAACCGCGTTGTGACTCCCCAGCGCGAAAGCGCTACCGCCGCTGTTGCC
>PWNJ01000068.1 GCA_003558985.1 candidate division CSSED10-310 bacterium
CATGCAATTAAAAACAGTGTTCATAAAATGGATGCTTACATTCAAATACCAATTCTTAACGTTTATGAATTGTTGTCCGGCAGAGTAGCTCTTCAGGAAATCACTGACAAAATTGCCGAATTGATCACTCAAGTAGCCCGCGCTGTTGTATTTGGAATGATAGCAAAAGGATTTCATCTTCATCGTGAAAATGAGGAGTTTATCGATTTTTTCAGAAATGCCGGTCAAATACTGACTTCGTGGAAAGAAATCGATTATACACCAGAAGATATGTATCGGTCGGTATTAGAGTGTATTAAGGAACCTGTTCACCGTTTTGAACAGTTTGACCGCGCTACTCATTTGATGGTTTCTGTGTGTCTGGGAAATTGTGGTCTGGAAATTGAGAATTATTTAAAAATCGGACAATGCATACGTAATGAAATGGGCCCGGAAACGAATATTCTGGTCAAGCCATATTCGTCTGATATTCGTGGAGAATATCCATTTATTGTTACATTTGCCAAAGAATTTATGCGGAAGCGTTCAGAAAGATTTGATTATCCTGTGACCGAGGATATGGGTAATCATTCACCGTCACAGTTATCGGCGCTCTATCGCAAAAAACATGCAACATCCAAAGGAGGAACTTATCATCATGACGTATCGGATTTTTAGTGGGTCTGCAAAATGGATGCGTATTGCATTGCCTCTTTTTTTAGTTGCTGCAGCTTTCCTGTTTTTTGCATTTAAAGGAACAATTTCTGCAGCGCAGCATGAAGAGGTCCAAAGTTATTCCAGCATGACATCAATTGAGTTAACCTTTTACGGATATAATCCCTGAGCTGTTCAAGGTTGAGCAAGGTTTGAGCAATGTTACCAGAAACGCACAGAAGCATTCCATTTCAAAAGTATATTATACGAGTATTTTATTTCTTTACGTTCGTGATGATTCTGCGCCTGGCCCAGTTTAGTATTTTAGAATCTTCGGATTGGCGTGAACGTGTAGAAAGACGAATAGTTCGCACTATGACTGTTGAACCACTCCGGGGTAACATCTACGCTCAGGACGGTCAAACAGTGCTTGCAGAAAGCAAAGTCGCCATATCTCTGGCTTCAGACAATCTGGCAGTACGAAGCACAAATCGTGAATCTGTTATAGCACGCAGAATTGCAGCTATTACCAATGATTCGCCTGAAGAACTAATTTCCCGTTTTCATTCGCGTCACAATGCAGAATGGCTGGCGCGGGATGTTGACCGAAATGTTTTCAACAGCTTTCTCAAAGCACAATTCGAGGGTTTGACACCCGGCATCCATATTAAACGTGAAATTGTTCGCAACTATCCTGAGCATCCTCATGCAGCCAGCCTGGTTGGATTCGTGGCTCGAAACAGAGAACACGGATTTGATTCCCTGGGCCCATTTCAACATGTCTTTGGTGTTGAAGGCCTGGAACGTTACTATGATGAACATCTGCGAGGAACCTTTGGCAAAGTTTCATACAGAGTCAACCGCTTTAATGCTCCTGAACACGAATCATTCAAAACAGAAACTCCTCTGGAAAACGGTCTTGATCTGGTTAGTACAATCGATGTAGATATTCAGCGTATTGTTCGAGAAGAATTGGTAAAAGCGGTTGAGTTCAACCAGGCTGATACCGCTATGGCAGTAGTTATGGATCCATGGACTGGCGCTATTCTGGCAGCCGAATCAGTTGAGAGCATTCCGGAGCATCTTGATTTTGAATTTCGTCAAAATAACGCCATGAATAACTGGCCTGCTGATGCGCGACGAAACCTTTCATTGGTTACTGCCTTTGAACCTGGAAGCACATGGAAACCGGTTATTATGGCTTTGGCACTTGAAAATAATCTTGTCGATACTGACGAAATGATACCATGGCAAAGATCAGTCGTTTTAGGTCGTCATACATTTCGTGATTGGAAAGATTTCGATAAAGAACTACGTGTCAAGGATATTTTGAAATGGTCTTCAAACACTGGAATAATCAATATTTCCAAACGTATATTCGAGAACTTGTCACATGAAGAAATTTTTTCTCAGATTCTTGGTTTGGGCTTTCGGAGGCCGTTACCAGTTGACTATACTGTGCGACCTGTTGGAGTACTAAACCCAAATCGATGGGGACCGATATCCATAGGCGCTTTGGCTGAGGGTTATGAAACCGGGGTAACATTAATGCAGATGGCAGCCTTTTATTCATCTATTGCTAATGGTGGATATATCGTGTTTCCTCATTTCGGCAAACAACTTGTTGATTCACATACCGGCAAAACAGTCAGGAATTTAACACCTTCAACAACCTATCCGCTTATGTCGGCTGAAACCTGTAATTTTGTGCGTGACTCACTGATAGCATGTGTTGAAAAAGGCACCGGAACTCGCGCGAGCATGCGAGATTACAGAATGACCGCAGCGGGTAAAACCGGAACGGCAATAATGTTGGAAGACGGTGTATACCAATCCGGCAAATATCGAGCGTCTTTCTTTGGATTCTTTCCTGCAGAAAACCCGCGTTATGTGATTTTAGTTGTTATTGAAAACCCCGAAACCAAAGAGTTTCACGGTGGACAGATAGCTGCGCCGGTGTTTAAAAGCATTGCCGGTCGTATCTGTAGCGATCTTTTCGGAATACTGCCGATGCCGTTTCCCAGGGAGATATAAGCGATGCAATTCTTCGTTTCCTGTCTATTAAGTCCGATATATTTCCTTCAGTCAACTATTACTGTATTCAAGCGTAGCAATCCACTAATACCAATTATTGTGCTTACACTGACCGGATTAGGTTTACTTGGTGTCTTTACAACCGGTCGTCATTTGAATGGTAATCCATATTATTTCATGAGTCGGCAACTGACTTTCGTGGTTATTGGAGTGTTTGCTTTACTGGTTCTGGCGCTTGTAGATTACACCCGGTTTCTGTTCGAAAGGAAATCACCTTACTTTATCACGGTTGCATTTCTAATTGCAGTCATATTCTTTGGAAATGGACGCTGGATTAATCTTCAGTATTTTAATATGCAGCCTTCGGAATTGGGTAAACTGGTCATTATTATGTATGTATCATACGTAATGGCATTTGTGCGCTTTGAAAAACTGTCTTTTAAAAGTCAATCCCTGCCCATCATGGCTGTAACCTTTTCGCTGGTAGCTTTTACTTTGCTGCAGCCAGATTTTGGTACTGCACTAATTATGATGGTAATTGCCCTGTATATGTTTGTTTTGACCGGTTTCCCGGTAAAGCATCTGCTGGTGCCAATCATTCCATTTATCCCATTGGCATTGATTGTACCGTTTCGATATCCGTATGTCATGCGACGATATTTAAACTTTGTGGCAAATATCAGTCCATGGAGATCACCTGAATCGTTGAGTTTCCATGATTACGGTATGAGGATGGCAATGGGAAATGGTGGAATCAGCGGACTTGGTTTCGGCAATGGAATTGTAAAACGATCATTTCTTCCCGCCAGCCATACAGACTCAATTTTTACAGTTCTGGTTGAAGAAGGCGGGTTTTTACTTGGAGCATTAATAATTGTATTGTTTTTGGCATTGTTTATTTTGGGAGAATCAACAGCTCGTGATGCTAAAGACCGATTTGGAGCATACCTTGCCAGAGGTATTACGTTTTATCTGACTGGTCAGGCATTTCTGAACATTTGTATTTGTCTTGGGTTGTTACCAAATACAGGGATTACCATTCCGTTCGTTTCATACGGAGGTTCATCATTAATTGTCTCCATGGCGGCAGTTGGTATTCTGATTAATATTTCTTCGCAACGACGCATGATTATTTAGAGGTAATAAGATGAAAACTGGCGATAAACTTTTGCTTATTGATCCCGGATTTAAAAACATTCATATGGGCATTCTCCTATTTGAAGATATAGCACGACCAGATCTTGTTTATACGAACGCATTTGAATCATCCGGTATGAATTGTGGTCGAGTCAGTTCATTGAACGACTTTTCACACGCCATACGCCATGCCTTTGAATCTGCTCGTAAAGAATCCGGATTTGACAGTTTTGCTGAGGTCTGGGTGGGACATTCCGGTGAACATATCCGTTATGATAACGTGACTGAAGAGTTCACATTAAAAAACAACACACCAATTACCGAACGACTGGAAAAACAGTTGATGAAGAAAGCTGAAGAGCATATTCCGGGTGACGCACAACTAATTCATTCATTCAAACAGTTCACACTGCTTGACGGCGTCAGGATGGTAAATGTCAAAAATATGATGGGAGCAAAAGTCGCGTCACGCTATCATGTTGTTTTTTCATTAAAAAATGTTATCAGCAATCTGAGAAAAGCTTTCAGAAGCGCAGGTATTACTCCCTCACGTTTGCTTTTTAATGGTTACGCAGCATCAAAAGCAGTTGCGCATGAAGAAGAATTTAAACTGGGATGTCTTGTGATCCATCTGGGTCATTCGACTGTGGACTACATTGTGTATCAGGAAGGAAAACCCTTTATGTCCGGGTCAATTAATGATGGCTGGGCCAGTGTAATCAGAGATGTTGCAATGGAATTGAAAATCTCGGAACCTGATGCTGAAAAAGCAATTTGTGATCACGGAGTAGCTCATAATTTGGATACGGCTGCAGACATACCTCTTTCAATTACCAATTTATTCGACGAAACACAGCAACCCACAAAAATGAACCTTGCTGAAGCTATGAATGCAAGAATCATTGAGTTGTTTAATAGTGTTCGGGATCAATTACGAAATACTATTTGTCGAGGTCATATTGCGGGTGGCGTAATGCTGACTGGTGGTGGAGCAATGACGCAGGGTATCGCTCACCCGGCGATGGAGGTGTTTGGAGTTCATGCAAGAGTTGAAATTCCGTCTCTTTCATGGAAAGCACGTGACTTCAGTCCTGCATTAGCGCCCATTATAGGTATGACAAAAGAAGCATCTCACCAAATTACTCCAGTCAGAATTCCTCAAAGGCCAGCATCACGGTTCAAGTACTATTTCTCTGATTATCTGGGAAGAATGTTTCCTAAAAAACGGGATAAAAACGATCCCGAAAGTGAACCAAGTAAATAATTACTGCAATAGGTATCAAAGCTTTTCCGTGCACAATCAGTTTATCTGTACGTGTACCTTTGACCCCTCCATCATACCCATTAACCATCACAGGCATTAGTTAAAGCATTACTTTATATGTTGTTATTTATCAGACTGATTTAAATATGGATTTAATATTTTTCCGGTATATGATGTGGCGTGTTTTGCTACGATTTCAGGTGTTCCCGTTACAATGACCTCTCCTCCGTCATCTCCCCCTTCGGGTCCCAAATCAACAATGTAATCCGCATTTTTTATTATATCCATATTATGTTCAATCACGACCAGTGTGTTTTTCAGATCAACAAGTCTGTGCATCACAGACAGAAGTTTCTGAATGTCATGTGAATGTAGTCCGGTGGTTGGTTCATCAAGAATATACATGGTTCTTCCTGTTTCGGACTTGGCCAGTTCACGAGACAGTTTGACACGTTGTGCTTCACCTCCGGATAAGGTTGGAGCTGGTTGGCCCAGTTTGATGTAATCCAGCCCAACATCCGAAAGGGTTTGCAAAATTCTGACAATGACAGCATGGTTTTTAAACAGATTTTTTGCTTCACGAACTTCCAGATCGAGTATGTCAGCAATATTCAGGCCCTTGTATCGAACTTCGAGCGTTTCCAGATTAAAGCGTCTGGCCTTGCAAACTTCACAAGGAACAAAAACATCAGCCAAAAAATGCATTTCAATGCGCTTTAATCCATCTCCTCTGCACGCTTCGCATCGGCCTCCTTTAACATTAAAACTGAAGCGTCCGGGTTTGTATCCGCGAATTTTTGATTCGGGAAGCATGGAAAACAAATGTCTGATATGAGTGAAAACACCTGTATATGTTGCAGGGTTTGAACGTGGTGTCCTGCCTATTGGCTTTTGATCTATGACGATCAGTCTGTCTATTCTGTCAATTCCTGATATTGAGGTATATGCCCCTGTCTTCTTATGGCTGCCATACAGCTTGTTATTTAATGCAGGATACAGTATTTGATTAACCAGAGTGCTTTTTCCTGATCCTGATACTCCGGTCACACAAATGAACCTGGACAAGGGAAAAGAAACTGTCACACTCTTCAGATTATTCTCACGTGCTCCTTTAAGTATTATTTTCCCGTTATTGATTTTACGGCGTTTTTGGGGACAACTAATGCCAAGACGTCCTGAAAGGTAAGCCCCTGTAAGAGATTTGGTATGAGCGGCTATCTCAACCGGAGTTCCGATAGCAACAACGTCGCCTCCCTGATGGCCAGCTCCCGGTCCCATATCTACAATAAAATCAGCTTCCCGGATTGTTTCCGGATCATGTTCCACCACAATCACAGTATTTCCAAGATCACGAAGTTTTTTCAATGTATCAAGCAACCTGTGCGTATCGCGTGAATGTAAACCTATAGATGGTTCGTCAAGTATGTACAGAACCCCGACCAGGCCGCTTCCAATTTGTGATGCCAGCCGAATACGCTGAGCTTCCCCGCCTGATAGAGACGGCGCGCCACGGTCCAGTGTCAGATAATGCAGTCCAACATCTCTAAGAAATCCCAAACGCGCTTTGATTTCTTTTAACAACTCAATCGCCACAGCTTTCTCTGAAGAAGACAGTTCAAGTGATTCAATCCATACAAGAATATCACGAACAGCCATTCGGCTAACCTGAGAAATTGATTTGTTACCAAAAATGACTGCATTGGCTGCTTCATTCAGGCGTGTTCCATTACAATCCGGACATAGTATATGGCGAAAAAACTGGCTGTACCAGCGACGCATACCATCACTTTTTGTGTACAAAAACAACCGTCTGATATCATTTAAAACACCAATCCACCCTCGGACACCTTCAAAATCCGATCTGTCTTCCATTCTTCGTGGAGGTATTCCATACAACAACGCTTCCTGAGCTTTGGGGGACAGGTTTTTCCAGGGTGTGTCAAGATCAAACCCGAACATCTCACCCACCCGTTTGATTCGCCTGGCATTCCATCCTTTCCTGTTTTCATCCAGAACACCCAGAAATTTCAAGGCTCCCTGGCCAATAGTCATTTTTCTGTCCCGAATAACCAGATCAGGATCCGTATCCATGATGGACCCCAGTCCACTGCATTTTCTGCACATACCCAATGGTGAGTTAAATGAAAACCGCTGAGGTGAAAGTGGTGGAAAACTGTTACCACATGAAAGGCATGCTGCATTTTCACTGAAAAGCTTTTCTGTGCCATCAAGATATATTATGCGTAACATACCATCAGATATTTTTAAAGCTGTTTCCACCGAGTCGGTTAAACGACTTCGTACATCAGAAGTGATCTCAAGACGATCTACAATTAAATCAATCGTATGCTTTCTGTTTTTTTCAAGCGCTGGCGCTTCATCCAGATCCAATACTGATCCATTCACACGTATACGCACAAATCCTTCGGTTCTGGCACGCTCAATAATATCCCGATGCTCACCCTTTCGCTGCTGAACCATCGGCGCAGCCACCATCAAGCGCTTTCCAGACGATGATTCCAGAATTTGCTCCACCATCTGCTGAGCTGACTGCGAGGTGATAGCTTCACCACATGCAGGACAATGTTGAATTCCTGCACGAGCAAACAAAACCCGCATGTAATCGTAGACTTCTGTTACAGTGCCAACCGTTGAACGCGGATTGTGTGATGCTGACTTCTGCTCAATGGAAATTGCCGGCGATAATCCACCGATATAATCCACCCGGGGTTTCTCCATCTGACCCAGAAACTGGCGGGCATACGATGACAGGGATTCGACATATCGTCTTTGACCTTCTGCATAAAGAGTGTCAAATGCCAACGATGACTTACCTGAACCCGAGACACCTGTTATAACAATAAACCTGTCGCGAGGTATTTCCAAATTGATATGCCGAAGATTGTGTTCAGCGGCACCCTGAACAAGAATTACATTTTCCATCAAATATCCCCATGTCTGAGCCACAGACAGTGACAGCGGTAACAATAATTAGATGCGTATTGTTCTGTCAAGTATAATGGCGAAAAAACGGCGAAAGTCGCGATTGGTTTACAGAGCGAACAAACATAGGCTCAATAGTGCCAATGCGGGCAATAACAACCACAGTCGAAGTCGTAAACCAAAATGATGTCGCGCCATATTCAACCTCCCGATCAATCTTGTTCAGTGATTGAATGACTGATTCATAAAGGTTTTCCTGAAAAAAGTCAACGACCAGTTTATATCAAATGTGATTAAGCAGATAGTGTCCCACAGGAAAACCAGGGGATCATATATAGTTCTTTTCTGGCAAGAGTATAAATGATATGTTTCGGATTAAACACATGAATCGTTTTTGAACTGAGTCTTGATATAGTTGAGGGCGTCATGTTTATTCGAAAACTTTCCATTTAGTTGAGCCTGATACGTTTTTTTAAGAATGTTTGAATAATGCGGACCACCGGTCGCAAACGCTTTTGGAAGTTCACCTTTTCCGGCAAGCATCATCAGATCACGTCCCAATACCAGTGGTTTTGGAGGATGTTTGTTTATTCCAAGTCTTGTTGCCCGATTGAGCAGAAACAGATGTGCATTTTCGGGGTCTGAACCATCTTTTCGAATGCTTGCCGCAGTGTCAGCTTCAACCAGTTTGGCCAGCAATTCAATAGATGCCGGTTCAACCGCGACAGCCAGACGACGAATGGCATTATCACTGACTTTTTTGGCTTTTGCCAGGTTAAGAGGTCTCATATGATTAAGAGCTAATGCCAATGCTATGTCTTTTGTTCTGATTTGACCCGTCAATCGGTCCAAAAGTTTTTTGGATGATTTTACTCCGGCTTTTTCGTGACCATGAGATATGATACTGCCATCGGAGCGGAGTTCTGTAGTATCGGCCTTGCCCAGGTCATGTATTAGCGCTGCCAGAGAAAGCGCCCAGGCGGTATCGGGTTCCAATTTGTCTCGATGGGCAATACCTGCTGTTTCAACAACGCTCATAAACGTATGCATCAACACATTACCTTCAGAATGGAATCGTTCATCCTGCGGTATTTCTGCCAGCCGCTCAAGTTCTGGAAAAAGTGATGCGATTACTCCGTCATCATTCATATTCTGAAGCGCAGCCAGTGTCGCACGCTTTTTGCCGGTAAGAATCAGCTTGCGCATTTCTTCCTCAATCCGTTCGCGGGGTAGCATTTTCAAAGAACCGCTTGCACAGATATTTTGGCAAACAATGCGGGTTTCGGGTGCGATGTCAAAACCGGTAACCGACTGAAACCGGTACACCCGAAGCACTCGCAATGGGTCCTCTGAAAAACGGGGGCCAACATGGCGCAATATGTTGTTTTTTAGATCAGAAACACCATTTACGGGATCCAGTATTGCGCCCGTCAACGGATCCATGCTGATTGCATTGATTGTCAAATCACGCCGTTCGGCTGCCTCTTCCACAGACATAAACGGATCCGCATGAATATCAAAATCTCTATGACCTCTTCCTGTCTGTCGTTCTTTTCGAGGCAATGATATATCGACAGTCTGACTGTTTGAAAGCGTCAGTTTTAACACGGCAAATGAGGCGCCAACCATAATCAAATGGCCATGTTTTCGGCAAAGTTTTCGAAGTTGTTCAAGGGGTAATCGGAAGACCTCGATATCAATATCCCCCGATTGTTTGTCCATTAAAAAATCTCTGACCCATCCACCAACAAATAGTGGCTGTCCACCATGATTACGTATATCAATCAAGAGATCTAAAACAGGTTGACTGATATTCGGCTTGTTTTGTTGCATGCGTTCACTCATTCAGGCAATGTAGTTATTTCAGACGATGTTTTCAAGCTGGAATTTTCATGTCTGCATTTGTTCTTCAGTAATGTCGATAGTTTAAAAGATTAAACTAATACACAAGCAAACTGAAGCGTATCGATTTTTTAAGATTGGTCATGATCTGTGAGGATTACAAAAACGGCCGGAATAATCCGGCCGTCTATTCAACTCACGTGTGTTTACGAAACGTTATTTTCGTTTTTTTCCGGCAAATCCCATTAGCAATGTAATCATGCCGATCAAAATACCAATACCCAATGGACCTGTAGCGGGGACATCGATTGAAGGTGTGGGAGTTGGTGTTGGTGGTCCGCCGGGCGTGGGAGTTGGGGGGTCAGGCTCTGATTCAATGTCATATCCAAGGTCTGCCAGCGCGGCGATTTCGAAATCCAGGAATTCACGAACGACATCGCCAGGCCCAATAAATGGAACCATGACAGCGCCGGTCACGGAGGTATCCCAATGCGATATGCTGGAACCTTGTTGCCAGGGATTTGGGGCATATATCGGCACATTAGCCCCAAACTCTGACACAGCTTCAGCACCGGTGAAAAATACTCCGTTGTTTCCACCTAAGAGGTCTGTAGTTGTTCCCATAAAGGTTGCCCCATTGGCGGTAGAAAAAAGATCCATACCATTCCCATTGGCAAGATAGTATTCATACCAGGAAAAAACTCCCGGGTTTCCTCCAGAGATTCCGCTTGTGCCGTCAGAATTAACCAGCGATGCGATACCTAAGGCGTGAGTTACTTCGTGCAAAGCTATCGACCACAAATCGAATTGAGAACCTCCCGGCGTTCCGGTACCTGCATAGTAATTGTAGTTAAAGTTAAAGGTGACAAAACCATCAGGGTTTCCGGGAAACATTTTTGTCCCGGTTGTAATGTGCGCAAACACGGCTCCATTGTAGAACCCGTTCGGTCCACTTGGATACAAAGCTCCCCCTGTAGCCAAATATCCTCCTGGTATGTCTACCGATGCAGGAAAATGAATATCAGCCTGACCGGATTCACCTTCCAGCACAACAACAAGATATGCCAGGGCATCCTGTACCCGTGCCTGGCGAGCGGCGCCTTCGGCCGGACAATCAAAACCAAATCCGGTTACATCAGCCACATCCTGATATGTTACACTGAAAGTAACTCCTGTATCCAGATACGGATGTCTGACGACCATGTGAGGCCGTTCGGGATCATAGCCCCAGTTCACTTCGTGATCGAATGTCACCCAGTTGCCGTGAATGTCTTTGTAAACCGGCTCAGCGCCCAAGACAACCGGACACAGGACAAAAACACATACAATTGCAGCTATTGCTGCGTAATACCGCTTAAAGTTCATTGAAGTTCCTCCCCTTCCTAAACATGGAAACATTAAAGATTCAAACCCGAATTATTGATAACAGGTCTAAACCCGTGAATATTACTCCGACTTCTCCTCTTTTTCTTCCTCCGTCTTTTCAGCATCGGATTTAATTTCTCCTGAATCGGCGATGACAACCCGAGCGCTCGGACGCCCACTACGAGAGCCAACCGCTTCAATTTTTTTAACTACATCCATACCTTCGATAACTTTTCCAAAGACAACATGCCGACCATCCAGATGCGGCGTGGCCACTGTTGTTATAAAAAACTGTGAACCATTGGTATTCGGGCCGGCATTGGCCATAGACAGAACACCGGGTTCTGAATGCTTCATCTTAAAGTTTTCATCTTCAAAACGATCCCCGTAAATTGATTTACCCCCTGTTCCGTTATGGTTGGTAAAATCGCCGCCCTGAGCCATAAAACCGGGAATTACCCGGTGAAATGTCGAATCCTTATAACCGTACCCCTTTTCACCTGTCGCCAGCGCTCTGAAATTTTCCGCTGTTTTCGGAACAACATCAGCAAACAATTCAAACTCAATGCGGCCGGCGCTCTCACCATCAATGGTGATGTCAAAAAAGACTCGCGGATTGTCTGAGGTTTTTGTTTCAGCAAAAACCATGCATCCAGCAAACATAAATCCAACAAATATTAACACTAATCTGAAATCCATTTTTATATCTCCTTTAACTTTCAGTTATCCGATTCGATTCAATAGATAGTTGAACCTATCACAAATAAGATTATATCAGACTTTTACCACACCTGCCAAGAAGTTAATTCGACTCCAATTTTCATGTTTTGACACAAATAGCATTGGACGCAGGGATGCAAAAAGTCTAGAATGAGATGCTGAGTGATTGTGGTTAATGGAGAGTAACTATATGAAAATCAACACCTTTCAAGTTAATGTAAACCTTCCTGAGAAATTGAAACCGTTACAGAGTCTGGCCATGAACATGTGGTTTTCCTGGGATCAGGAAGCGCTTGATATATTTATTCGTCTGGGTTATCACCCGGCCTGTGCACCTGATAGAAACTTCTGGGATGAATCCGGGCAGAACCCTATGAAACTGTTGAGTATTCTTCCTCAAGGCGAACTTCAAAAAGCGGCAAATGATGACAGCTTCGTTTCCAATTTGAATCGTGTTCACAGGAAATTTGAATCGTATCTGAACGCAAAAAGCTGGTTTCAGAAAAATTTTCCTGATTTAAAACAGTTTCTGGTGGCTTATTTTTCATGTGAATACGGTCTGGATGAATGTCTTCCGATATACTCAGGAGGCCTTGGTATTCTTAGTGGTGATCATCTGAAAGCGGCTTCTGATCTGGGCATTCCACTAGTTGGAATTGGCCTTTTGTATCAGGAAGGATATTTTCAGCAATATTTGAATGCTGATGGATGGCAGCAGGAATTATATCCGGACAATGACTGGTACACACTGCCTGTTCATCGTATTCTTAATGGCGAAAATCAGCCTATGATTATTGATATACCTATGGCTGATGAAACTGTTTTCTGCCAGATTTGGCGGGTTGATGTCGGCCGAACCCCATTATACCTGCTGGATACCAACATCCCGCAAAATCAGCCCCATCATCGTGATATTACCAAACGTTTGTATGGGGGTGACCGGGAGATGCGTTTGCAACAGGAAATTGTGCTGGGTATCGGTGGTGTAAGAGCGCTGGAGGCAATGCAAATTTATCCTACGGTATTTCATGTCAATGAGGGACATTCAGCATTTCTCTCTTTGGAACGACTCAGAATACTGATGGACAAATACGATGTTTCCCATGAAGCGGCATGGGAAATTATTTGGAGCAGCAGTGTGTTTACCACTCATACACCTGTACCGGCCGGAAACGAACATTTCACTCTGGAACTTATTAGGAAATATTTTACCAATATTGCTGATGAAATCGGATATGGTATAGATTCGTTGATTCATATCGGCCAGGAAAAACAGGACAGATCAAGCTTTTGCCTGACCGTGCTGGCATTACGAATGGCCGCTCAATGCAATGGCGTAGCTAAACTGCACGGTGAAACATCACGGAAAATGTGGCAGGGACTCTGGCCGGAACTGCCCGAAGAGGAAATCCCCATTAGCCATGTAACCAATGGTGTTCATTCATTTACCTGGATTAATAATCGCCTTGCGGATCTGCTTGAAAGCTATTTCGGACCAAATTTCAGAAATATTCCTGAAGATTCTGAAATATGGGAACGAATTGATCTGATACCGGATAATGAGTTATGGAGAATTCATCAACTACGACGCGAACGACTGATTTCATTTACCCGGGATCGCCTTGCACAACAGTTGGAAAAGCGAGGTTTTGGCCGCAGCGATATAGCAAAAGCCGAAGAAGTATTAAACCCTGAAACATTGACAATTGGATTTTCGCGAAGATTTGCGACTTACAAACGGGCTACACTGCTTTTCCACGATCCGGAACGTTTAGAAGCTTTGTTGAAGCATTCTGAGCAACCTGTTCAGATTGTTTTTTCGGGTAAAGCTCATCCCCAGGACAATCCGGGTAAGGAACTCATTAGACGGATCATCAAATTGTCAGAGGATCCTGTATTTCGCGATCATATTGTATTTCTTGAAAATTATGACATTAATGTCGCCAGATACATGCTGCACGGTTCGGATATCTGGTTGAATACTCCCCGTCGGCCTTTGGAAGCATCCGGAACATCGGGAATGAAAGCCGCTCTAAATGGTGTGTTAAATCTGAGTGTTCTGGATGGCTGGTGGGTTGAAGGATACGCCAAGGATAATGGCTGGGCGATCGGTTCCGGGGAAACGTATGAAGACACACTGTTGCAGGATGCGATAGAAAGTGAAGCGATGTATCGTCTTCTTGAACGGGAAATTCGTGAAACTTTTTATAATCGTGATCGGTCCGGATTACCGAGGCAATGGATTAAAATGATGAAAAATGCCATGAAATCAGCAGGAAAATATTTTTCTACTCATCGAATGGTACAGGATTATTCCGTGTTCTATATGCGTGCTCACAAGGCCTCTCAGGAAACAACTGCTGATAATGCAAAAACAGCCGTTGCACTGTATAAGTGGCGCGAAAAAATCTGGAAAGAGTGGTCAAAAGTTCATGTGATATCGTCTGATATTAAAAGCAATACTAATGAGTTTTACGCTGGCGACACCATAACTGTGGAAGCTGTGGTTGATTCCGCCGGTTTGGATTCAAAGGATATTGCCGTTCAGGTACGGTATGGGCAACTTGACAGAAATGATCAGATCACAGGCGCCAGCATTATCACTCTTGACGCAGTTAAAAAGAATCAAAGTGGATGGATTTATCAAGGTACATTTACCATTACGCATTCCGGACGGTGCGGATATTCAGTCAGAATTGTACCTGATCACGAAAACTTGATTCATCCCTATACACCATTGCGGATTAAATGGGAGTAATGAACTAAACCAGGATGCTTTGACTAATGAAAAAAAATGTAACCATGATTCTGATCAACCAGTGGAAAGATGAAATATCTTTGAAAACAGCAGATTTTTTAAGCAGATTGATTCGAATACCTTCACCAAGTTGTAATGAAAAAGCTGTGGTCAATCATATTGCTGAAGAAATGGCAAATGTTGGTTTTGATGAAGTAAGAACGGATGGTTTTGGAAATGTTATCGGCAGAATAGGTAACGGTCCTCGACTTCTTGCGTATGATGCACATGTTGATACAGTTGACGTGGGCAAACGTGATCAATGGGAGTTTGATCCTTTTGCAGGCGATATTGTAGCGGGGCGAGTGCGAGGTCGCGGCGCTGCTGATCAAAAGGCAGGCATGGCGTCAATGGTCTATGCCGGTTATCTGATCAAAAAATATGAATTGCTGCCGGATGAAGTTACATTGTTAATGGTCGGTTCTGTGTCGGAAGAGGATTGCGACGGTTTATGTTGGCGATACATAATTGAGCAATCGGGCATTCGGCCTGAAACAGTCGTCATAACAGAACCAACATCTTGCAATCTTTACCTGGGACAGCGCGGCAGAATGGAAATTATGGCAACCATGCCCGGAATCAGCGCGCACGGGAGCGCTCCTGAACGCGGTAAAAACGCCATCATTGAAATGGCTCCGATTATTGCTGGTATAGACGATTTGTCGAATAAACTGCGCTATGATGACTTTCTGGGAAAAGGATCGATAACTATCAGCAGAATCCGTTCAACATCCCCGTCGCTTTGTTCAGTAGCAGACAGTTGCGAAATATATCTGGATCGCCGTTTGACATGGGGTGAAACTCCCAAAGAAGCATTGCAACAGATTCGTGATATGGACAAACGTCTATTAGTGCAAGCGGCAGTATATGACAAACCAACATATACCGGAATCAAGTATCCGGTTGAAAGTGTGTTTCCTGCGTGGAAAACGCCTGAAAATCATCCTTCAGTTATGGCCGGCAAGGCAACACTTGAAGGGATAACCGGTAATCAAATCCGCACAGGGCGCTGGACGTTTTCAACCAATGGAGTTGCCATTTCGGGGATACATGGAATCCCCTGCATCGGTTTTGGTCCCGGCGATGAAGTTATGGCACATGCGCCCAATGAGTCTGTCAGGGTGGATGATCTGATTCAGGCCGCTCTGTTTTATTCGATTTATCCGCTTGAATATCAGAAAATATGACTATCCCGGATTGACATCGCATCATCGGGAAATGACAGGAGGTAGTTGCTGATGCAGACATTACTTAGAGGAAAACATTTGATATCACTTCAGGAATGGACAAAGCAGGATATTGACACGGCGCTCAAAACATCCAGTCACTTGAAGATGCTTTTCGCCAATAACCAACCTCACAGATGGTTGCAGGATAAAACTGCATTTATGATGTTTTTTGAGCAATCCACCCGGACTCGCAACTCTCTGGAAGCCGGAATTACCCAACTGGGCGGTCATGCTCATGATCTGACGCCGGATAAAATGCAACTCAGTCATGGCGAATCGGCAAAAGACACTGCAATGGTTTTAAGCCGTTTTGGACACGCCATTGCAATACGAAACTGTTTTTATGGTATCGGAAATACATATCTGCAAGATGTTGCCAGGTGGGCATCTGTGCCGGTGATAAATCTTCAGGATGACTTGTACCATCCTTTGCAAGCTCTGGCTGATTTAATGACTATCCAGGAAAAATTCGGGGACAACACCTCGGGGTTGAACGTTACCATTTCATGGGCCTATGCAACCAGTCATGCAAAGCCGCTTTCAGTGCCATTGTCACAAATTCTTTTGTTTACGCGTTACGGCATGAATGTAACGGTCGCGGCTCCAAAAGAGTTTCCTCTTTTGCCGGATATTGTTAACACTGCTGAATCCAATGCGTCATCGCATGGCGGCAATCTTCGTTTTGTTAATGAAATGGATGAAGGTTTCAGGAATGCTCACGTTGTCATACCAAAGAACTGGGGTGGATTTGCTTATACCGAAGATAAGGATCAGATGCTTGCCAATTTATCAAAATATCGGAACTGGATTTGCGATGAACGTCGAATGGGCATTGCGGATCCCAGGGCAGTATATATGCATGCATTGCCGGCTGACAGAGGCAACGAAGTCACAGATGCGGTTATAGATGGGCCGCAGTCGGTTGTTTATGACGAAGCGGAAAACCGGTTGCATACTGTGAAAGGGGTTATTGCCTTGACTATGGGTGGACGCCCCTGAAAAAAAGACTTTGAAAAAAAACTCCGTTCCAATCATAACCGATTGGAACGGAATCCATTTCAATATTCCTATTATATCAGAATCTTACACCCTCTCGCGTGCGTTCTCGGCGTTGTTCTTCTTTTTTCGTGTATTCATTCATACATCTGTGATCGCGGCCTTTGACAAGTGAGCACTCAAGATAATCAACAATTTCCATCAGACAGGCACGTATTGCTCTACCAGCAGGTGTGCGTTGCTGTGAACTCAAGTTGCCGCTTAACTGTCCAACACCGGCGCGACCCCGAACACTGCTGGAATCAGCTTCGGCTTCAATTGTGCGCACATCGACAATTTCACCAGTTGTCGTATCAATGATCCGTAAATCAATGGCAATATAGGCTGTCTCCCGTTGTCCGCCGATTGCCATACGGCCAACCCGAACTCCACCGCCTGTACCGCTGGTTCTTTCTTCATAAGAACTGACTGTTGCGGCTACCAGATATTGCGCACCCTTCAATTGACCGATTTTGGCACGGGTAGCGCTATCAATACGTCCGGAAGCCCCCAGATCCTGTTCACCCAGGACCGCGTCCAGTTCACTACGTTCCAGCAGAGTAAATGCATTGATAGCAGCCAGTTCATTGATCAGCATGTCCTGAAGATCACGGCCAACACCGCCACCCCACCAGCCGGCACGAGTCTGATTGGTAAAACGTAAAACACCCAGCCTGGGTTTTTCATCGGCAAGAGCTGCTTCTGTCATTAAAACACAAGCAAGAATAATAAGAATTGTTAATGTGACTTTTTTCATTTTCTTTTGCCTCCTTAAGCAAATCAGCTACAAAAGTTATATGATATTCTAAGGTTAACAACCGGATGGTGTCAAGATACAACTGTTGTGATCCAGCTATTTGACCTTTTGTAGCTTAGTTGTATAGAATGACTTTATGAAATTTGGGCATCGAAGAATTTTTCGTAATGCTTTGATTACGAGCACGGAGAAAAGTTTTCATGGCGACATTGCTTTGGAAAACGGTTTTATTTCCGAAGTTGGGTCATCGTTGTCCGGAACTTTTGATCAGGAAACTGATCTTGCGGGACAACGAGTATTGCCGGGGTGTATTGATCCTCATGTTCATTTCGATTTATCAGTGAATAACATCAAAACCACAGATGATTTTGCCAAAGGTTCAATTATAGCATTGAAGGGCGGTGTGACAACCGTTATAGATTTTTCCGATATTGATACGAATCAAGCGCTGCACGAACTGGTTGTGACGCGCTATTCAAAAGCACAAGAAGCAAAGTGTTCAGTTTTTTTACATGCGGCTGTCTCCAGATGGAGTTTTGCTACTGAGAAACAGGCTGAAATATGTTTGAGTCTTGGGGTACGTTCGTTCAAATTTTTTACTGCTTATGAAGAAACAGGTCGTCGCAGCACTTATGAAGCAATTGAGAGAGCAGCATATTGGGCAGTTCAAAATGAAGCTTCTATCATAGTGCATGCTGAGGATTCTTCGCTTTTGAGGCCTGCAAGCGCGTTTGAATCCGATTCTTTCAGGTTTTATGAGGCTTCCAGACCTGTTGAATCGGAGGTTGCTGCCATTTCCCGAATTGCTGAAATTCAGCGCTGCACAGGCGCTTCAATGGCGATCGTTCATGTGAGTTCGGGAAGTGGAGTTAAAGCGGCTAGCAAGAGTGGACTGAAGCTTGAAACATGCCCGCATTATCTGACACTGACTCGTGATGTTTATCAGCAAACGGATGGATTCAATTATGCCGTGGCGCCACCCTTAAGAAACGCTGATGAGCAAAAGCTTCTATGGGATTCAGTCATCAATGAAAGAATCGCATGGATTGGCTCAGACCATGCACCCTTCTCCCCTGCTGCCCGTAAAAAGGCTGGTGATCATTTTACAAAAGCTCCCTTCGGTTTGGCCGGAGTTGGAACTCTATTGCCCACCATGATAGCTGAAGGAATAGACAAGGATCGCATATCCTGGGAGCAACTGGTGGCTTTGACATCTGAAAATGCGGCCCGGTTTTATGGACTTTACCCACAGAAAGGGTCTATTACTGAAGGAAGTGACGCTGATTTGGTTTCTGTTGATCAAAATGGGCGTATTAATGTTCTCAGTTGCAGAAAAGCCCGGATACTATAACCGCACCATGCAAAACCAAATCAGTTTTTCTTCACACGCATGGTGCATACTGTTTCATTATTGATGGTGTCATGTTTGACTGCCAGAATTTCGGCTATGATTGATATGGCAATTTCTACCGGTGATGCCCCACCAATATTCAATCCAACAGGGGTTCGTACGTGATTGAGTATTTTTTCCGAAACACCTTGTCGTATCAAATTAGTCAAAACGGTCCCGGCTTTTGAGGCAGAACCGATCATACCCAGGTATCGAGGCAATTCATCAGGTTTCAAACGTCTGGTCAGAGCTTTCAACACACCGGCATCATATTTATGGTTATGTGTCATAATAACAATGGAATCCGTTGACTTGATTTCAAGATCACCTGCATGTTCCACAGGATTACAACACTCAAGTGATACCAGGTCTGAATTATCACAACTTGAAAACCGATCTGGATCAGTCATCTCACTCCGTTCATCAATTGCCAGAACAAAAAAACCGCATTGAACAGCAAGCGGAACCAATACTTCTCCAATATGTCCACATCCATAAACTATCAACCTTTCCGGCCCAATCAGTCGTTCATAATAAATTGAAAGACTGCCACCACAAAGCATACCGGTAGACACATCCTCTGCAGATGTGCCTTGCAGGTCATACGTGCAAAAATCGGTTGGTTTATTTTGAAACAGCATTGATGCCGCATGCTCAATAGCCAGTTTTTCAATGGTTCCTCCGCCAACTGTACCGTAAACACGTCCTTTGGATGAGACCAGCATGCAAGCGCCGGGAATCTGTGGTGCGCTGCCTTTATTGGCAACAACCAGAACCAGTACTACTGGTGAATCAGAGTTTTCCTGGTGTTTGTTCAGATAATTCAAAATTTCCATGTTCATCGTGTTAGCTCCGTTCTTCACAATTTCAAAGGTAAAACTGAGTGTTCAAGAGTTCATAGCAGTCTGTGTCAGTTGGATACCAGGTTATTCGAGCTGGCTGACAAATTTCAAGTTTGATTATATCATTAAGTCGTGTTTTGTAAATCAGGTCGTGATGCGCTATAACACCCGATTGACAGAAGATTCGGTTTGAGGTGTAGTAGTAGATTCTGGCTGTAAACTTTGGGCAACATTTATCGGATCAACGTGTAAGACCGTAAAAACACATTTTGATACATATAGGGGTTGAGTTATGAAAAAAGTTCTTATTACTGGCGCTTCAGGTTTCCTGGGATACAATTTATGTCACGATCTGGGCGAGGTATACCGAATATTTACAACACATCATAAAACGAAAGCGCCAGCAACTGCAGCAGGTTCGATTCAATGGGATATGACAGGAAGCTTTAAGCCGCTGGATAACTGGATCAGCGCCAATCATATTGATGTTGTCATTCATTGTGCTGCCCTTTCAAAACCCGGTTTATGTTCGGCTGATCCTCAACTTGCTCATATAATGAATGTTGATGCAACCCGTGAATTGGGATTGATAGCGGCAAAACACAAAATTACCATGATATTTGTTTCAACAGATCTGGTTTACAATTCGGGAGCGGGACCCCATAAAGAAGATGAAGCAGATCCATACCTGTTATATAGCGAAACAAAATTTGATGCCGAAATGAAATTGTTCACTGTATACCCATCGTCAATTGTTCTTAGAAGTGGACTCATGTATGGTTCTTATCATGGTTCCTCTGGATCGTTTCTGCATGAAAATGATAAATCTCTGACAAGATGCGAACATATTAAACTGTTTATCGATCAATATCGCTCACCTGTCTGGTCAAGGGATATTGCCAACGCTGTTCACAGGATTATCAGCATGGGTTTGAAAAGCCAAATATACAACATTGGAGGATCGACACGTATCAATCGATATGATCTTGGTATGATGGCCGCTGATGTTTTTAACTGGGATCAAAACAAAATTCTACCCGTTCCAATGGATACGATTACAAAAGATGCAGCGTTCTTAAAAGATTGTTCACTTGATTCCGCGCGATTGGAAAAAGAAACTGGCTGGAAAGCCACATCTCTTGCCGATTCGTTAAAGGTGGTGGCATCAGAATGGGCAACCTTACAGTAAAATGTGACCGATGCAAAAAAGGGTTTAAATCAGATGAAATTGCGTGGCGGATTTTTCTTTCATTGACTGCAGATCCAGTACTGGGTGTTAACGAATATGCAAATTTGTCTGCTGTACAACTGGATGGTCGATTGAGTGCTTTGCTGGATCGCATTGCGATGATACCTGAAGATATGCTTGAAGATCAGGTCTACCAGGAATTTGCATTTCTGGTCTGTTCAAAATGTCGTGCTATTCTGGCCGCCAATCCGTTGCAATGTCGCTGAAGGAAGTAGTGAATAATGGATGATATTGACAGTAGAAAACATGTATGCCCGTTAGAAAATGCCGGCAATCTTGATACTCTGTCCCGCCGCTGGAAGCAGCATCCCAAACGATTGTTTGGCGCTTATATCAGCAAGGGAATGAGAATTCTTGATATTGGATGTGGTCCCGGTTTTTTTACTCTTGATCTTGCCCGAATGACTGGTGAAAACGGATATGTTATAGCATCCGATTTGCAAAAAGGTATGTTGGATATAGTAGAACATAAAGTTCAGAAAAGTGATGTGGCTTCACGAGTCATATTACATCAATCCGGGAAAAACAAAATTGGCTATGATAAACCAGTGGATTTCATTCTGGCATTTTATGTCATTCATGAAATACCCGATGAAGCCGGTTTTTTTCAGGAAGCTGATTCAATACTGACACCCGGTGGTCGGATATACGTTGCAGAACCAATTTCCAAGGTTACTGTTGAAGAGTTTAAAAAACTGATAAATACGGCTTTGAAAACAGGTTTTATACTTGAAAAAAGGCCCAGAATCCGTTTTACAAGATCTGCTATATTCCGCAAGTGTTAGCCGCATATCAATCAATACCCGGGATTAATGTTTAATATTAACAGTTGATAAAGCTGAACTGACTACATTCGAAGCGAATTCTTACTTGATCGGGATATTATTCCACCACATAGACCAACGCAGCAATACATCCCCGGGGATCAGCCATATTGCCAGAATACTGACAATCATAGCGACAAAAAACATGCGGAAAAACCAGTTGTTCAGAGAGTAATCAGCGTCAATTTTATTGCTCCAGGAACTATTTTTATGAACCTTGTCACTGGTCGATAACTTATTTGAATCGTCTGTCTTACGTGTCATTTAATTAACTGATATCACTTTCCAGCAAGTTTTCTTGCTGTCTTTCAATTGAATACTATACAATGGTTGCCTTGAAATCAACAGATGACCGCTGTTGATTGATACTGGAGAACACATATTGTGAACCTGGAACATTGCTTAATGGAAACAGAAACGTCTCACCTGCGTGCAGTAGCTGAGTTTGTGCAAGTGGATACAGGAGCAAATCCATCCAGATCGGATGTTATTTCAAAACTGCGTTATCTGTTTTTGACTGACACGTTTGGGGTACAAGTTTTTGAAAAACTCAATTTGTTTGAAAAAGAGATATTGTATCAGATTCTTGAAGCCGGTGGCAGTATTCCAGTATCTGAAATTGAAAAATCCTGGGGTGCTGATGATCCTGAAGTTGCGCGCAGATGGTTTTGGCATCGCACAGTAAGCAGTGGTCTTTCGCGGCTTCGTTTGTCAGGATTATTGTATTGTGTAAGGCACCAGGATTACGATACACGAGCTTATGTGCTGCCCAAAGAGTTTCACTCAATTGTTTGTATTCCGCCTTTTGAAGGGATTGATCATGATTATGCACCGTATCATTATCAGGCAACAGGATTCACCATTCTGTCCGATGTTTTTTATTATCTGCAATACTTGAGTGAATACCGGGTTAAAGTTTTAACTTCAGGAACTCCGGCAAAACGGCATAAACTGGCCATAATTAAAAAGCTGGAAGCATTGATTCCTTCAGATCGCAAACGTGACGAACCATATATAGACCTTCTATTCACATTAGCTGACAAACTGGGTTTCATAACTCGCCGAAGAAATATATTCGAAGTAACCTCACATGCCAGTCAATGGTTTGATCTATCTCAAACCGATCAGATAAAGGATTTGTATAGCGCCTGGAAGCATCTGGGTAACACGAATGAAATAAACGTCTCTGATAATGTGGTATTAACAGCAGCCGGTATTCAGCATCCAGTTCAAAGAGTCAAGCATGCTATCACTAGCATTATCGACTTGTTGCCACTGGAAAAGTGGATTTCGCTGGAAACTGTTTCTGATCATTTTAAACACAGGCGACCATATTTTTTTCGGCCTGACCTATCTCCAGGTTTATGGCGATTGAAAGATAAGCAAACACAACAGATTATACCTGACGATGCTGTCTGGGAACACCTTGAACGACATTTGATTATAACCGTCACAACACGGCGATTGGCCTGGCTTGGATTGCTGGATGTAGGACTATCCAAACACGGAAAGCCGGAAGCATTGATGTTAAATCAACTGGGTTTGTATGTGTTTGGAAACTCAAACAGTAATTCTGCTGAAATGAACTCAGTCAATATTTCGGATCCATCTCTGGCTGTGAACAAGGTTATTGTGCAACCTGATTTTGAGATTCTGGCGCCTGCCGGACTGGTTTTATCGGTCAGAAACAGACTGGAAAATATTGCTGAAGTTATCAGCGGTGGACATATGCAACAATACAGAATTACCAGAAATACAATAGCATCAGCCCTCGAATCAGGTATTCGGGGTTTTGAAATTATTGAGTTCCTGGAATTAATATCACGTACAACAGTGCCTCAAAATGTCAAAACATCAATTGAAGACTGGATTGATGAGTTTGGAAAGATAAATGTTTCCAAAGGAATTGTTCTGACAACCAGCGATCATTATATTATGAAAGAGCTTTTTGCGCATTCAGCAATTTATGATTTGCTGGGGCATCGGATAAGCTCCAGAGCCGTATGGATTTCAAAAAACAACGTGAACTGTTTGTTTGCGGAGTTAAAGCGAATCGGTTATTTGCCAAAAATTGATCCTGAATTACGTAAATCAGCAGATTTGGCATCTATTTCGCTAAACATTGATCGGGATGCAACTCACTATCTTTTGGGGCTTTTGCAGGACGAGATTCGGAATGCTGAAAAGATGACCAGGCTAAAAAACAGAAAGACAGTGACTGAGCTGATAGAAAAGTTGAAAGAAGTGACTGACAATGAGTAGAATCACATTTTCTACAAACAGGAGGTTTTGATGGAACTGGTTTTAGAGAAACATAGAGTGTATGCAACTACAATGATGGCTGTCATTGTCTTATTCTTAATGCAAAGCGCTGTTTTAGCGCAAAAACGGCCCGTATTGTTTGAACTGGAAACGATGACCGGTGAAACTTACAGGCTGGCAGACGAACTTGGAGAAAAGGTAATAATACTGAACTTCTGGGCAACATGGTGCCGACCCTGTTTGCGTGAAATGCCTCACGTTAACAACCTGTATGAAAAGTATAAAGATCAGAATCTCCAAGTACTCGCAATATCAATCGATACGGCTGCTTCCCTGTCACGTATTCGCCCAACGATCAATCGCCACAGATTCACTTTTCCAGTGTTGCTTGATACAGATAACAACGTGATTCGAAATTACAGTCCAAACAGAAATGTTCCATACATGGTCATTATTGGCGCTGACGGCACAATAGTTCGCGAGTTTAGCGGCTACCGACCCGGTGATGAGCAGTTGGTTGAAAGAATTGTACAGCAGGAAATTGAAAAACTGAAATCAAAAGACAGTGAAACAGCAGAACCTCTCAATGATGACAAGAAAGAAGCTGAAGAAATTCCTGAAAGCGATCCGGGAGATATAAATAATGAAAACCATGATTAACACAACATCGGTCTTGATTGGCATACTGTTAATAACCGGCATGTCGGCTTTTGCAGTTTTTTTTGATGAAATGAGTTTTACCGGATCATTCGGTTCAACATACTGGAATCATGATCCGGATGACTGGGAACCCGGAATGGAAATCTATGAAGGGCCATATACATCATTTGAAAATCAGTTAACCCTGAATATGGGATGGCGAAACTGGTATAGTGAAGTGCGTCTTCGTAACATGAAGTACACAGATGGCATTCACTATGATTATCGTTCCCGTGAACATGAAGCGGACCTGGAACTGTTTAAATACAAAGTTGGATACCGTGGACGCAATTATGAAATTGTTGCTGGTGATTTTTATCAGTTTCTGGGACGAGGTATTGTTTTGTATGTTCAGGAAGATCAGGATCTTAACATTGACCGGACTATCCGCGGCGGCCACATACGTTTCAGACACAACCGATTTGATGCCCAGGTGTTTGGAGGTAGCATCCGCTGGTATGATTTCCTGGATGATCGCACTAATATGACATATGAAGAACGTAAGATCACTGATGATATTTTTGGAGCGGGACTCGGAGTCAGAATACATGACAGTCTGCGGCTGGGGTTGAATTATGTAACAGGAACACTTTATCAGTACCGTAGAGGTGTTTTGAGGGATGAGGATTTTCAGACAGCAGGAATCAATTTGGAATCATTTGGTATGGCAGGAGGTTTGCTTGATTTTTATGCTGAATATGCCGAGTTGCTATGGGACTCGAAAACACCGTTCGGTATAGAAACAGATGATGGAACTGCTATTTATGCAAGTCTTACAGCATATCTTGGAAATTTTACTGTTTTAACGGAATACAAAAATTATGACTACTGGGACTATCGTTATGGCCGCCCACCCACTGCAGACCGAGAAGATGAAATGACGGAACTGGATGACACCAAAGGTTTCAGAGTTAAAATTGATTATTATATACCTGCAACCGGAACTATGATTTTCTTCAGCGGATCACACTTTAACAATCAGGGACATCCTGATTATGCCGGCATTGTTACAAGAAATGAGAGCAGACATTACTATGGCGGAGTTGAACAAAACTGGCGCAATGTTTATGCAAACGTCACATATGGTGTAAA
>PWNJ01000139.1 GCA_003558985.1 candidate division CSSED10-310 bacterium
ACAACTCACAGTGTCAATACAATTGTCGATTACATAGCCTATGGCGCTGGAGGTCAGACATGGGAAAGTACCGCTGTCAATGCAGGGATATGGACAACCGGCGATTTCATTCCCATTCCAGACGCCGAAGGGTATTCCATCAATCTGTGTCCAGACGGACATGATATTGATTCAAGCATAAACTGGCAACTGGATGATCCCAGTCCCGGATCACCTAACAACTGTTCAGAACCCACCCCGACTCCAACACCAACACATACCCCGACTCCAACCAGAACTCCAACCGGAACCCCAACACCTCGACCGGA
This sequence comes from candidate division CSSED10-310 bacterium, assembly GCA_003558985.1. GTDB lineage: Bacteria > CSSED10-310 > CSSED10-310 > CSSED10-310 > CSSED10-310 > CSSED10-310. Next base: position 309 of record PWNJ01000139.1, read on the forward strand.
TAATGTTCCGGTTATTCATATGGCAGGGTTCGGAGACTCCGATTACCGGCTGAATACTGGCGGATTATTCCAGATTCTGGCCTGGGTTACCGATCCGGATAATGATATTGAACACGTGTATGTTAAACTCGGCGGTGAAATAGTTCTGGAATTGTTCGACGATGGAAATCATGGTGATTTTGGCGCCGGTAACGGTATTTATGGTTTGTTAATGGATCTTCCACCGATGTCGATGCCCGAAGGCGAGTCGATGAGTTTGAATCGACTGCAATTTCAAATAGTGGCTTATGATTCAGAAGGCCTGAGCAGTTACATTTGGCCCTTTTTTACAGTAGAACACGGATATGGTTATGAGTGGAACGCAGCTCCAGCATGGTGGGAGATCGATCAAACCAGCCATACCGAGGAATTCAACGCCGTTCCGCCTGCCGAACGTCCCCGAATATATATGGCTGGCTTTATGGATACACGTATTCGTTCCTCGTCAGGAGGACAGTTCACAATGCTGGCGTTTACAACCGGAGACCTGCCAATTGCAGAAGTCGAAATCTACTACCAGGGATTGCCAACTGGCGTATTGCTTCACGATGACGGACAACACGGGGATTTCGACAGCGGTAACGGGTTGTTCGGACTGACATTCTATATAGAGCCAGGAATGCTTGCCCCCGGGCATTATCCGTTTCAGTTACGAGCAACTGATATCGCTGGCAGACAAAGCGATCTGTGGCCCTATCTGACAATCAGTGAGTAAATCATACTGTGAATAAAATGAAATCACCGGATCGCGGGACAATGCGCCGATTGCAGAGCGCACTGCAATCAAGAATTGCTGGTGATGTATATGTCGATGATCAGACACGATTACAATATTCAACCGCTGCCTGTATTTATCGCATTTTTCCAACAGCCGTTGTGATGCCCAAAGACGGAGATGATGTTTGCCAAACCGTTCGTATTGCACGTGAAATGAACATTCCAATCACCGCTCGTGGCGCGGGGGCAGGTCTTACAGGAGGATGTCTTGGAACCGGTATTGTGATCGATTTTTCCAGGTACATGAATCGGATATTGTCGATTGATGTAGATAATCGAACAGTAGTTGCAGAACCGGGAGTCGTTCAAAATGATCTGAACCGTGCATTAAAAAAACATGGGTTGTTTTTTCCTCCAGATCCTTCCAGCTATATGTATTCAACAGTCGGAGGAATGACAGGTAATAATGCGGCAGGTCCCCATTCCATTAAATATGGAGCAACTCTTGATTATCTGAAGTCAGTTTCTGCTGTTTGTGCCAATGCTGAAGAGTTTATATTTGAAAAAGATATGCACCCCGATCAAGTCAAAGGGAATTTTTTTAAATCGTTGATCGTCGATCTGGGCTCATTATTGGCTAAAAATAAACATTCCGTGCAAAACAATCTTCCCAAAACAAGAAAAAATTCCAGTGGATACCGTATCGACATTCAAGCAAGTGAAACGAACCTTGATCTGGCAAGATTAATGGCTGCTTCAGAAGGTACTTTGGGAATATTTACTGGTCTTGAGCTCATCGTAAAACCGCTGCCCGAACATACCGGCATGCTGCTTCTGATGTTTGATTCTTTGCAGGCTGCTTGTGAAGCGGTTCCCATTATTACCGAAATGAATCCGTCTATGCTGGAAATAATGGAATCCACATTTATCGAACTGGTACGCAAAAGTGCATTTGATGTCGGCGTGCCATTTATACGTAACCTGGAGGCGTTGCTTTTGATTGAATTCAACGGCTCATCAATTGATCACGTTACAAATCATATTAATGAACTTGAAAAAATGTTTGTCGGACCTGGTCGCCCTGCCATTGGTTCCAAAAAAGGAATTCAAAAAAATGAACAGGAACGTCTGGATAAACTGCGGCAAGCGGCAAGTCCAATTTTAAATCGCTACCCGGCACCCTGTAAACCTGTCAAATTTATTGAAGATACCGTTGTCCCTGTCGCATGTTTACCAGATTATATTTCAGATTTGCATAAACTATTTAATAAATTTGATCTTACAGGGCTTATCTACGGACATGCAGGTGATGGTCATGTGCATGTTAACCCACTTTTCAATATCCATGACACCGGATTGATAGCCAAAATGACCTCCGTCGCAGAAACAACAAATGCTATCGTTAAACACTATAATGGAAGCCTTTCCGGTGAGCATGGTGATGGATTATTACGAACACCATTTTTAGAAGATTTCTTTGGTCCGATTTATCCGGTTTTTAAAGCTGTCAAACAACTTTTTGATCCGGACAACATATTGAATCCGGGCAAAATTGTGCGAACAGGTAATGAACGCTTTACGGATAACCTGAAAATAACAGATCACAAACAACAACGAGTTACTGAATCATTACTGGACAACCAAACTCTATTTGAACAATTGTTCAAATGTAGTAACTGCGGTGCATGTCGGCAATACTGTCCGGTGTTCAAAGCGACAATGGACGAACGCATGTCACCCAGAAGCAAGGTAAATTTGTTGACTCGAATTCTTAGCAAACGCTTTCCTGCTGAAAATGAAGTAATATCCCCGGATTATCGTTCGGTTTTCGACCTTTGCATTCATTGCAATACATGCCTTACCGAATGTCCGTCGGGCGTCAATGTGCCATTGTTAATGATGAGCGCAAAACATGTTAACAATGACCATAATGGTGGTAACATGAAAGATCGCCTGTTAAGTGATACCGGAACTATTGTCACACTTGGAAAAACATTTTCGGTTCTTTCAAATAAAGTTCTGAACAGTTCATTCGTTAGAAAAACACTCGAACGGACTCTGGGACTGGATCAGCACGCTCCAGTGGCTGAATTCACCAATACCGGACTGGCAGAAATTGCATCAGATCTTACTGTTGCTGGCGGAACTCCTGTTGTCTATTTTCCGGGCTGTTCAGCAGAAGCCAATGATCCCTGGGGCGAAGGCGCAGCGACATTGTCTGTATTGTCCCACCATGGGTTTTCACCTGTATTGCCTAAAGTCAAATGCTGTGGAATAGCCGCTATATCATCCGGCCTTCTGGATTTTGCTCGCTCCGGAATGGAAGAGAATGTTCGTGTTCTGCATGAACTGGCTCGGGGCGGAATGAAGATAATCTGCAGTTCTCCTAGTTGTGGACTTGCATTAAGGCATGAATACCCGGATATCATACAATCAGAAAGCGCGGACTATGTTGCTAAACATGTCGTTGATATTCATGAATTTCTAACCGATCTGTTAAGTAACGGAAAACTGGATATGCGATTTCTGCCCCGAAACATGTCTGTTGCTGTTCATCAACCATGTCACTCACGCGCAGTTGGCGCTGGCGAATATCCAATTCGTCTTCTGGAAATGATACCCGGCTTGAACATCCACGTTTTGGAATCGTTATGTTGCGGTATGGCCGGCACTCATGGCTTAAAAAAACATACATTCCACTTTTCAAGACAAATCGGCAAACGGCTCTTTCTGGAAATTGAGCAAGTCACACCAGAATATGTTGTGTCCAGTTGCGGAGCCTGCAGAGTTCAAATTGAGGCAGTCACCGGCATTCAAACTGTTCATCCGGTGTCACTGTTAGCAGAAGCATATGGTCTTTTACCACTGAAAGCGGGAATAATAAAACAATCTATGGCAATTTCATCAGATCATTAAAGGTCATCATCATTATCGCCAGCGCTCAACATCAATTCTGCTATTCCACAGGTTGCCAGTTGGCGCTCCATTATCTGCACTGAATCAAACCGTGCATCGGGATCCTTCTCAAGACACTTTAAAATCAGCTCATTCAGCCAAAGCGGAATCTCTGGGTTCAGCTCAACAGGCGGTATCGGCATACTCTCCACCTGATCAACAAGTATTTTCATTGCGTCGGGATTGGCAAACGGAGGTTTACCTGTTGCCATTTCGTATAAAATGGTTCCCAAAGAATAGATGTCACTTCTGGGATCTGTCTGCTCACCTTTCGCCTGTTCAGGACTCATATAATCGGGGGTTCCAACAACAAACTCCGAATCAGATTCCATAGCGCTCTCAATTACTGTAGCTATTCCAAAATCAACCAGTTTTACCATACCTTCGTCGTTTATAAGAATATTTTGAGGTTTGATATCTCTGTGAACAATTCCACGCCTGTGAGCCGCCCATAATCCGCGACAGGTCTGAGTCATTATCGGGATGATTTCTTCAGTGGTCATAATACCTTTTGAGCGAATGATCACCTTTAAATCCCGACTGTGAAAAAACTCCATCGAAATATACAAATGGTTTTCCAGCTTTTCAAAATCATACAACTGAACAACATTTTCATGGTGAACTTTTCTTGCTAATGTCACTTCCCGTTTGAAACGCTGGACCATTTCATGGTTATGTGTATATTTTGACTTTAACAGTTTTAGAGCCACTTCAAGGTTAAGCTCTTTGTCAAGAGCCCGATATACCTCTCCCATACCACCCGATCCGGCTTTGCTTTTAATAATATATCGTTCTGCAATGATTTTTCCTGGAGAAAACTGGTGCTGCATAGTTGTGGCATTATTGTTTCTGATCTCTGCCAAAATAGCAGCCAATCTGTCCAGACGATCTCGGACATCCTTAAAATCCAGATCATATGCTGATAATTCCTGAAACAGTTTGTGTGCTTCCTCATACTGGCCCCTGGAATCAAAGCTGCATGCCAATTCATATTTTGTTTCCAGGTTATCAGGCGCAACACTCTCTTCGACCAGAAACTTCAGATATTGATCATAGGCAATCTCAAAACTGCCACGACGCAAAAAAGCTAATCCAAGCGCATTACGTAATGACGGCATTCGATCACCCTGGCCCCAGGCTCTCTGAAGAACTCGAATAGCCTCATCAAGATTACCAATTTCCATCAGGATTTCGCCTGCTTTCAAAGGTTTTCCCGCTTGAGAATATAGTTCCGCGGCTTTCTTTACATCACCAAGCTTCTCTCTCAATTCCGCCGCCTTTTCCACTTGACCGGTTTTTTCCAGTAAAGTGGAAGCACTGGCAAGATTATTTGTCTTAATAAACATTTCTATCGCTTTGGTAACATTGCTTGCCAAATGATAACGTTCTGCGGCACGACCATAATCTTCTGCACTCTCATATGCGCCTGCTGCCATTTCATGTTCACCGATTTCATCAGCAAGGTTCGCCGCTCTCACATACTGTCTTTGATTTAGAAGATTCTGTACTTTTAGCAGAGTGGCATGTGTCTTTTGACCCGTTTCTTCGTAAATCTCGGCTGCAAGATCAAATCGCCCTGCTTTTTCAAGCCATGACGCTGCTTGAGCAAGATTACCTGTCTGTTTGCAAAGGGATACAGCTTTGGGGATATCATCAGCCTGGAAAAAATGATGTGCAGCAAGATCATATTTGTCTGTTTTTTCATAAGCCTTAGCCAGAAGTTGCGCTATATACTTTCTGGTTTTCTGAAGACTTTTATGAGGAGAATCTGTGTTAAACGCAAGATTTTTTATCTCTTTTTCCAGACAATTTATAGCCCGTTTGAAGTTACCCCTCTCCAGATACAATTCCCCTGCTTTCTGAAAGTTTCCAGCTCGTTCATACATTACTGCTGCATCAATAATAGCGCCCGATTTGTCATACATATCTGCAGCCAGCAAAGGAAAGTCGGCTTTTTTATACATCTCTGCCGCTTTATAATACTCTTGCATTTGTGTATATAAATCAGCCGCTTTGACATATTGTCGGGCCTTTACAAGATATGCCGCAGAATCTTCCAGCCGCCCTAACCGTTTTAAAAGAGATGCTGATCGTTCATATGCCTTAGCCAAAGAATACATTTCCAAAGCCTTCTCATACTCACCAGCATCCTGATATACATCACCGGCCCCTTGATAATCTCCGGCTCGGTGGAGTTTTTGAGCAAGCCTTTGAAACTTCAAAATACACACCTCCAGCTAATGCAAGTCTATAATATACGGATTTTGCTCTCTCGTCGATAATGATTTGTGTCTTTTCATTTAACTTGAATTTTGTTAAAAATAGCAGATGGAAAAGATAGATTGACGGAGTGATGAAATGCCGGCAAATTTAACACCTCAGTATAAAGCTGCAGAAGCACAGTATAAACAGGCTCAAACGGCTTCAGAAAAAATACAAGCTCTGGAAGAAATGTACCGTGCTATTCCCAAACATAAAGGTACCGAAAAGCTATGCGCCGATATCAAACAACGACTCTCAAAAGCACGTAAACAATTGGAACTGTCACACCGGTCTCAAAAAAAAGGAATTTCATTTCATGTCGCACCTGAAGGAGCTGCACAAATTGTTTTGGTTGGACCTCCTAACAGCGGAAAATCTTCAATTTTAGCTGGTTTTACAAATGCTAATGCGACGGTTGCTGACTACCCTTTCGCAACACAAAAACCTCTGCCCGGGATGCTGCACTGGGAAAATGTGCAGTTCCAACTGGTGGATTTACCACCGTTGTCTGACGAATTCTACGAACCCTGGGTACCCAGTCTGGTCCGGGTCAGCGATATGGTTCTTCTGGTTGTCAGTATGGATACCATTGATCAGGTCGATACCATTTTGAAAATAATGGATGATTGCAAAATTTCACTGGTAAACAACTACGCCAGTTCTGATTACCACGGCAGAATTGTAAAAATTCCAGCTATTATAGCAGCAACCAAAACCGATTTTCCGGATGCTGAAATCAGTCTTGAACTTCTGAAGGAAACCTGTGAGCATCTAAGCATATTACCCCTGTCAGGAAACAATCCGGGCGATGCTGTTATTCTGGGACGAAAAATATTTGAAACTCTTGAACTGGTCCGGGTATATACCAAAGCGCCAGGAAAAGATGCAAATATGAATCAACCTGTTATCGTCCGCAAAGGCTCCACGCTTATTGATGTTACCAGCGAAATACACAAGGATTTTGCTGAAGACATGAAATATGCCCGGGTTTGGGGTTCTGGCAAATTTGACGGACAGAAAATTCAGCGTGATTATATTGTTGAAGAGGGTGACATTTTTGAGTTTAAAGTGTGATATAAAAAACCTCAAAAAGAATAGTCATTTTTAATCAGACGGGATAATTCAAAACTGCTTACAGTACCTACTATTCTGTTAACTTCGCGACCAAAACTGAACAAAAGGATAGTAGGCAATATGTCAATGCCATATTGTCGGCGACTTTCAGGATTTTCTGATATATTTAGCTCCGAGATAAGAATATTATCCGGTTTATTCTCCATTTCCAGGCGAAAAAGAGTTAAAACCTTTTCACTTTCCTTTTCCCAGGGAGCCCAAAATAATACCATAACCGGTTTTTTAACCATCATTATAAACTTGTCAATCGAAATATCGTCCAGAGGAAACATACCGGATGATGCTGTCGGAAACTGACAGACCGGGCAAAAAACCCGGTCTGTATCTTTATCTTTGTATACATGCGATTTTATTTCACATACAGGGCAGGTGATAAGAGGTGCAGAGGAAAAATCACTCATGACTAATGCACTATTCCCAACCAGTCTTTAAAAATAAACACAAATCGACCAATTGCCAGTGAAATACGCGCCATGACTGTCAAACCGAATGAAGCTCCAAAACCTACCATTACAGCTAAAATTCCGATATTGCTGACTGGCCTAAGAAAACCTTTGTGTTCTGCCGAGAAAAAGAAGTACACCAGAGTAGCTACAGTTGTCACAAAGATAAACAGTCCGTATATAAGGACCGACCAACTGCTGAAATCCGCTCTTGTCAGAATGGATGCTTCAAGCTGTCGGACAATAGATGCTTTGAAGGAGGCCGGTATAGCAATAGCTGTATAGTATCCCATAGTTATACCTATTGGAATACGAATCATCCATGAGATTTTCGGAATAAACCGGGTAATATACAGCGAGCCAACCATCATCGGTATAATAATGAAAAAGTTGTTGTCATTATAAGGATTTAAAACATTGAGTTCATCAAACGTAAAAAAGGCGGTTGTGAATCCCTGTTCCCGGGTCGTTCTGAAAGCGCCAACCAGAGGATCAATCATATGGGGTATAACAACGTTGTACCACGACAGAACGATCGAATATCCGTTGGCAACACCAATAAACAGATGTTCTGCTGTTCGATAAAAGGCGTTATCATCATATAGAAAACTTAGAATCGCCAGCGTCAGAATTGCAGCTGTCCATGTCCAGAAATCTGTTGCCATTATACACTCCTCCTGTTTTCTACGCGACGTTGCATGAAATAACAAAAATTTCCAATCAGAATCATTATGATGATTGCAATATGCGTTGCTGACTGGCTGCTCATGCCCTCGGTTGCCATCCTTCGTCCATCATCGTGCGGAAAATATTCAGCTATAAGCTGCTCATATTCCGCAGCTCCTTTCATACCTTCAAGCATTCCGGTCAATTGTCCTGAATCAATATAAGGATAAAAATCCGCTGCTGAAACAGCAGTTATTCCCGCTGTTACCCTGATGCCAAAGCGTGCCTGAGCGAATGCGATGTATGTAATAGGCGTCGAGCTGGCTGATAACGACCCGATCATATCCATATTGCGATAGTTTCTAATCCGGTTATCCACCATGATCGGCATTGTTCTAAGGTCATCTCCATAAAAATCGCGCGGGAAAACGTCAAAGATATTTTCCCCAAGACCAAGAATTGGCACAATCGGTGGCGGCGTCCATCCCAGAAACACGAAATCCTCACCATAAACGACGCGACGTCCAACACCCCGTGCCGCTCTATTATTAAACTCTGTAGCTACCTGATTCAAGGCCTGCTCAGCTAAACCCAGTGATGCGGGAAACAGACACAAAACAAGCACTTTTATATCACGATGAAAGCAATGACGAATCCAGGACACAAGCATTGGGTAAAGCTCTGGCTGATCCTGCGGATTCAGATCGGCTGATATCAAAAATACTCCGTTTTCATTTGGAAAGTTGTCTATCGCCTGAAACATTGCGCCGGTCGTTCTTTCAGCAACCCGGACAGGTTGGTCAAATGGAAAGATAATCGGTACAATCATAACAACAGCAACCATCAGGTATATTATTCTTCTGTCAACCGACATCATTTTTTGCCAGACAGTTTTTTCTTCCTGCATTATTCATCACCTCCGCCCAGCCAGGCACGTTCAATACCCAGAATAATTTTGAAAGATGTTGCTGAAGCGCCCAGACCAACTCCAATCATAATACCCCTTTTGGATGCCAGATTAGGCACATCAAGAATCCATTGCCGCAAATCATGAAGCCAGGGTATAAAAACAGTCGCAAGTGGTATTTGACCCAACATTACAATGAATGCCGACACCAGCAATATGCCCGCATGAAGATTTCTCATTCTGAACGCCCGATATGCAGCAGAACACATGTAAAAAGCCAGCATTGCAAACATTGTCGAACCACAGGGAACCATGATCCCTTCATACAATGCCTGCAAACTGATCTTGAAATCCGCTCTGTACCTTACTGTTTCACCCGATACCGGACTGATCATTGGGGGTATCGGTTCATCAGCCATCTCGTATCCAGCATGTTGTAACTCAATTTCCTGGCGAAGCAATGCTGCATGATATCGACTTAAAAACACCTGTTCACCTTCCGGAGCATCCATTTCCCGTGGTAAATCCATTAGAGCTTTGTCAGGATCAGCATAACTTGCGGGATTTGACATAAATGTATTCAGTTCGTCACGATTCATAAAGGCATATACTTTGCCCTCATGAGCCCCTAACATTGTTCCTCCAAAAATCGTCGGAAGACGTCCCTCACCACGAACACCGCCAAAAAGACCAACAAACGTCGTTACAACCAAAGCTATCAGCATCACATAACTGTATTGCCAAAAGCGGGCTTTTCGTCTGATTTTTTGAGAATGATGAAAAATAAGGCTCCCCAAACCCAGAATGATTGCGAAAGCTCCTACAATTAACAGCAGTCTGTTTCGAAGGAGATTATCAAAATTTCTGACAGGGGTTTTACCGACAAAATACGATATTCCACCCCATATCGCTAAAATGAACATGATTGTCATTGGAATCTTGCGTTTCATTATGTTACCTCACTTCAACCCAGCCAACTGTATCAATGCCGAACAGCACTGCCAGCAGCGTCAGAATAACCATTGCCAAAAGGAATGAAAGTTTTCCGTAATCTTGTGCTTTCAGCGTACCCAGCAACATGGGTTCACGAGATAGATAAGCGCTGGCCGCATATAATTCTTCACCTATCAAGGTGTAATCACAGGCAGTAATAAAAAATGGCAACTGCGCGACAGAATCCGTGCCAGCAATCTGAACAGCTCCTGTACTGGCGCCGGTTTCTGCCATAATCAGTGACTCAGCCCAGAAGTATCCCAGTAAAAATATGGTTGCCGGCTTTTCCCGGACCATAATTCCATCAACCCCGGCCGCAAAAGCAAACTGGTCAGGAACCAGATAAAACACACTATCCGGATCATACGCATCGGGACGACCTTCAGAAGCATACGTCTCCTTTACAATTTCCCGGGCTATCGTATAAACTATTGGATCCCTGTTTGGACAAATAATCTTGACATCATAATGAACTGTTCGGCGAGCAACCTCCCCAAGAATGTTTAGCGCTGCCAGTGTTCCGACATCTTCAATCCCTGAAAGACCTGGAACATAAAGAACAGGTTTACCCATCTCAGTCGCACGACCAATGGCATCCTCAACTGCTGTTAAGCCGGATATCCTTCTCACAAATAATTCAACACCGCGTCGCGCTGCCTGAATAAACCAGAGGAGGAAGAACACGAAAATCATGATGGCAATAAGTACCGGAACCTCACCAAGTTTTAACCAATGATCCAATGGCGCTACCGGATCCGTTGGTTCGGACCTCGCTACACCTTCCGGATAAATCGCTGAAACCCGAAATCTGTACAAAACACGGTTCGTTAACTGCGAAACCCGGTACTGTGTCATAACTGTTTCCGTTACTTCATGCCACAAACCATCTGGACCCGAAATTTCCAACAAATAACGTGTTGGAGTTTTTTCAGGCGGAGGTTCCCAAACGACCATAATCGCTTCACCGTCATCATGTGGAACATCAAATGCGGTAACATTCTGAGGTGGCATCAATTTTGAGTCTGCCACCGGTTCAGTCTCAGTTGCACTTAGAGCATCCTCGGACATTTCCACGAAAACTTCTGTCTCATTAACAAAAGGTTCCATGCCCGTATCATCATGCACTCCAGCGTTTGTATCTGGAAACATCTGATCTTCTGGAAGCTCCTGTACAGCAAAAACCGGGACTGCTGCCAAGATAAAAATCAAAAAACAGTATTTCATAAAAATGTCTCCCAATTGGTCGCATCTGCCAATGCGAAGGAATGCATAGTAACCAAATCATTCAGTACCTTCAACCTTCTTCGTCAGATAATTTGCGTATACTGACCTTCGCGACCTGTTTTTCATGTTTCATTTGAAATCAAGCTCCCAAATCTGTAATACTAACGCAGGCACAAGGTAACCCAAAAGCCCCTGAAAAAAAAAGGTAACATATTATTAATGGAAAACAATCTGCCAAAACTGAATAAACAAAAACCGGTATGGAACGGTCAAATGTTTTTCGATATGGAACCCATAATTCGCTCCATGCAAAAAATTATTTTGCGCCAAACAACTCGCATACCTGCGGATAATCACATAAACATCCGTTTCATCAAAGAATTTGAATACTCATCCAACTGGGCCGAAATAATGACCTCGTGGCTAAGCAATGACTCCAGGTTTTTTCGCATTCCGCATGGAAAACTGCCTGTCCATCATAACCCGGAAGCCATCAGGGATTTATATAAAATCGAAAATCAACTTGCGTCTGCTCCATTTTCACAATTAAACGGATTTGAATGCAGGAAAATCGTCGAACGTATGAAGCATTTTAAAGTTACGGATATTGATGATTCGCTTCTGGATGCAATATATGATGCTGGCAACTGGGTTATTTCTGAATCAATTACTGAAGAAAACTGCCGTCGAGAGCTCGAAATGACTCAAGACTCAATTCAACGTGCTGAATTATTCATGATAATGGGAAATGATGTCCAGGCATATCGGGAGTTCGTTAATATTACTCCGGAGGAAAGCAGCAACCCTGAGAATGCTTTGGCTTTGGTAAATCTTGTAGAACGCTATGAAAGTCCAAAATCTGCGATCAGAATTCTGCGCAAATGGTTTCTGCTGGAAATTATACTGCATCCACTCCCATTTGATCTTGTTTTTGATCTGCTGACAGACAGAAAAAAGGTGGAATCTTCACCTAGAACACGCTATTTGCAATCGCTATTACTGCAATCCGAAACAATGTCTCCAAAAGATTTATACAATCAACTATTACTGGTAATTCCGTCAAACACATTGATAAAACCGAACTTGCAGGATGTGGACCGAAGACTCAAATCCTTTGGATTGAGCCTTGAAAGTATGGATCTTGTCCTGGACGAAAATGAATCAGTAAATATTTGTGCTTTGCTTGGTGGAGTAACAGATCAATTGCTGCACCTTTCTGATTTGGCGCATCGGGCCAAAAAAGAAAAACTGGCGGTCAAAGCATTGGAAAGAGCTATCCTGTCCTGTTTTGTCCTTATTAATCTGCCAGAAAATCTGACTGCCTGTTCGGATGCTCTGGAAAGTTGTACTAAGCATATGATCATCAATGATTACCTAAATGACTTTCATGATTTAATGGAAGAGTTTTTTGATGATTCGGCAATAAGCTGTAATCATCACTTGATTGAAAAACAAATTGCTGCTCTGGGTAAGCTGGCCAGACATAAAGTGACGGATTATTATCAGGAGGAATCAGATGGAATGCCCGGTATGCCGAGAAAGCATGGTTATAATTGAGTATGAATCAATAGAACTGGATTACTGTGTGGGATGTATGGGAATCTGGTTTGATAGTGGTGAAGTTGAATTGCTTCTTGAAAAAGCTGGAGTTTCGGTTCCATCGGATGCATTGAAACTTGTAGATGCAAGTTCTGAATTGCGAGAGCTTTCCAGGCCATGCCCGTTGTGCAGAAAAAATATGCGAAAAGTTTCACCGCCTGAAACCGGTATAATACTTGATCAGTGCCCTGACAATGAGGGCTTGTGGTTTGACGCAGGTGAAGTCGGTGAAACTGTGAAACAAATGGCTGGCGCCAGCAGCAACATTGTGATTCAAGTTCTACAAGATTTTCTGGGAAAAGCCGTTTCTTCAAATAATGAATAAATCTGTTGTTTATTTTTTCAACAATGAATATATTTCAAAAACGAATCGTAGATTGGACAATGGAGGGTTAAACAATGACAGCTTTAACGGTTTTATTGCTTATGTTGATCATCGCCGCGATTCTGGTTTTCTGGGTTTTCAGTCTGTACAACGGACTGGTTAGATTACGAAACGCAGTTAAAAATGCATGGTCACAAATTGATGTTCAACTGAAAAGACGACACGACCTGATTCCAAATCTGGTAGAAACTGTAAAAGGATTCGCTTCTCACGAAAAAGATACGCTTGAACGCGTTATCTCTGCCCGCAATTTCGCTATGAAAGCATCCGGCCCAGCCGAAGCTGGAAAAGCTGAAGGCGCTCTGTCCGGAGCTCTGAAATCCCTGTTCGCAGTCTCTGAAGCATATCCTGATCTCAAAGCCAATCAGAATTTTCTGGCGCTGCAGGAAGAACTGACATCAACCGAAAATAAAATCGCTTTTTCTCGACAGGCCTACAACGATTCAGTAATGCGATATAACAACAAAACAGAAGTCGTGCCATCCAATATCATAGCCGGTATGTTTGGGTTTAAAGCAGCAGAATTTTTTGAGATTGAACTTCCCGAAGAAAGGGCAGTTCCCAAAGTCAGTTTCTAACGCGCAGATTCGGTCTTTTTCAAGGAGCTGACTTGTGTGGGAGATAATCCAAAGCAATAAACGAAAATCATTGTTGCTCGTTTTTCTGATGGCAGCACTGCTGATGCTCATCGGCTCCACATTTGGAGAGTATTTCGCCGGTTCCTATCTTACAGGACTTTTTATAGCATTTATCATATGGATCATATTAAGCCTGGTTGCCTATTTTCAGGGGAAAAACATCTTTTTAAGTATTTCCGGAGCTAAAAAAATCAGCAAGGATGATCATCCTCGATTGTTTAATATTGTTGAAGAAATGAAAATAGCTTCTGCCCTGCCGGCTATGCCCGATGTTTATATCATCGACGATCCGGCTCCAAATGCATTCGCTGTCGGACGCACCCCCGAAGACGCCGCCGTGGCAGTCACCACAGGATTGTTAAACGTTCTTAACAGAGATGAATTGCAAGGCGTTGTTGCCCACGAAATCGGCCACATTGTCAACCGTGACACAATGTTCATGTCCATGCTTGCAATAATGCTTGGAACTATCGTAATGCTCGCAGAAATTGCCCGGCGTTCCCTGTTTTTTGGCGGTGGAAGAAGACGGTCCAGATCCTCATCACGGGGGGGTGGAGGTCAAGCTCAGATTGTAATTCTTGTTGTTGGATTGCTGTTAATGATATTGGCTCCACTGCTTGCACGACTAATTTACCTCGCTGCTTCCCGAAAAAGAGAATACCTGGCAGATGCCTCAGCAGCCGTGTTTACTCGTTATCCGGAAGGTCTGGCAAGCGCTCTTGAAAAAATCTCGGTCTCACCAGTCAAAATGCGAAAAGTCAATCAGGCAACTGCACCCATGTTTATTATTAATCCCATGCAAAAACTCCATGAAAGCAAAGATTCGCTTTTCAGCACACATCCAGCCTCCAAAAATAGAATCGGTATTCTGCGTGCAATGGCTGGCGGTAGCAGCTACCTGAACTACAATCAAGCCTATCAATCGGTAACAACTGATAAACACTCCCTGATTCCCAAATCTGTTTTGAAATCTCCGCCTGCCATGGATGAAAAAAAGAAAACCGCCGAAAAGAGTCAACCCGATATGACCCAAATGATTACAAGAACAGTTATGACCGGAGCGATTATATCTGACTCAGCTAAACCCAATGAACCGGAAAACCATGTCGAACGCGTTCGGGAAACCAATGATGCATTATGGAAGTCACAAGGTTATAGATTTATTGACTGCAATTGCGGCGCAAAATTAAAGGTTCCACCGGACTACAAACGACAAAATGTCGTCTGTTTACGATGTCATGAATCCCATTCGATAAAATGACAATAAGGCTGCTACTGAATATAACCCAACGCCTGCAATCGATTTAACAATAAATCGTCTTCTTCATTAAATGTATCGGAGACTGACTCTGAAATCATATAGTGATCTGATTCATATGATGAAATACGTTGAATGGGACGCTCAGATGTATAATCAACATTAAAAAAATCAAGTCGGGGACCAGCAGCAAAATCATCTGCAACCGGTAAACCCAGCAAATACAAAATCGTCGGCAAAATTTCTGTAACATGAACATTGCTGATTTTTTTTCCTTCAACAACCTCTGGACCCGCAATTACAAACACTCCATCCGGTTTGTCTGAATGCTGTCCAGTCGGTGCGGTATAAACCAGATTAACCGAAAACGGATCTGTATCAAATGAAGGTCCCGGAGGAATTTCCGGAGCTTTTGCGGGGTCCCTCTGATCAAGCGGCGTGTCTTCTGCAAGTATCAGAAACTTCTGTGGTTCTTCCGCATCTTCCATTCCATGATCTGAACAAATTATCACATAAGTTTCTGAAGATATTGAATCCAGTAATTTTCCCAGAAAATCATCATACAGTCTGCACCATTCCATAAGCAGATGTGAGAAATCTGGCAATTCGGAATTATCCGGACTGGTCAGAAATCTGAAAAAATTGTGACCCAAAGCGTCCAGAGAGTAAAAATAAACTGCAGATAGTGATCGCTGTTGCTGATGAAACAGGTGGCGTGCAATATTCTTGAACTGCACATCCAGTTGATATTCACGCAAAAGCACCATTAATTTCCATTGCCACTCGGGTTCCAGTTGTTCATATCTGAATCGATCAATACCTGTAAGGTTTTCAATATCTTTTAATGTAAATGTTTCCTGGAGCATGTCGACCTGAACAGCCAACTCGGCAGGCCATGTCCGACGATCCCGCTGACGCTGAAACGCGTAATCTGAAACCATTTCACCGTTAACAGTCTCAACAGGCCAGGTTACTGGCCAGCGAACAATGCTAACATCCAAACCTTCACCGCTTACAATTCGCCACATAGGCTTGACCTTGGATGAATAGGAACTTAATGGTCGCATCTGTCCTGTTTCAGGATCTTTTTCAACCACTGCAGTAATACCATGATCATCAGGCATTCTTCCGGTTGCTATTGTTGTCCAGACCACCGGTGTCAAAGTGGGCAAAATCGTTTCTAAAGGTCCGTGCGCTCCCTGTTCGATCAATGTTTGTAAACGAGGCATTTTCCCTTTTTGAATCGCTGGATAAAACAGATCCCAGGTGCCACCATCAAATCCGATAATCAAAACCCTGGGCGAAGCATCATCTACAAACTCAGTGTTCCCAGTCGAATACCGATCATCGCAACCAATAGAAAACATAATAATCAGCGCCATGACAACTGTTACAATCTTTTGCATTCTCAAATACCCTCCAATGCTGAATGCTAATGATCAACACTTTAAATGTCAAAGTCAGGTATTGTTTTGAAATGCCCTTTATCGCATACTGATAACATGAACTGTTTAACTTTTAGTCATCTGACAAAACGGGGTATCAAACACGCAATAACTACACGCAAATGTGGATACAGTATGCCTCCCTATCACTCATTAAACCTCGCTCTGAACACCGGCGATAACCCGAGTAATGTCTTGAAAAACCGAAATATTGTCTGCAATAATTTTTCTGTTTTGCAAAGTCAGATGTGTTTAGCAAAGCAAATACACGGCAATGATGCGATTTTAATAAATCAGAAAAACAAAGTTGCTATCGAGTCAACTGAAGCTGACGCTTTGATTACTAAAAACAAAGAGCTTCTTATCGGTGTCCTGGTCGCAGACTGTTATCCATTACTAATTGCTGATAAATCTGGTATGGTTATTGCTGCTGTTCATGCGGGACGGAAAGGTATTGAATCCGGCATTATTCAACAAGTATTGTCAGTATTTAAGCAAAAATACCATATCAAAACCAGTGATCTTTTAGTAGGTGTTGGTCCCGGTATCAGTAAAACAGCATATCAGGTTGATAAAACAACCGCGGAGATTTTCCTGAAAAAAACTCGATATGCCAATTGGGATTTGACACAAAATTCAGTCACACTTGATTTGCGGGCCGCAATTCATAAAATACTGCATGATTGCGACGTGGATCATCGCAATATCGAAGATATTGAACTATGCACATATGCCAATCCCGATATGTTTTTTTCGTATCGCTACAACAACGGACTAACGGGGCGTTTTGGGGCGTTTATTATGTTGTGACAACCCGTTTTTCAGGCGAATTCTCTCGGGTTGATTCAAATACAGGGCAGGGAGACGATTGGATGAAATATCGGCTTTATGTAGTAGCAATCTTTTGTTTGAT
This sequence comes from candidate division CSSED10-310 bacterium, assembly GCA_003558985.1. Taxonomy (GTDB): domain Bacteria; phylum CSSED10-310; class CSSED10-310; order CSSED10-310; family CSSED10-310; genus CSSED10-310. Next base: position 17,887 of record PWNJ01000139.1, read on the forward strand.
AACCGTGTCATCAGGTGAAAGCAATGATTCCAGAAACTGGGGAGGTAACTTTGGGGGAGCTTTCTGGCAACCCGGCTGGACTGCAGATCATAATGAATTTGACTCGTCATCAACAGGTCTTTTCGGTCCTTCATTGTTTTTTCACTACAATAATGCCGGGATCGGTATTCAATACTTTTCAGGTGATTTTAACCTGAATTTTACCGATTCTACTCAACCGATTACTGCTGCTCGAACCGACATGGATATATTTTTCAGCTATCGACTTGGTAATTTTCTACAGTTGTCCGCTATATACAAAAACATTAAATATGACTGGGATCAGAAATTCAGCGTAAAATCACATATAACCGGTTTTGGATTAGGTGCAGGATTCAACCATATCCTGCCCGAAAGATTTTTATTATACGGATATGGATTCTATTTGCCTGAACTTGATTATTCTCAAGAGATTTCCTGGGGAAATGATCTTGAAGGTTCCGCCAGAGGATATTGGCTTGAAGCAGGGGTCGGCTATCTTCCGACGTCTTTCCCAATCATAATCAGAGCTGGCTATCGGCATCAACACCTTTCAATTGATGTGACCCATAGAAGCTGGATAGAAAAAACCAGTGGATTACGGTTTGATATCAGTTACTATTTCTGATTTGGTACGAAAATCCTTAATCCTCAATTCTTTTTTCAGCTTCTACTGCATTCTCCCACAATTCCATTGTCCTGGTAATATCATTCTGAAGCGCTGTTTCCTTTTGGACCAACTCATTCAAATCTGCCCATAAATGTGAAATTTCAGGATTATTCATTTCAGCACGCACATCCACAAGCTCCGTTTCAAGTCGATTGATTTCATTCTCATAATAGGCCGCAGATTTACCCGTCTGCTTCCGTACTCGAAGCCGCTCAATACGCTTTGCTTTCCTGCTTTTCTTCTGCGAAAGGTCATCGCACACAGAAGTATTTGATTGTGACTCTAAACTGCTTAAAAAATCTTTGTAGTCTGTATAGCTACCCAGATATTCATTAAAGTTCATGTCATGCAAACACCAAATTTTGTCAACAATTCTATCCAGAAGATATCTGTCATGTGTTACAAGTAAAATTGTACCTGAAAACGATTTCAACACGGATTCAAGAGACTCCCTGGCATGAACATCCAAATGATTGGTTGGTTCATCCAGCAACAGCAGATTGGCCTCCTTTAAAAACAGCTTTGCCAAAGCTACCCGTGCTTTTTCGCCACCACTCAAAGTCCTGACCTGTTTGTAAACGTCTTCATCCGAAAAACGAAATGCACCCAGATGATTATGCATTTGCTCCAGGGTATACTCCCGACGCTCGTTCCATACCTCTTCCAAAACTGGTAGATGCTGATTCAAATCATTAAGATGCTGGTCATAAACCGCTTTTGTTACATTGTGTCCCCATTTTATCGTTCCCATATCCGGCTGTAACTGTTGGCTCAGCAATCTGATCAGAGTGGATTTTCCTGACCCGTTAGGACCAATAACTCCAACTTTTTCTCCTCGATGGAGTTTCAGGTTTACATTTTCAAACAATTTTTTCTCATTGAATGACATGGCAAGCTTCTCTGTTTCAAATACTATCAAGCCGCTGATTTTATCTGCATTCAGCTTCAATTTCATTGGTTTTCCAGGTTGCTGAACACTGTCAATCCTTTGAATTCGGTCAAGCTCTTTCTGACGGCTTTGAGCTTGTTTTGTTTTCTGAGCCGCCATATTTTTTCGAATATATTCTTCCAGTCTTAAAATGCGTTTCTGCTGTATTTTGTAATGTTTTTGCAATATGGCTTCCTGTTGTTCTTTCTTTTCTTTAAAAACAGTGTAATTCCCGTGATAAAAAGTACACTTTTCGGCTGCCAACTCAACAATGCTTCCAGCCACCCTATCAAGAAAATATCTGTCATGCGCAATAAAAATAACGCCACCTTTGAACGTTTCAAGATAGTTTTCCAGGAACTCAACAGCCTGAATATCAAGATGGTTTGTCGGTTCATCCAACAGCAGGAGATCCGGTTTTTCCAGAAGCAATGCCGCAAGCATTATTCTGGCCTGTTCACCACCAGAGAAAGTATTCATCAACCGATTTGGATCTTGTTTTGCTAACCCCAGCCCCTGTACAACCTCCTCTATCTGGCTGCGAAATGTATATCCTCCAGCCTGGCGAAATGTTTCCAACAAATTGTCATAGCGCGTAAATATAACATCGTCCGGATTGCTGGCCATTTCAAAGCTGACTTTTTCAAGTTGTTTTTCCAGATCAATAAGAGATTTAAATGGTTTCAGAAGAACTTGCTCCATCGTTTCACTATTGTCCAGATCCTGAGTCTGTCTTAGAAAACCCATCCGCAAATCTCTGGATAGCAGAACGTCGCCACCATCCGGTTGTATTTCCTTGTACAACAACTTAAGTAATGTTGTTTTCCCGGAACCGTTAGCTCCAATTAATCCGATGCGACAATCGTCACTTAACTGCAAGGAAAAATTCTTAACAACAGGTTTGTTATGATATCCAAAACTGACATTTGCATACTGTGCTAAAATCATTTATAAAGAGCCCCATTCGGTCAAAAATGACAGTTTAGTGTATGGAATGGATTCTGTTTTGTAAACCTGAACTTGACACGGGTAAAATCTAAAACTAGAATGCGTTTTCTGATGAGCGAGCCGCAGTGAAATGACATATATCTACTTTTGAGAATAAAAAAATTAAATGATTAATTGAAACAAAGGAGGCTATTTTGAAACGCACATATCAGCCAAGCAGAATAAAAAGAAAAAGGACCCATGGATTCAGAAGTCGTATGAGTACCCGCAATGGCCGGAAAGTTATAAACCGGCGCCGTGCCAAAGGTCGAAAACGATTGACTGTCTGACAGGTTTTGCTGCTGAAACATTCATATTTAAAACGCATCAAATCTTCACGCGATTTCCAGAATGTGTATAATTATGGCAAGAAATACTGTTGTCAGTATTTTTTTACCTATGTCCGGGATCACGATGAACCCTATATTCGCTATGGTGTTACGGTTACACGTCGTATTGGCAATGCCGTTGTAAGGAACCGCGCCAAACGAATTATGCGTGAAGCATTAAGACAAAGCGCTGAATATGCAGAACCCGGATTTGAAATTGTTTTGGTTGCGCGCTCCGATATTAAAAAAGTGGGTTTTTTTCCAGTGCTTCATCAGTTAAAAAAGCACTTGTTTGAAAAACATAGCATACACAGGAAAGGTAAGGTTCTGGAACGGTGAAATGGTTGTTTATTACAGTACTTCGATTGTATAAAGTATTATTATCACCATTGCTTCCCGCGGCTTGCCGGTTTAATCCAACCTGTTCAGATTATGCGATCATAGCAATAGCACGTCATGGTTCAATCAGAGGAACTTTGCTCAGCGCTAAACGAGTTTTGCGATGTCATCCGTGGAATACGGGAGGATTTGACCCGGTTCCCTGATTAAGATAAGGATTATTTATATTATGGAAAAGCGTTTTTTTCTGGCAATGATTTTATCAATAATGGTTTTTCTGGTCTGGAGCCACTTTTTCGCTCCACCGCCACCCGAGATTGCACCTCCTGCACCTGCAGTTACTGATGATACACCATCAACAGATACCTCAATGTCGGTTGAACCTCACGATATCATTGACCGCACACAAGATTTACCTCAAATACCCGATGATGACTTTCTTCACGAAACCATTCCTGCGCCAGAACGCCGTCAAATACAAATCGAAACATCACTGGTAATTGCTGAATTGGATACACTGGGAGGAAGAATTACCAGTTGGAAATTGAAAGATTATGACGGGATCGAGAATGATCCAATTGACTTGATTTCACCTATGGATCCACTCCATTATCCCGGCGATCTTACCGTTAATGGCCTTGATATTTTTAATAGTACAGTGTTTTCGACCACTTTTAACATGGATCATATCGTGTTGGATGAAACTCAGCAGGAAGTGACAATTTCTATGTCAACACTTTTGCGAACTGGTGAGTTTCTAACCAAGGATTTTACATTTCACCATGATAAATTCATGGTGAATATGGATGTAACTCTGGCCAATAAAAGCTCTGGAAACATGGGATCATCATTTGAGTTCCTTTTACCGGACAAACTGGTTGAGCCTTTGAACAGCGGCGCTACAAACAGATATTTTCGAAGTGGACCTGTTTTATGGGATGGACAATCCCGTGACCGGCCCAGAATTGACAAAATTCAGGCCCGGACAACATTTCCGGGAATCCGCTGGACGGCGTTCCAGGAAAACTACTTTTTTGCGGCTGTCGCTACAACTTCACAATTGGCTACCGGTTTTGTGAAACCGGGTCGCACAATCCCGGAAACAGGAAAAACTGAAACCGTTGTGTCTGGAATAGCTCTGGAATCACGGTCAATAGCACCCGGCGATGCTGTAATGCAGAAAACGTATTTGCTGTTGGGACCTAAAAAATACGACAATCTAAGAGATTTGGGAATTGGCATAGAAAACATTGTGGATTTTGGATGGATAACCTTCCTGGGCAAATTTTTCTATTATGTTTTAACGTCATCGGTGGTTTATCTGGGAAATTTCGGCTTGGGAATAATTCTGATTACGGTCGCCATAAAACTTATACTGTTCCCCATTTCGCACAAGCAAATGCAGTCCATGAAAAAAATGCAGGTAATTCAACCCCAAATGAAAGCGTTACAGGAAAAATATCGAAAAGAACCTCAAAAACAACAGCAGGAACTTGCAAAACTATACAAAAAACATGGCGTCAATCCTATGGGAGGTTGTCTGCCATTACTCATTCAATTTCCGATTTTTATCGCACTTTATCAGGTTTTGATGAATGCTATTGAAATGAGGGGCGCATCATTTCTGTGGGTAAATGATTTGTCACAACCAAATGTCGCAATGGTTTTAATAATGGGAGTCAGCATGTTTGTGCAGCAAAAAATGACACCTGTTTCAGGAGACCCTCGACAGGCAAAAATTATGATGATGCTTCCAATTGTTTTTACTGCCATGTTCTGGAATTTCCCGGCAGGACTGGTGCTGTATTGGTTGACAAACAATGTTCTGACAATCGGTCAACAACATATAATGAATCGGTTACAAAACCAGGATGCTGATCAGGAACCCAAAATGAAAGCCAGGGTAAGACGAAAATTGGAAGAAAAAAACAAACAATAAAACAAATTCATTATTTTCAGGAGTAAACCATTAATGAACACAAAGTTTACCGGCAACATAGACAAAAATAACGACAGGAACGATCACGCAAAAAAAAAGAAATCATTGGACGAATACATATTTGAGAGTATTGATGATTCCGACACGTTTGACGATGATTTATACTCAGTTGAAGGTGATTTATATGAATCGTATAATGGTCAAATTCCAACAGCCAATCCCGTTACCGGGGAACCCTGTATCGAAATACTTGTGGACCAGACCATTAACAGGGCCTTTTCAGCTTCAGAATATTTGAAAGGCATTCTTCTTAGAATGAGATTAAGTGGACGAATTGCTGTCACGGTCAGACATGGCTCTGTGCATCTTGAGATATCAGGCGCTGAACCTGGGCTGGTGATTGGACATCGCGGTCAAAATTTGGATGCATTGCAACATCTTGTAAACAGAATGGTGAACAAGGACAGCGAAGACCTTGTGCCTGTAACCGTTGACGCAGACAATTATCGTGGGCGCCGACTTCAACAGTTGGAAAAACTGGTACGATCTTTAAGTCGCGAGGTCATTGATACAGGAAAAACTATCATAACGGATCCGATGACTCCCAGTGAACGACGTTTGTTTCATATGTCAGCCAACAAAGTTCGCGGAATACGCACAACCAGTTTTGGGAACGGTTTTTTTCAACCAGTAAAAATATATCCAGCACATTTAAGCGGACATTCTTTTTATATGAGTAGCAAGGATTCCAGCCCTGACAATTTCAGTGGAAGTGTTCACGAATACGGTGATACCGGCAAGTAGTTCCAAAACGTCATCAGAGTGTTGGACTGGAATTATTATGAAAGATACAATCGCAGCAATTGCAACACCTGAAGGTTTCGGAGCAATATCTGTAATTCGTCTTTCCGGGAATCAGGTATCAGTAACTGCTCAAAAAATAATCCGTCCCCTTTACAAGCCGTTTTCCAAAATTAAATCACACCAGGCAACAGTAGCTAATATTGTGCATCCGGTTACCGGAGATGTACTGGATGAAACACTCGTTACTTTTTTTAAAAAACCGCACTCATTTACCGGTGAAGATGTTCTTGAAATTAGTTGTCATGGAAATCCATTCATTACAAGAGCAATACTTGAGGCCATACTTGTGACCAACGTCAGACTTGCGGAACCCGGCGAGTTTACACGCAGAGCTTTTGAGAATCAGCGTATTGATTTGAGTAAAGCAGAAGCCGTTGCCATGATGACAACAAGCGAATCTGAAATTGCCAGAAAGGCCGCTCTACAGATTTTATGTGGTGGACTCTCTGAACCGGTTCAAAAAATCCGTGGTTATATTACCGAAATTCGATCGGCATTTGAGCTGGATCTTGATTTTCCAGAGGAAGATGACCATGTTCCTGGATATATAATTACTGAGCATTTCCATAATGCTGCAGATGCTCTGGAAAATCTGGTTAATTCCGGTCATTTGAGCGATCAATATCGAGTAAAAAACAATGTCATTATTGCCGGAAATGTTAACGCCGGAAAATCAACTCTTTTCAATCAGCTTACAGGACGCAATCGGGCCATCGTATCAGACGAACCAGGAACCACTCGAGATATTCTGGAAATCACCGCTGAATGGCATGGGTGCACTTTAAGTCTGGTTGACACTGCAGGAATCAGAGATTCCCAATCAAATGCAGAAACCGAAGCTGTTCGCAGAACAAGTGCGGCTTTGCAACAGGCAACTCTTATCATCTATGTTGTTGATGGTTCAAAACCGCAAACAAGTCATGTAAAAAACATCACAATGCATTCATCTGATACACCAATACTGGTGTTTTGGAATAAAACTGATCTGAAAAAACCGGACAAATCTGATGTTGACAAAATAAATGATTACAAAAATGTCGCCGGATTGATTCTGGGAAGCGCCAAAGAAGGTACCGGAATCAAAATTCTCAGACAAGAAATTTCTTCACTCGTTCAAAAAATCAGTAACAAGGGATCTGAATCAATGATAATGGTTTCAACCAGACAAAAGTCTGCCCTTGATAAAGCATATGAATTAATCCGGGAAGCTAAACAACTATATCAAATTAACACCGGTACCGAATGTATCGTCCCACTACTTAAAGAAGTTGATTATCTATTGGGTTTAATTCTTGGGGATACCGTATCGCCCGATGTTTTATCCAATATCTTTTCAAACTTCTGTATCGGAAAATAACTCAGATAGTTAAAACCGGATCAAAACAAATCAATCATAAACCAAGTTCATCAGACACTGACTGCATTGCAATCAATCCATGTTCCATCAATTCTTCCAGCTCAATACCGACCTGATTGCATGATTTCATTGCATCCCTGTCTGCACCCGCAGCAAACCTTTTTTCCTTAAAACGTTTTTTTACCGTTTTTACAGTAACATTTGACAGTTTCCTGCCTTTAACCAATGCACATGCCGTAATTAAGCCGGAGAGTTGATCAGCAGCAATCAAAAGGGTATCCAGAGGCGTACGGCACTCTGAATGTCCAGCATGAGCGAGAACTGCATGAACCAGTTCATCCGGCATTCCAGACCGCTCCAACCATTCTGCCCCTATTCGACCATGTTGGTCCGGATCATCCGTTGTTCCAAGGTCAATGTCATGCAAAATGCCAGTTAACTCCCACATCTTCAAGTCTGCGTTAAAATGGCAAGCCAGCCGCTTCATGATGGCGCCAACAGCAATCATATGTCTTACAAGATTCTGATCTGATACTTTCTGTTTTATCATTTCAATTGCTTCATTTCTTTCCATGTTAATACCCCGGAGGCCAAAAGCCATAAAGTGAGCCTGTTTCATAAAAATCGAAAACCTGATGTGAAGAAACCAGTTTTCCGAAGTAAAATTCACGCTGAAATGCCAATAATGACAATTTATAAACAATTCGGGCCTGCGACCCAAATCCCTCCTGATGAATTGTCAGCACGTATGTCCTGCTGCCATAACCTATGATATGGAGCACAATACTTCTGGTAGGCATATCTTCAGATAATCGATAAAAAGCTGCAGTCTGAAGAGTATGCAAAACTGATTCTATATGTTCCGGACTTGATAATTCCTCTTGAACATTCTGATTTATTTTAACCATTATTCTGTCAACTGACGACGGCTTCATCGAAAAAAAAGAATGATAGCTAATGGAACTGACCAAAATCATCATCAGTCCTACTGCGGTCACAGCAATACAGGCGGTAACTTTTGTGCGGTTTTTGTCTTTTTCAAGAATAACTTTTACCAGATAAAATAATGCTGCAAAAGCAACAATAGCACCGGCAAAAGATAATGCGGGCTCAACAAAACTCCAGACTGATATCAAAATGAACAACATGATTAAGCCAAATAGTGAATACATAGCTGCCATAAATCCAAATCGTTCGAAAACAGTTTTATGCGTTATCGAGGTAACAAAGGCCGCTACTGGAAAAAACAGAAGTTTTAAAATCACATCGATCAGCGTAATGTTTTCCGGATGAAAAAAGGTAATAATTGCTGTAACCGCACCGAATGCTACACCACTTAAAATAAGGTGAAATGGAAACTTTGCTGAGGGAAATTTGCATGGCAATTTCCACTGGTCATCCAAAGATTTGGCCACTGTTTTTCCCTTGTCATTATGTAGTGGAATACCAATGACATCACTCAAATGTGATCCTATTCTGATCGCAACATACAAAGGAAACTCCTTAAACAAACACACCCTTGTACGATTGGTCAATACCATAATCAGATTACATGTCGAACAAGTTATAGTCAGTTCCAAACAACTGACATCCGAGAATTTTACGGGTGTTTGACAGTCCTGAAGTCCTGAAATCTGACGAGTTGCCATATCGAACGAAATTTCATTCGCTTTATTTCGAAGCGATAACGGCCAATACAAAAGCGCTAAACCAGCCAGAAGAAGCAATAGAAAAAAAGATTTACCTTCGGTTTGCGGCGCCCAAAGGAGTGATGTGCTATACACAATAAGAAAAGCGCCCAGAATTGCAGATAGTACCTGATACCAAAGCATACCTTTACGTGATGTAAAGATAATTCCTGATTTACTGAACTGGTTTACCGTGACCAATGTATTGCGAATTGTTTCAGACATTTTGAACATCTTTCAAAGTCAATACAGCATAGTGCATACACCGCGTGGAAACCGGAAGCGATATTGTATGAACAAAACCCGTCCACAAACGGCTTTCATTCTGTTCTATATTATACCTGGTTTTTGTTTCTGATTCACCTCTGGGGGAAATCAAAACAGCGCCATTTGCTGCAAAAGGATCTGCATAAGCAATCAAAGTCTGTATATCAGCCAATGCACGCGAAAAAAATACGCTGATTTTTTGTTCCAACTCAGGGCATTGTAACACCAGGTTTTCCAGTCTCTGATTTACAACAAAAGCTTGTTCCAGATGCAATCTTGTTTTGACGTTAGTCAGGAAATCGGTCCGCTTTTGTCTGGAATCAACCAGATAAATGATTTGTTCAGGTAACAAACACGCAAGAATCATACCAGGAATACCGGCGCCGGTACCCATATCCATCCATCTATCATGGCCATCAGCATTGCCGACTTTCGTTCTGGCAACTCCAGCCAACAAAGCTGATTCAACTACTATTTTTTCTATCCAACAATCCTGCGGAATTCCTGTCAGGTTATATCGCAAATTCCATTTCTTCAGTTCATCCAGATAACCCTCAATGTTTTTCAAAGCATACCGGTTTGCCCATGGACAATATAGTTTGACAAATGTCTTTAACGAAAAATTTTTCACTCAGTAGTCCTGTTTATGTTTGTACCTTTTTGAATAAGAATCGACAGAGCTGTCAATGCCGCCGGGGTTATTCCGGGAATTCGCGATGCCTGTCCCAACGAAACCGGTCGGGTTTCACTCAGTTTTTGTCTCGCTTCTGTTGACAGAGCCTGAGCCGATGAATAATCAAAGTTTTCGGGAATTCTGATTTTTTCCAGTTGATCAAACCGACCGACTTCTTCAGCCTGTCGAGCAATATATCCCTCATATCGGATATGTATCAAAATGTTTTCTTCATATTCTTCTGGAAAATCATAATCAACCAGATTCATCTTCCGCAACACCTCATAATCAAACCCGGGTCGTCGCAACAGTTCATTTAAAGTAATATGTCGATTAATCTCAGGTAGCCCCAAATCCTGGAATCGTTTTTGATTATCATTTGAAGGTGAAACTTTTTGAGTGTTCAGTCTTATCAATTCACGATCAATAAGTTTTTGTTTTGTAGTGTATTTCTGAAAGTGTTTTGATGATAACAAACCAACAGTTTTGCCGATTGTTGCCAATCGGGAATCAGCATTGTCAAATCGCAGTTGTAACCGATATTCAGCTCGTGAAGTAAACATACGATACGGTTCATCAATGCCCTTTGTTACCAGATCATCAATCAAAACTCCAATATATGCCTGATCCCGTCTTAACACTACTGGTTCTTGTTCATTTATCTTATGTACCGCATTGATGCCTGCTATCAATCCCTGCCCTGCCGCCTCCTCATATCCCGATGTGCCATTGATCTGCCCTGCAAGAAATAAATTGGAAACTGCCCTGCATTCCAGGTCTGGTTTCAGTTGAGTAGGCTGAACGTAATCATATTCAACAGCATACCCAGGACGAATCATTCGGGCTTTTTCCAAACCCTCAATTGAATGAAGTATGTCAATCTGAACATCATACGGAAGACTGGTAGAAATCCCATTGGCATAAATTTCATAGGAATCGATCCCTTCCGGCTCAAGAAATATCTGATGTCTTTCCCGATCAGGAAAACGAAATACTTTATCCTCAATTGAGGGACAATACCGCGGGCCGGTTCCGGTTATTTTGCCTGTATAGAGCGGTGATCTGTCAAGGTTTTCGCTGATTCTTTGATGGGTTTGGCTGTTTGTAAACGTTAAATAACAATCAACCTGTGGTAAGAGCTCCGGGGTATACCAATATGAAAATAAAGGATGAACGCTATCTCCCGACTGTGGTTCCAGTTTTTTCCAATAAATGGTGCGTTTATCAATTCGACATGGTGTGCCGGTTTTTAATCGACCCATTTTCAATCCGAGTCGATTCAGGCCAGCGCTCAAACTATCTGCTGAAAACTCACCCATTCGACCTGCATGACTGGCATTCAATCCTATGAATATCTTACCGTTTAAAAATGTTCCTGGAGTCAAAATAACTGCTCTTGCCTGGATTGTTTCACCAGCAGATGTAACAACACCGGTACATTGATTGCCTGTGATCTGAAAATCAACAACTTCTTCCTGTATAATATCAAGATTATTCTGACTGAATAACAACTTGCGACTTTCCAACCGATAACGGTTTTTGTCGTTCTGCGTTCTAAGCGACCAAACTGCTGGACCTTTTTTACGATTCAACATTCTGTATTGAATTGCTGTCGCGTCAGCCAATTGTCCAATACAGCCGCCCAAAGCATCAATTTCTCTTACAATTTGACTTTTTCCCAACCCGCCTATTGCAGGATTACACGGCATCTGGCCAATAGCGTCAACATTCATGGTGACAAGCGCTGTCTTCATATTTAATCGGGATGCAGCCATAGATGCTTCAATTCCCGAATGACCACCACCAACTACCAGAACATCATAACAGTATTTCGAACTTCTGTTCATACATTAATCCCCTCAAAACAGCAGTATAAAACATTTGTTGAAAACCGCCAATAATTCACACCGTGCAAATGATTGAATTGGAGTTCATATGGTAATAGTTGGTGAATTATTGTATAGATTTGTTTAAATGCCTTCAGGCATCTGTTTGAAAGGAGCTTTTCATGAGTCACATGTTTCCAGATGATATTGTTCAGGGAATACCAGATAATCTGCCAGAAATGCCGCCCTGGGACGACACGGTAAATCATGCGCCTGTTCGCCCTCTTGTACTGAACAGAGCCGAATGTGAACTGGCCGTTAAAAATGCCCTGCGCTATTTTCCTGAAAAATTTCATTCACAGCTTTCGCAAGAATTTGCTGAGGAGCTTTGTCATGAGGGACGCATTGTTATGCGACGCTTCAGACCTCCAGGGCCAATATTTGCCCGCCCGCTTGATCAGTATCCGGCAAAATGTAAAGAAGCTGCTGCAATCATGCTAATGATTCAGAATAACCTGGACCCGGAGGTGGCCCAACATCCACATGAACTGATAACTTATGGCGGTAATGGGGCTGTATTTCAAAACTGGGCACAGTACCGGTTAACAATGAAATATCTTTCTGAAATGCATAGTAAGCAGACCCTGGTTTTATATTCCGGTCATCCCATGGGACTGTTTCCTTCATCTGAATGGGCTCCGCGTGTTGTAATCACAAACGGTATGATGATACCTAACTATTCATCACCGAACGATTACCTCAGGTTTAACAGCATGGGAGTTACTTCGTACGGCCAAATGACGGCTGGCAGTTTTATGTATATCGGTCCTCAGGGAATTGTACACGGAACAACTATAACTATAATGAACGCCGCCAGGAAATACCTCGGAAAAGATCCTGAAGAACCGTTAAATGGCATTACCCTTATTACATCCGGGCTTGGAGGCATGTCTGGTGCGCAGGCAAAAGCCGGTGTTATTGCGGGCACTGTAAACATAATTGCTGAAATCAATCCAAAACCACTCTATACACGACTAAGACATGGGTGGCTGTCAGAAGTTGAAACAGACCTGGACAAACTTATGAAAAGAGTTGAAATAGCACAAAGCCAGGGCGAAGCTGTTTCCATTGGATACCTGGGCAACATTGTAGACCTATGGGAACACGCAAAAAAAAGCGGTTTACGTGTTGATCTAGGATCGGATCAGACCTCATTACACAATCCATACGGTGGTGGTTACTACCCTGCAGGATTATCATATGAAGAAGCAAACAATATGATGAAAGAAGATCCGGAATCTTTCAGGTCGTATGTTCAAAATTCGTTAAAACGACAAGTAAACGCCATAAATTCACTAGCTGATAACGGCATGTTTTTCTGGGATTACGGCAATGCTTTTCTTCTTGAGGCATCCCGGGCAGGGGCCGACAATATACTTAACTCAGATGGATCATTTCGTTATCCTTCATATGTCGAAGACATAATGGGGCCTGTATGCTTTGATTACGGATTTGGACCTTTTCGCTGGATATGCTGTTCGGGTACCAATGAAGACCTGTTGACAACCGATAAAATAGCTGCCGAGGTTCTGGAACGTTTACAGGAGAATGCCGATTGCGAAATCAGACAGCAACTTCATGATAATCTGTCATGGATTAAAGCCGCAGACCAGCATGATCTTGTTGTAGGAAGCAAAGCCAGAATTCTATATTCAAACGAAGAAGGTAGAACTCAAATTGCTTTAGCATTCAATCAGGCTATTCGCGAAGGAAAAATTAAAGGACCGCTCGTACTTGGACGGGATCACCATGATGTTTCCGGAACCGATTCTCCATTCCGGGAAACCGCTAACATAAAAGACGGATCAAACAAAACTGCTGATATGGCCGTACATAATGTTATTGGAGACGCCATGCGGGGTGCTACCTGGGTCAGTCTTCATAATGGTGGCGGCGTTGGGTGGGGTGAAGTCATCAACGGAGGTTTTGGCTTGGTACTGGACGGTACTGATCTGGCAGATACACGTATAAAAACTATGTTGTCATGGGATGTTAATAACGGAATTGCCCGTAGAGCATGGGCAACGAATAAGGGTGCTGTTCATGCGATGCGATCGGCCATGCAAGATAATCCGGGACTGGTTGTTACCCTGCCGTATGAGGCATCCGATTCAACGGTTAGAAAAGCTCTGGATTCGATTGATACAACAGCTCAATAATTGTCTTGGTTCAGCAGGTTTTCATGCAAGCTGAAAGTGACCCGATTTATACAGCTTTTCCAGAATTGCTGTAATCTCCGGGTCAAACTGTGTTCCCGCATTTTTCAGGATAACACCAATCGCTTCCTCCAGGGACATTGGCTGCTGATACGGACGATACGTTGTCATAGCATCCAGAGCATCCGATATAGCGATTATCCGGGCAAGAGGATGTATTTCGTTGGCTTGCAAATGATCAGGATAACCTTTGCCATCGAAACGTTCATGGTGCTGACGAATAGCCTTTGCAACTCGCGCAAACTTTAAAACCGGTTTCAATATTCTGGTAGCAATTACCGGATGCTGCTGAATCTCATGATGCTCGGAAACTGATAATTTTTTTACACTTTTCAGAATATCCCCGGATATGCCAATTTTTCCCAAATCATGAAGGTAAGCGCTAATTTCAAGGTCACGTAAATCACTCAGGTCCAAACCCATTTCTCTGCCTATTGTCAATGCATATCTGGCAACACGGGAAGAATGACCATGGGTGTGAGGATCTTTTGCATCCACCGCTGCTCCAAGAGCTCTGACCATACTCATGAACGTCTTGTCTATATCATTATACAAGCTTGATAGTTCCAGAGAAAGCCCTGCTTCATCCGCAAGCTCCTGAACCAGAGACACATTTTTTATAAGAGTATCCGAACTGTCCTTACGAACATCAGCATAGATGACCCCAACAACATCCCGCGCCGACCTCATAGGGACAAATAATCCACTGCGGTCTTTCAACAATCGCTTCATCTTAACATTTTTAATTGAATCTTTTGTTAAAGATTCTGTACCAAATACATGTGTTTTCCCCAAGACTACTGACTGGAATATAGAAGATGATCGTAACAAATGACTGTTCAACTCGGGAACTGCACCAACCCGACGGGATCCTGCCATCTCAAAAACATCCTGTTCAGACAGTTTTAGAAATACAAGCGCCCGATCCGCACCGGTCAGTCTTAAAACAGCATTCAATACCGCATCAATCAACTCAGTCCTGTCAACACTTTTTCTGAATTGCCGAACCGTCGATCGAAGCAAACGATAATGCTCATCACTAAATGCTATTCTCTCATCACCCGTTACATCAGATGTTTTTTTCAAGGACGGCAATTGTACTGTTCCGGAAAACGGCGTCTTCTCATCTTTTTTCCTAATATTAAGCTGCTTTTTAACATATTGAACGTCTAACCGTCTTTTATAGGATTTTACAAATGCAGGAGATCGAAGTGACTGAACAATATCGTCAATATTTTTATCTGCAGCCAACAAAGATTCATGCGATGCAGACCCCAGATTCAGATGATCAAACAATTGTGACCTTAACCGTAAGAATCTCCAAACATACTCCCGACAACCCATCTTCCGGGCTTTTTCAAGCGCGAGATCAACAATTTCCAAAACATGGTGTACATTTCCTCGCCTAAGGCCCAGTCTTCCAATTGTCATTGCTGTGTCCATCACCAAGTGCCAGGAACCAAAAACTCTTGCGCTTTCCCATAATTCAATGGCCTTGGCCCATACTGAGTCAGAAATGTTTATATCTATAACATCTCGTAACAAAAACTCCTGAACAAACATGATACCTTCTTTTGATTCGCATTTCTGAAACAGTTTTTCGGCATCACAGATAGAATCATAAAAAAGTCGCCTGTTCCTGTCTAACCGTGCCAGACGAGCTTGCAACAGTTGTAATCGAGCCATTAGCAAAACATTGCCTTTTTTAACTGCTTTTTGACAGGCTTTATTCATGAATTGTTTGGTGCGGCTAATTTGATTCAGCCGAAACGATATCATGGCAAGAGCGTAAAACACATGTTCTTCTTCACGAAAACAATGTGTCTTTTGAATGGCATTCAGGGCCTGAACAAAGTATCTGTACGCTGATGTATAGCAGGCTCTTTCCATAAAAAGCATGCCTGTCTCAACACAAATACTTATATAAGCAGGTCCGTGTAACACATCCGATATTGATTTTAGCAGTTCGTCGGCCTGATCAAAATTGCCTCTTACTCGATACAGACCCGCCAACATTCGTTTTTGTTGAATGACATCCAGCGTTCTATTCAAGCGCAAAGAGGTATCGATTGCATGACGATAAAAAGACTCTGCATCTTCATATTGACCCCGGTAAAGCGCTATTGTTCCATTTATTTGACGGGCAGCAGCATATTCAGATTGAATGCTGGTTTCCTGAAGCAATCGCATCGATTCAATTAAATATCGTTCAGCATCATTGAATAAACCCAGCGATGCTTCCAGTTCGGCGCGTTTGTTTCTGAATAGTGTGCGATAAAAACCGAAACTGTTTTTATCACTTATGACTATTGCTTTATCAATCAATGCTCGAGATTTATCGAAATCTCCCGCATCTATCAGTAATGCTGTTTCTATATTTAGTATTGTCGCATACGCAGAGTTGTATTCTTTTGGTTCGGAAATATTTTTCAAGTTGGAAAAGGCAATAGCAACTGCCGCTCTTGCCTGGTCGTATTTACCTTGATGTCGAGCTATCGCTGCCGACAAAATTCTTAGAGTAACAGATGTTTCCAGATTGTGATGTTCTATTTCTTGTAATCCTCGTTGAACAAAAGCTTCAGCCTCTGAAAATTTTGTTTCGCGCATTAAAATCTGTCCAATACATTGATACATAAAGGTTCTGATTCCCAAAAACTTTAAGGTTTGAGGAAGTAATTTTAATGCTGTTTCAGCATATTTTACCGAATCTCGGTGTCTGTTCCTTAACAAGGCAGCTTCAGAGGCAGCATACATTAATTTGCCCTTAAGAACATCCGGTATGGTATGCGATTTTTGTAAAAGCTCATTGATCCAGATTTCTGCATCCTGATAAGCCCCGGTGTTTATCATTTCCCATGCGGCTTCCAATCCGATTTGTATACCTTTCTTATATTCTTCTGCCTGTAACCAGTGATATGCCGTTTCCTCCAGTGACCATTCTATGTCCGCAGTAATCTTTGCCAGCATTGTATGTATTTCTTGAGTTTGTTGATCTGTTGTTTGTTCCCGAATTAAACTTTTATAAACCTGGGCCACCGTGTACATTTCAGGATCACCGTTATAACAAACCAAATAATTCCTTTCTTTCAATAAGTTTATAGCGCTTGAAACCTGCTGTTCCGGAAATCTTTTATTTAACAACCTTGTATTAAAAGGTTTCCTGAAAAACGAGAACAGTTTGAGCAAATCATGTGTGATACCATTCAAATGGTTTATTCTGTCGTTATAAAATTGTTTGATCTCATCAGAAACAGGCATGGTAACCTGTTCATCAGATATCAGATGCCAGGAACCTGTTTCACAAACAAGAAGGTATTCGGCAATCCAATGATTCAGGATTTTAATAGCAAGACCCGGATTCCCTACAGAGTATTTGTAAACTTCATTAAAAAACCATCGCGGCAAAGCATCGCCATGCAATGATTTGACCATAAGGCTTATTTCAGAAGCTGACCATGCGGAAAACCATATCACTGAAACTTGTTTTATCGTTTGAAATCTGTCCAGATCATCCTCATTAACTCGAAATATAACTCGCATATTTCGTTCTGCCAGTTTGTTAATAATACTCAGCAAACTATGAAAATTCTGTTGAATGATTTTATCGGAGGTCACAATTAACAGAGATTCAGAAACAGAGTGCAGGAATGCAGATATTTCGTCTGGAATATGATCAGTGACATTACCAGAAATCCATTTCTTTAAATAACCCAACTGTTTTACATTAATTTCCAGAACAGAGCATTCTTGAACATTTATTTCAGGCAGCCAATTTCTAAGCAATCTCCGCCGGCCAGAGCCCGGAAAACCAGCAAGAAGAAGACAGGGATCTGATTTATTTGTATACCACTCTGATAACTTTGTTTGCTCATCAGAACGCTCAACAAAAAAGCCCTCAGTGAAATATACCTGACGTATTGGATTTTTCGTATAAGCATGATTATAAAATGTGTTAATTATGTGCAATGCCATTAAAAAAACAGCATCTTTATCAATAGAAATCTCTTTTTGAAGAAAATACTCAAATATTTGATCAAGCTTTTTTAAATCTGTTTTGTCAAAATCATTGAACTTGCTATCGAAACCTTCTGAGTCGCTTATAAGGCTTCTGATAACAAAGACCAGTTGCAAAGCATCCTTTTGATATTCATGGCCCTTTAATGATTGATTGCTTGAATTGTCCAAATGCTTTCCTGGTGGCAAACCATAATTGATCAGCTTGACTCGCGACTTGGGGTGGCCCGTTTCCGGGAGCCAGAAAACATGGGACCTTTTCAGTTTAATTGATGTATGCCCCAATCGATGCAGATATACTAGCGCCTGACAGACTTGTATTGTTATCGTAACTATTTCATCCGGCCGGAAGTGCTTATGCTCAATTGTCGGATAATCAAGCCACGGCATAGTATAAAACGGTTTTTCTGTTACAGGCCATACAGAATAATCTTTTACAGGCGCCAGTAAAAAATGCGAACATTTTGCCATGGTTTTGTAATGAGATTGAAAATTCAGTATGTCCTCTTCGCCAGTATAAGCATTCAGCATTTTCAGGGCGACCGTTTTGTCTTCCCATACATCATGTGCTTTGTAGATTGAAAACAATGATCCCTTGTGTTTTAAAACAAGTGTTTTGTATCGTTTTGATACCATATAAAACCTCTATTACGGTATTAAAAACCAATAGCGCTACCGCACAAAAACTTTACTATTCAGTCCGTTGATATTATAGCTGCTTTAATAATGGTTTTACCAGCATTAAAACAGGTTTTTACACAGATATCCATAAAATCGACCGAATATAAACGTGTTGCTATAATGCTATTCAGGTCGTATAAATTGTACGAAAACAGCTATGACTCGCTCTAATAGCTGTGTTTTTTCAGCAGACACAGATAACGTGTTATCACAATCTTTCAATATCAATAAAACGAAATCGTATGGCGGACGTATTGTATTCCAAATCCAAAGTCCTTGTGAATCGAACCGGTACTCCATTTTTTATTGCGGGCTCCCAGAACGAACCCTTGATCATTTGAATAATATATCTATCCAAAACCTCGTTTCCGGTACCTTCAACAGGTTCAGCATTGTCAACCAGCCCTTCAGCATTGATGAAAATCCTGAATACCGCGGATCCCTGCATATTTAACTGTATAATTTCAACCGGTATACTCCCTATGGGCGGCTGTGTCAGTACAATCGCGTTTTGATTCACTTCCTGATCTGTATAATACTCTGTCTGTTCATCGAAATCAGGTGGGTCTTCTGCTTCAAACGTTGTGTAATCAGTCTCTTCAGAATAAACTGTGCTGTCCACTATAATTTCAGGCTCTATTGTTACCGTTCGCTGTTGCCAAAATGACATGGCATCAATAACCATTCCCTGAGTCAGGTCAACATATACAGATTCGCTTACCTGAAAAACATGGTCAATCAAAACCGATTCTAATGAATTGATATGAATTTGAATGACTGCATTTTGACCTGAAAGACCCTTGACACGAAACGGTGTGGTACCTACTTTAACGTCATCTATCAAAACCGAAGCATTTGAGGGGATGGAGTAAACGGTCAGGGTTTGCGTGTCCGCATCAGATCCTTTGATTGTCAGCAAACCACAAAAAATCAAAACCTTAATAATTGTTATGGTTTTCATATGTAACTCCTTATCAACCACCAAAACAAAGTTTAAATTTTGTTCTGGCAACTGTCAACAAGGGTAATAGAACAAAGTAACTTATTTATCACCTGTTCAGGTTTTCTGTTTGATAACCATGAAGCCAGATTTTACATTTTTTCAACGGGCTTTATCCCTAAGATCTGTAAACCGCTTTTTAAACAAAAAGCAACAGCAGCAGCCATAGCTAATCGGCTCTGTGACAGCAACTCATCACCGCAATCAAGAATTCGATGACATGTATAAAACGCATTAAAACATCTTGCAACCTCCCATAAGTGAGCCGCAATACGTGATGGATTCAGGTCATCCTCTGATTTTTTTAACGCCTCAGGGTATTGCAAGAGCGCCCGAATAATGGATTTTTCTTCTTTGCTGATTAATAGCGCTGGATTCCATGTTTTTGATTCTGTCCAGTTTGCTTTTTGTAAAAGTGAGCATATTCTTGCATGGCAATATTGAATATATGCACCTGTTGCCCCCTCAAATGACAATGATTTTTCCGGATCAAAGTGAATGTCCTTTTGTGGATTAAAACGCAATATATAATACTTTATCGCTGATAGACCTATCGCTTCAGCAATTGAGTCTCTTTCAGATTGCTCGATTTGAAAATGTGAGTGTTCCATGATTTCTCGCGACATTTCTTTCATTTTATCTATAAGATTGTCCGCATCGATTACTTTTCCTTCACGGGATTTCATTTTGCCTTCCGGTAAATAAACCATTCCATAACTCAAATGGTCACATTTGTCTGCCCATGTATAACCCAATTTTTCAATTATATGAAAGAGCGCTTTGAAATGGTAAATTTGCTCCGAGCCAACCACATATATTGCTCTGTCTATTTGAAGATCATTAAATCGTTCAACGGCAACACCCAGATCCTGAGTGATATAAAGTGATGTGCCGTCTTTTCTTAAAACAGCTTTTTCGTCCAAACCGTAATCACTCAAATCAATCCAGACCGAACCGTCATCCTTAAGATAAAAAACATTCTTTTGAAGTCCCTCAGAAACAATTTGCTTGCCAGGCAAATAGGTGTCACTTTCGCGTTGAACCAGTTGAAAATGAGATCCAAGTCTTGCATATGTTTCATCAAACCCCTGCTGAACCCAATGAGTAAGCTTGTGCCACAACTCACGTGTTTCCATGTCCCCCATTTCCCAGTCACGTAGCATTTGTCTGGCCTCATCCATAAGCTCCGGGTTTTTTGGGGCATTCTTTTCAAACAAAACATACAAATTACCAACAAATTGGTCTCCTTTTATCTTCATGTCATTTGGTGTCTTACCTTCTGCAAATCGTTTATAAGCAACCATTGCTTTGCAAATATGTATTCCCCGATCATTTAGAATGGTTGCTGGAATGCACTTGTGTCCAACAGCCTGAAGCAAATTAATAACAGCAATGCCCAAAACATTGTTTCTTACATGGCCCAAATGCAGTGGCTTGTTTGTGTTGGGAGATGAATACTCAACCAGAATTAATTCCGGTTCAGACTGATGTATATGACCAAATTTTACTTTTCTGCTCAGAAGTTCTGAAATAACTGTGTCGAATAAAATGGAATCTTTGATTTTGAAGTTAATATACGGTCCAGAAGCAAAGACTGTGTCAAACCATTTTTTTGGTGACATGCCAGTCACAATCGTCGCAGCTATTTTGGCCGGGGCCTGTCTTAACGCTTTTGCAAAAGTGAAACAAGGTAATGCATATTCAGCATCTATGTTTTCAGGGGGAACAACAGGGTCTGGTATATCCGGTCTAATGCCATATGTCTCAACCAATGTTTCAGCAATAACAGACTTTATCTGTAAACCAAATTCTTCTGTCTTCATAACAAATCCTTTCACTTATCAACACACATAAGCACCCGGATTTAATACATCAATCCTTGTAAAGATTAAACCCGATAATTTTTTCTAAAAAAAACACTCAAAAGGTACATACCAAAAAGAAAACCACTGATATGTGCCCAGAAAGCGACTCCACCATGCTCCGGAACACCGTTAACTAAAATCCATGTTCCACTGTGCAATTGAGAAACAAACCAAACTAACAGGTACACAAAAGCAGGTACTTCAAAAAAGAACGGTATAAAGAACAATGGGAAAAGAACCACTATTCTTGAAAAGGGCAAAATTACAAAATAAGCGCCAAGAACACCTGCAATAGCGCCACTGGCCCCAACAGTCGAAATCGTTGATCC
Source organism: candidate division CSSED10-310 bacterium (assembly GCA_003558985.1). Taxonomy (GTDB): domain Bacteria; phylum CSSED10-310; class CSSED10-310; order CSSED10-310; family CSSED10-310; genus CSSED10-310. Next base: position 39,937 of record PWNJ01000139.1, read on the forward strand.
AGAGTGTATCGCTGCATGAACCAGAGATGATCCGACCCCGCATAACATATAGAAGAAAAGATATTTCAAATGTCCCATTCGATCTTCTATACAGGGGCCAAAAAGATATAGTGTCCATAGATTGAATAGAATATGAAAAAATCCTCCATGGATAAACATCGCTGTCAAAACAGGTAAAAATATCATGTTAGAAACATCGTTAAACGAGCTGGCTCGCAAAGCCCACAAATCTGCCGGGACCAGCCCGAATACATTAAAAAACTCTTTCAGTTCATTTTCTGTCAAGGTCAGCTCAAAAGCAAACACCACCAGATTTACAAGACATATCAACAGTGTAATCCATGGAAATGTGTGACAGCGCGTTTTGTTTTTAACAGGAATCATCAGTCTCTTTTTATCGGTAACACCGGTGGGACGTAGCTATCAGTCCACGTCCTTTGAAGTAAATCAGGAACATCAATTGCGCATATCATTACGTAAAATTTACTTTCAGGCAATCTGTATTCATCCAGAATTACATGATATCCCAAATTTTCCCGATATAACTCCAAATCTTTCTCCTCAACAACTATTCCAACCCTCTTGTTTGGGTTCTCGGATAGTTCTAACGGTTGCTTGTCAGGATCAGAAACCCATTGGCCATTTTCAAAACCAATTATTGATATCCTGTCATGGTACCAGGTTCGAGTAGCAACCCAAAAAGGCATATGGTAATGAGTAACTTCAGAAATTCCAGTGCTGAACAGATAAGGAATTTTTTCAAGTGATTTCATATCAGATTGCAATCTGGTCATTGTATCTGGTCGGGGATGAATCTGATAAGGACCTTTGAAAAATTGCCAGATGTTTAAAATGATTAGAAAACCCACCACAGCGATACTGAGCCATGCGGCAAATTTTCGTTTCATTCTTTTTGTTATAAAGTCAAGTAAGCCACAAAGACCCACCGAAGCCGTTATTGCAAAATAGGGCATAGAAAAAGCGTGGTACATACTGCTCCAATTTTCGGTTTTAATAAACCCCAATAGCAAATACTTAATTATTGGCAGACCCAATGCAAACAAAAACAGTTGCTTATCTGCTTTAATAAGAAAATAAGCACCCGCTAGCACAAAGATTGCCATGGTAGAGTTTAAAACAGCCGCTTCAGAATTCGATAGTATGCAGTCATAATTGCCCCATACAAGACTTCTGAAAAAATAAATCATCGCATTAAAAAACGTACCTAAAACATCTTGCAGGTACCAGATTTCTTCTTGAAAATGGCGTTTTCGCCACAATAAATAATATGGGTTTCTAAATAAATACAGTATTAACGGAAGAGTGAAAATAAAATAAGCAAACACAATTGTTATACATTGGTATATTTTAGTTTTTATTGGATTTTCTTTAATCAGAACAGCCAAAATCACAACAGGCGCTATAAGTGGATAATGCGCAAACCACGTTGAAACTGATAAAACGAAAGCGATTAGGACGTAATGAATTGTTTTGGTCGAGTTTATCGAGCTTAAATACAAGGAAAACATCCATAGTAATGTAACGAACATGATGAAATTCATGACTAAATATCTGTCCCAAACCAATTGCATAGGGACGCTGGCAAAAAACAACCCTGCGACAACTCCTGTAAACTGATTAAACCTTTTCGCTGTCAACCAATAAATGAAGGGCGGTACCATGGACGCTATAACAGTTCCAAACAATCGAAAGGATGCCCAACTGCGTCCGAAGATCAATACCCATGGAACCATTAGCCAACTGTAAACGGCTTCATCATATTCAAGAATCCATGGAAGATGGGGAAAATGGTAATTGCCGTGAATATTATCAAAACAGGCCAGAACATGTCTGGCACCAAGATCATGAATTGCATTGTTGATTGTATTCGCATGAACAATTCGTAATACAAATCCAAGCAAACCGATGAAGATAAAAATAACTATGTTTTTATATTTGGGTATCAACAATTGCAACATAAGTGATAATTACAGATACTGTTTCAAAACACGCCAGTATAAATCATGTTCCTCAACTAAAACTCTCTTCGCAAGCGTCTCCGGTGTATCGGAAGCTAAAACAGGTACAACTCTCTGACCAAGAATTTCCCCGGCATCATATTCAGTGTTAACTCGGTGTACCGTTGCTCCAGTATAACGCACTCCGCTTCTTATAACCTCCTGATGAATACGTAAACCATACATGCCCTTTCCACCAAAAGCCGGAAGCAAAGCTGGATGAATATTAAAAACACGATCATTGAAACTTTTTAATACTCTGTCAGGTATTTTTTTCATATATCCAGCCAGAACAAGTGTATCAGCAGCACATTTTTCGATTACTTCAAAAAGCTTATCAGTTTCTTTACCGGGATGTGTAACTTGCGAAATATGATACGCTGGTATCCCTTGCTTTTTAGCTCTTTCCAATATAAATGCTCTGGAATTATTTGAAACCACACATACAATTTCTGCGTCCAGATCACCGCGATCAATTGCATTGCAAAGAGATTGCATATTTGTTCCACTGCCCGACCCCAGAACTGCTATTCTGGCCTTTCGGGTCTGTGTTTTTAATCCGATGTCATCCTTTGTACTAACTTTAACATTTTCTTTGATTGAGTTTGACCATGTAATTCCGGGTCTGGATGAAACCTGTCCGATAATATAGTGACTGTATCCATGAAAGTTCAACGTGTCCTGAATGTTTTTCAAAGATTCACTGTTGACAGCAATAATCATTCCTAAACCCATGTTAAAGGTTCGTGACATTTCTGTTTGATCAATTTGCCCAATCTCCTGCATAATCTCGAAAATCGCTGGAACGGGCCAACTGTTTTTATGCAGGGTAGCCCCGCATGAATCAGGCAGTATTCTGGGAAGATTTCCCGGAATTCCACCTCCGGTTATGTGAGCTGCTGCTTTTACTCCTTCAAGACTTAAAAGAATAGAAAACTCATCGGTATAAATATGTGTTGGTTGAAGTAAAACTTCTCCCAAGGGTTGGCTTAATCCCGGCAACATTGATTCCAGGGGGTATTTTTTCCGATCTTTAAAAAGATTACGGACCAGTGAATATCCGTTTGAATGAAGTCCATTTGAAGGCAATCCGATCAAAATATCACCGGGAACAACGTTTTTGGAGTCAAGAATTTTATCTTTGTCAACAATACCAACAGCAAAACCAGCAAGGTCATACTCATTAGCCTTGTAAAAATCCGGCATTTCAGCCGTTTCACCTCCAAGTAAAACACATCCGCTTTTTAAACATCCATCGCAAATACCGGCGATCACCTGTGCCAGCTTTTTACTATCAATTTTTGATGTAGCCAGATAATCCAGAAACGCTACTGGCTGGGCTCCGGTTACCAGCAAATCATTTACAGACATTGCGACAAGATCAATTCCAATTGTATCGTGGCGATTCATCTCAAATGCAATTTTCAGCTTTGTACCAACACCGTCTGTACAAGCAACCAAAACCGGATTCTTCCAATTGCCCGATGAAAGATTTATCATTCCAGCAAATGAACCGATATGGTCCATCGAGCAAAAAGTTCGCGTCTTGTCTACATGCGGCAATATGGCCTTCACAAACGCTTCACCGGCGTCGATATCTACCCCTGACTCTTTATAAGTGATTCTTTTATACACTTCTCCTGCCCATCTGCATTTTCGGTTTCTATCGTTGTTCAGCGAATACCGGAAATAACTCGTAACATGTATGATCTGTCAACAGAACGGGAAAGAACCATATCTTTGGAGATGATTTCTTTCTTGTATAACTGATATAGCGCCTGATCCATTGTCTGCATTCCTTCTTTTTTACTTGACTGAATAAGGCTTGTTAACTGGTGCGTTTTGCCCTCACGGATAACATTGGAAATCGCTGAGTTACAAATCATCAGTTCGACTGCGGGCACCCTGCTGTTCCCATCTATGGTGGGTAACAATTGTTGTGATATTACGCCTCTTAAAGACACTGAGAGCATAATTCGTACATGTTCCTGTTCTTCAACCGGAAAAACATCAACAACACGGTCGATTGTTTTGACAGCAGAATTAGTGTGTACAGTAGCAAAAACCAAAATTCCTGTTTCAGCGGCTGACAGTGTCAGCTGGGTTGTTTCCAAATCACGCATTTCGCCTACAAGAATCAAATCAGGGTCTTCTCGTAAAGCTGCACGCAAAGCATCTGAAAAGGATTCTGTATGCAGACCAACCTCCCTTTGCGTAATTAGACATCCCTGGTTGTAGTGAACAAACTCTATGGGATCTTCAATAGTCACAACATGGCGTTTCCCCCGTTTGTTAATAATATCAATAATAGAGGCCATTGTTGTGCTTTTTCCAGAACCGGTTGCTCCAGTAATCAAAACCAATCCGCGATCAAGATCGGCAAACTTTCTAATGCTTTCAGGCAGGCTGAGTTCCTCCAAAGGTATCGGTTGATCAGGTATGACCCGAAACACAGCTCCCAGACCTTTGCTTTGATGAAACATCGCTACTCTGAAACGCGATAATCCTTGAACCTGGTATGCAAAATCAACATCCTTATCTTCTTCAAAACGATTTTTGTGAATTTTACTCAACACTTCGTACAGAATCGCCTTGCCTTGTTCAAAAGTAACAATATCGTCTCTCATCGGAGTCAAAATACCATTTAAACGTATCATCGGTTTGGCGCCGGTGACAAAATGTAAATCAGACCCGCCCCGGGATACTACTTCACGCAACAGTTGGTCAATTACAGGCATCGTCAGCCTCGTTTCTGAAGAATCCAGTTTCTTGGAGATGATTTTTTAGATCGGCCCTTAACATTAATTTCTACTTGATGAGGTCCAATATTGGCTTTTTTGCACGCATCCGTAAAATACTTGGGATCATGAGCGTGTAACAACGCTTCATCATAAGACACCTTTCGGGCTTTCAAAAGCCTGACCAAATCTTCATCCATCAGGTGCATTCCAGAAGAATGACTCATTTGTATAATACTTGGAATCTGAAATGTTTTGGCGTCGCGGATTTGAGCTGAAATCGACGCTATTCCGACGAGTACTTCACATGCCAGAATTCGGGATTTTCCATCAACTGTTTTAAGCAAATTCTGACAAACAATACACCGAATGGATTCGGATACCATCGTCCGGATTTGATTACGTTGATGCCCCGGAAAGGCGTCAATGATTCGATCAAGTGTTTTTGAGGCTGACAGCGTATGCAGTGTTCCCAATACAAGGTGGCCAGTTTCTGCGGCAGTAATTGCCATAGAAATCGTTTCTAAATCCCGCATTTCACCAACAAGAATTATATCTGGATCTTGTCGAAGCGCTTGTCTCAAAGTTGTCGCAAATCCTTTACAATGATAGCCGACTTCTCTTTGATTTACCATGCACAGCTTATTTTCATGAACAAATTCTATCGGGTCTTCCAATGTAATAATATGCTTTTTCTGAGTTTTGTTTATCAGATCAATCATCGCAGCAAGAGTCGAGGTTTTACCTGTTCCTGACGAACCAGTCACAAGTATCAAGCCCTGGTTTAACTGACACATTTCCCTAACGATATCAGGCAATCCAAGTTCATTCAGTGACGGTATGCGGGATGGAATAACATGAAAATTGGCATCCAATCCCCTGCGCTGCCGGTAAACATTTACTCTGAATCTTTGATTTTTCGTTGATTTATATGAAAAATCCAGCTCTTTGCAGCTCTTCAGCACAATCTCTTTCTGTCGTGCATCAAGCAACTCCATTATCAGAGTTTTTGACATGTCAAATGTAACAACTTCGTCGGTCATTCTGACAAGATCACCGTGTAATCTCATTAACGGTGGCGCGCCTGTACAAAAATGAACATTGGAAGCTTTTGCCTGAACAGCTTTGTCCAGTAATGTATCTATTGCTGCCATTATCTCCTTGCTCCAGGTTCTCGGTAATCCATTTACCGAAACAAAATACTAACCTATCACAGTTTTACATGTAAATTCCAGCGATTGTTTTCATCAGTAGATGCAAGTAACAGACATTGTAAATACCGATCTCATCCTGTATCTTTCACCTCTATGAACGTATTGGATGACCAGAATAACATCTCCAACAAGCCTGCAGAGCCGCAAATTGTCGGAATTGATATCAGAAAAATGAATGATTTTGGCATTGGAACATATATTCGTCATCTAATACAGGGCTTGTCTGAATATGATATGCCAAATCAGATAAAATTTCATTTAATCATTAACAAACATATATCCAATCGTTCTTTTTCGTTATCAAAAAAACGTTTTCAAACAGTACATTTGAATAGAAGCCGGCGATCTCCACTTCAGGGGCATCTGCCATCGTCGCTAAATCTCAACTTGTTTCATGCCCCCCATTATCTGGCGCCTGACAATGGTTCAACTCCCATGATTTTAACTGTGCACGACTGCATACATCTGCATCCGCCCACCATTCCGCAAGCATTTTCAAATATGACGTCGCTTTCACAATCAATGTTTATACGAGCCAAACGGTTCTATCATCAACAACTGGCTTCGGGAAAATTTAAACGGGCTGTCAAGTCGGCATCTGCAATAATTGCGGTTTCAAACTATTCAGCCACGCATCTGGTTGAACTGACAAACATTGACAGGCGAAAAATTTCAGTAGTTTACAATTGTGTTGACAAAATCTTTTTGAAAGACAGAAGTGACGCTGACAAACGTCAGTTTTGTCGTCTTTTCAATTTGCCGTATAAAGAATACGTCCTTTATTGCGGCAATGATTTATACCACAAAAACCTGTTAACACTATTGCTGGCCTGGAAACACCTTCAGGAATCAAACAGTTCTCCAGCTCTTGTTCTGGCAGGGCCCCCTCGAAAAGAAATGATTTCACGGTATACCGAAATGCTCGGTATTCAAAATTCTGTTTTTTTAACTGATCGAGTGCCGGCTCATCAGATGCCTTTGCTATATAGAAGTGCACTGTGCCTTGTAAATCCATCATTAGCAGAAGGATTTGGACTACCGGTAATCGAAGCCATGGTATCCGGAATTCCTGTAGTATGTTCAAATCTGGAGGTTTTCAGGGAAGTGACGGGCGGTCATGCATCTTTTTTTAATCCGAAAAAACCGGAGGATATTTGTGAAGTTTTGTTGCATAGTCTGCATAAACAGAAAGATATGAGTTCTATGTTAAATCTCGCATCAGCTTTTGCGCGAAAATACTCGATGAATGCTTTTGTTTCCGGTCACAAGCATGTATATAGTCGTGTGCTGGGAGGTTTGTAATGAAGGTAGCTCTGGTACATGACTGGTTAACTGGCATGCGAGGTGGGGAAAGAGTTTTGGAACTGTTTTGCTCTATGTTTCCACAAGCACCCATTTTCACTTTGTTTCACTATCCCGGAACCGTTTCAAAAATAATTGAATCTCATCAAATAGTCGTATCTCGACTGCAAAAGATTCCATTCTCACAAACACACTATCGAATGATGCTACCTTTTTTTCCAAGTGCAGTCGAAAGTTTTGATTTGCAGGAGTTCGACTGCATAATTTCTACCAGTCATGCAGTAGCAAAAGGAGCCATAAAAGGTCGAAACAGTCTTTCAATTTGTTATTCACATACACCCATGCGATACATTTGGGATCAGTACGATACTTACTTTAAAAGTCCGCAGACATCCTGTACCGTTCGTTTTGTGATGTCATTTTGCAAAGACTATCTTCAATCATGGGATTTTGAGACGCGTAACAGAGTGGATTATTATATATCAAACTCACGTTTTGTCAGTCAGAGAATCCGCACCATTTATAATCGTGACAGTACTGTTATTCCGGCTCCGGTTGATTGCCGTTTCTACACGCCGGCAGGTACTGATCCGGATAATTTTTATCTGATAGTCAATGCCCCGGCGCCATACAAGCGGATTGATCTTGCAATTGAAGCATTCAACCAAAACGGACGACGACTAATTGTAATTGGTGGAGGAAAACAGTATAAGGCTCTGAAAAAACAAGCAAAGCAAAACATTGAGTTTACAGGGCGTATAAGTGATGAAGATGTCCGGGATCATTATCGCCGCTGCAAGGCAATCGTCTTTCCGGGTGTTGAAGATTTTGGATTGGTGCCTCTTGAAGTTCAGGCATGCGGCCGACCAGTTATTGCTTTTGCAAAGGGCGGCGTCCTGGAAACTGTCATTGAAGGCGTTAATGGACATTTTTTTCATGAGCAAACCTCTGAATCTTTGAATCAGGCAATCAAAACGTTTGAAATTATGTCATTCTCCCCGGATATTATACGTAAAAGAGCTCTTGAATTTGATGTACTTGAAATTGAAAAGAAATTGCGTCATTATTTGAATAGTGTTTTCTGGCCAAAAGGCTTTCCGCTATTGGACAAAGGAACGGTTCAGACGGCATGTTAAAACAGAATGAACGATATATAGTATTTTTTCAAGCTGTCTTCGATGTGTTGCTTACCTATGCAGCCTTGTATCTGGCGTATTATGTTCGTTTTTTCTCCGAGGTTTTCACGCAATCCGTACCAGTCGAGTTCGGTGTACCACCTATTCAAGACTTTCTTAATCTCAGGTATTGTTTAGTTATCGCATTTATCTGGCCTCTGGTATTTCGAGTAAATAAAATGTACCGAACAAAACGCGGAGTCCCGATTATTGATATTATCCTTTCAGTTGTTTCCAGTGTGACACTAAGCGCAACTCTGTTTCTGGTCGCCACGTTTTTTCTCAGACCCGTTCGCGAAGGTGTTGTTGTATCGTATTCTCGAGCTATGTTCGTAACTTTCTGGATTCTAAACATAATCCTTGTCCTGGCTTTTAGGCTTTCAACACGTTCAATGACTCACTACGCCCGAAAAAAAGGATACAATCAACGTCATATCCTTATTGCCGGCGCTGGAGAACTGGGCCAGGTGTTTGCTCAAAGGTTACGCTCAAATCCCGAAATGGGACTTCGCATCGTCGGATACGTCGATGACAGTCCCGGAAAACAGGGACAGGTTATAGATGGAATTACTGTTTTGGGAACACTCGACGACATATCAGACATAATCAGACGTGAGGGTATAGAGCAGGTCTATACAGCCTTGCCAATGACCGCCCATCGACGGATCTATCATCTGCTGAGTCAGATTCAAAACGAATGTGTCGATATTCGAATTATTCCTGATATTCTTCAGTACATAACTCTGCGGGCCGGATTCATGAATATGGACGGTATTCCAGTAATCAATCTGACCGAAACACCTTTGTCTGGCGCGAATATTTTGATTAAACGCGCTTTCGACCTTGTTGTCGCATCAGTTACACTGATCCTCTTCACACCCGTGATGCTGGTAATTGCTTTAATAGTTAAACTGACTTCCGGGGGCCCTGTTTTATACAAACAAACTCGAATGGGCATGGACTTAAAAACATTCGATATATACAAGTTCCGATCCATGTATGTGAATGATCAAGGCCTGCAAGGTACTGGATGGACACGTGTTAATGATCCCAGAATAACCCCTTTTGGACGTTTTATGCGTCGCTGGAACCTTGATGAATTGCCTCAGCTTTTTAACGTTCTGGCTGGCGACATGAGTCTTGTCGGCCCCAGACCTGAACAACCGGCATTTGTTAAAGAGTTCCGGGAACGGTATCCACGTTATATGATTCGGCACAAAGTTAAATCAGGAATTACCGGCTGGGCCCAGGTTCATGGGTATCGAGGCGATACCAGTATTAAGAAGCGTCTTGATTATGATATGCAATATATCGAAAATTGGTCGCTGTCTCTTGATATTAAAATTCTTGCCCTTACCGCACTTCAAACATATAGAAATACAGCTCAACTGTAATCCATCGGAAGATCATTAAAAATATCAACCGGATAACTCAAATCAAAACAGGCTTTACAATGATGATTCGAGTGTGCTTCAACAGCTTCCATTAATCCGGCAACACTTAAATAACCCAATGTGTCCGCATCAATATAACGACAAATCTCATCAATTGTTTTCTTGTTCGCTATCAGTTCCTTACGTGTCGGTGTATCAATACCATAGCGACAGGGGCCAATTACTGGAGGTGATGAAATCCTGAAATGAACCTCCCGGGCATCAGCATCTCGTATCAATCTGACAAGTTTTCGACTGGTAGTGCCTCTGACAATCGAATCGTCAACTACTACTACCCTTTTACCTTCTATAACTGATCGCACTGGATTCAGCTTCAGCTTGACTCCAAAGTCCCGTATCGATTGTAGGGGCTCAATAAATGTTCGACCCACATAATGGTTTCTGATCAGACCCATTTCAAAAGGAATGCCATATACTTCACTTGCTCCCAGCGCTGCAACAATACCCGAATCCGGAACCGGAATAACAACATCCGCATTAACAGGATTTTCCCGGGCTAACTGGCGCCCCAATCTCTTCCTTACATCGTACACACTATGGCCATAAATTATCGAATCCGGCCTGGCAAAATATATCTGTTCAAATACACAGAAGGCTGACCTGGCTTGATCAAAAGGAAATATGGACTCCACCCCATCTTTATTCAACACCAGCATTTCACCCGGTTCTATTTCACGAACAAATTCAGCATTGATCAAGTCTAATGCACATGTTTCAGAAGCAATAACAAGAGAACCGTCTTTCAAACCTAAAATTAACGGACGAAATCCATTCGGATCCCGCACTGCAATTAACTTGTCCCGTGACAACAATAAAATCGCATATGCTCCTTTTACTTTTTGCAACGCCTGAATCAAAGCATTTTCCAGTTCTGCCTCACGAGCTTTTGCAATTAAATGAAGGATGACTTCGGAATCATTTGTCGTTTGAAATATGGACCCCTTCCGCTCAAGTTCATCACGTAACTGACGCGCATTAATAATGTTTCCATTATGCGACAACCCAAGAGAGCCACGCCAGCATGAAACAACAACCGGCTGGGCATTTTTTATGTGAGACGAGCCGGCGGTTGAATAGCGAACATGGCCAATACCGCAATCTCCTTGAAGATTAGCCAATATCTTTTTGTTGAAAACATCGGCAACCAACCCCATACCCCGGTGTGAATAAAGATCCGTTGAGTCAGACGTTACAATACCAGCGCTTTCCTGACCTCTGTGCTGTAAGGCATGAATCCCCAGATATACCAGATTTGATGCTTCGGAATGCTTGTAAATTCCAAAAACACCACATTCTTCGTGTAGTTTTCCGCTTGTTAACATGTGTTCTCCCAAGAATTTACTAACCCAATTCGCTGGTAGATAGCATCAATATTGGCCAAATAGGATGAAACATTAAAAATGTCAGCCAGTTCAGATTCGGATAGTATTGCGGTTATGTCTGAATCATTCAAAAGGTTTTGATAAAACGATGAATGTTCCTTCCATGTTTTCATAGCATTTCTTTGAATAAGCTCATATGCATCATTTCGCGCAACCCCTTTTCCTGTTAGCGCCAGCAGCGCTTTCTGAGAAAACACAAGACCATTCAATATGTCCATGTTTTCCAGCATTTTATTCTTGTTGACCACCAGATTGGATAAAACCCCCCGTAATCTGTAAAGCAGAAAATCCAGAGCAGTCGTTGCATCAGGGAATATGACACGTTCAACTGAAGAATGTGAAATATCACGCTCATGCCATAGCGCGATGTTTTCCAGCGCCTGGGTAACATATCCTTTGACCAGTCTGGCAAGACCTGTAATGTTTTCACACAAAATAGGGTTTTTCTTGTGAGGCATAGCGGATGAACCCCGTTGCCCTTTCGCAAAAGATTCTTCAAGCTCAAGTACTTCCGTACGCTGACAATGACGTATTTCGACAGCAATTTTCTCGGCAATTGATGCTGTTAAAGCCAAAACACATAGAAAAAAAGCATGACGATCTCTTTGAACAATCTGGGTAGCGACCGGTTCGGGATCAAGTCCCAGTTTTTGCATAACATGTTCTTCAACTGCCGGTGGCAGATGAGCAAAATTACCAACAGCTCCAGATAGTTTTCCAACACTTGCTTCTTGTATTGCCATGTTTAAACGTTCTAAAGCTCTTTTAAAATCCTGAAACCAGACAGCACATTTCAAACCAAATGTGGGTGGTTCAGCATGAATTCCATGGGTTCGACCGATACAAACTGTGTCTTTATGAGCCATTGCAAGTTGACGCGTAATTTGTATAAGCTCAGTCAAATTTTGGCGTATTAGCATGCCCGCTTCACGCATCTGCAAAGCAAAACAGGTATCAAGAATATCGGATGAGGTTAACCCCTCATGAAAATATGATGCGTCATCTCCCAAAGATTCTTCAACAACGGTGACAAAAGCAATCATGTCGTGTCGTGTTCGTTCCTCGGTTTCTGCTATCTTGTCAATATTGAATGATGCATTGGCCCTAATACGCTCGGCTGCATCCGCTGGTATCATATTCAGTTTTGCACGCGCTTCACAGGTCAGCAACTCAATCTCAAGCCAATGGCTATACCGGCGCTTATCTGACCAGATTTCCGCCATTTGCGGTCGGGTATAACGTTTAATCATCAGGTTACCATTCTCCTGTCATATAGTTATAACTTCTGAAATCAATGTTTGCATGGCAACATGAATGCGGGTTTCTCCATTCTTGCATCCTGCCCGTCTGACTGCGTCTTCAGCAGTCATTCTGGCCATATCAGGCATGTTGTTTTCTTTCGAAAGATGGGCCAAAAACAAATGCTGAAGACCCGAGTGCCACATTTCTTCACAAAACTTTCCTGCATCATCATTGGACAAATGTCCAATTCGTGATCGTATGCGCTGTTTTAATATCCAGGGATAGGAACCGGCCAGAAGCATGGTTGAATCATGATTGGATTCCAGAATAAGCGCATCACATCCTTTCAGTCTTTGTCGCATCAATTGAGTAACACATCCGGAATCAGTACAAATACCCAGTTTTGATGTTCCATTTTCAATAATAAAACCGACAGGTTCTTCAGCGTCATGCGAAATATCAAATGGTTTTATATTTAGATTGTTTATTTCTATTGATTGACCGCCCTGTATGCATTTTAAACCATTTACATCACCAAGTTTTCTTCGGCCGTTTCGAAACGTTCCTTCAGTACCAAATACTGGTATCTTGCAACGTCTTGCAAGGACTCCTGCCCCTCGAATATGATCGGAATGTTCATGGGTCAATATCAGCGCCTGAATCTCTGAAATGCAAAAGCCAGCCGCGTTAACCCGATCCTGAAGTGTTTTGCCACTAAAACCCGCATCCACAAGAATTGTGGTTCTGCCCTCATTTACCAAAACTGCATTACCATCTGAACCGGAACCCAGGACCGCTATTTTCACTCGTCCTTACCCCCTGCCTGTGTCACATCATTTTCCTGTGTATATGGCTCATTGGAATACTCAGTCATTTGTGAATCATCAGTATTTTGCTGTTTAACCGGCCACGAAAAACCCGTCGACCCAAATCCACCTGCTCCACGCATGGATGGTTTAAGTGATTCAACTTCTTCAAAAGCGCATTGCTGAATCGGTGCAATAACAAGCTGCGCAATACGATCTCCCCGATGAATAACAAACGGTTCATCCCCCAGATTGACAAGAATAACCCCAACAATTCCGCGATAGTCAGCATCAATGGTGCCGGGGGCATTCAAAAGGGTAACACCATATTTCAGTGCAAGCCCGCTGCGAGGTCTGATTTGACCTTCATATCCAGTCGGTATCGCAATCCTGACTCCTGTTGATATCAAACGCCACTGGCCGGGTTTAAGAACAATGTCAGACCGTGTTGCAGCATGCAGATCAACTCCAGCTGAAAATGGCGTAGCATACTGAGGTAATGGAAAATCTTTATAATCCTGTTCTAGCCGAATAAAAACTTTTGGTCTGTCGCACATTACATTCCCTTTATTATTTTAGCCGAAACAGCAAAACGACCAATCGAAGTATAGGAGGTCTTTTTTTCTTTTACAACAATTATAAAATGCCTTCAGTCCTGTGGTCTATAGCGTTTTTAACGTGTCTGATCAGATGGTTTTGTTTCTTTCGATTGATCCACCCGGATCAGGTTTTGTGTGTCAAAACCCCATTTTTCGGCGCGTTCCAGAATACCATCCAACTGTTGTTCCGCCATGACCGGTTCACGACTTAACACCCAGAAATATTTTAGCGATCGACTTGTTACAACCGCATATTCATAATCGTCACCGATTTCAATTATTCGATACTGAGCTGAAAATGGCCAGAAGAAAGTGACCGATAACTCCGCATCATTACTGCTTCCACGAAATGATGCCCGGGCTTCCGCCTCTACCCATTTTTCCTTTTGTGTATTATAACCACGATTTAAAACATGAATTTGACCGTCAGCCCTTCTGGAATAGGTTGCCGTCACATGTGTCAGATTGCGCTCAAATCTGTGATCCGCCCTGGCAATTTCATACCATACACCGAAATAACGATCCGCATTAAAATTGGAAATCGCCGGGATATGACGTGTCGAACCGGCAACACATCCTGAAAAACATAATAACAGCAACATTTGGATAACACCTTTAATTTTAAACTTCAAGTTGATTTTGTCCATATTTATCTTCAAGTGACCTGTGGTTTCCTTTCAAACGTGACTCTATCTCTGTCAGTATAATCTTTTCTTCAGATTCCGACAAACTTGCAGGCACTTCGATCGGTGTTCTGTCAGCAAAATGATAAACCTTTGAAAATGGTAACGGGATATATGTTTTAGACCATGATTTATGAAAGACAAATCGTCTGGGGGCAACTGCGCTGACAGTTATGATCTGCGCGCCTGTTTTTTGTGCCAATTTGACAATCCCCGGCTTGGCTTTATGCCGCGGACCGCGAGGGCCGTCAATAGTAATCGCACAGGCAGCCGGTTTTTTTCGCAAAATTCGAATAACCTCCAGTAACGCTCTTGCCCCACCGCGACTGCTTGATCCTCTAATTGGCTTGCATCCCAGTTTTGTCATGACATATGCGAGCAAATTGCCGTCTTTCGATTGAGATACGATAACATGAAAACCTGTGGATGCATAACGCCCGATCATGGCTACATCATCTTCATGCCAATGCGCCAGAATTAACGGACGATTTTTCTGCAAAACACCGTTTTCCCACCACAGATTTTCTGTTTGAACACGCAATGTTGAATAATACACTTTGTAAAAAGCATAAATACCCCAGGCTACTATTCGGTCTTTTAACGGCATTGAATCATTCACAAGAAAAAGATAACAAGCTTGATCCATTTTGTCAGCATCCAATTTTCACGTAATGCGATTCTGCGAATTATGGATATAATCCAGGTACAATTTGCGTTTCCGGATTGAACATCCGGGTTTACCCTGATATTGATATATGCTGAAATCGGGCTGTAATCAGGTATCTGATTCCGGATTTCCAAAGAAGAGCTTAAAGCAGGAATTACAATGAAGAACAAGCGTTTGCTTTTAATACTGCCTCATTTTTCTGAAAAACATCATTATGGCGCTATGAGCAAAGTGGCGCCGTCGCTGTTGCCAGTCAGTCTGGTCTATCTGGCAGGTTATCTTGAGGCACAGAATTATCAGGTAAAAATATTTGACGGACAGGTTGAAACTATGAACAGCCATACAATTACCACGGCCGTTAATGAGTTCAAACCTGATGTTGTCGGAATTACCTGTATGACTCCCATGGTAGTTGAAACACACCTTGCTGCCAAAATAGTCAAATCGTGCCAACCATCGCCCATGGTTGTCGTTGGTGGTATTCATCCGTCAATTCTTCCGGAAGATGTTATCAAGGATAAAAACATTGATGTCGTGGTACGAGGCGAAGGTGAAATTACATTTCATGAACTGCTTGAAGCTCTGCCAGACAATGATCTGGAACATATTCAGGGGTTGACTTACCAAAACAATGATTCGATTGTGCATACACCGGACAGACCACTTCTGGACAATCTTGATATTCTGCCCTTACCAGCTAGACATCTTGTCAACTATAATGGATATCATCAGATCCCGGATGCCGTATTCGCGGAACCTTTGCGAGAAATACTGACCTCTCGGGGCTGTCCCTTTCAATGCATTTTTTGCTCTGCACGTTTTATCTCCGGCTACAAATACCGTTACCATTCACCTGAACGTGTTCTGGAAGAGGTGGATTTGCTGGTTAACAAGTATAACGCCAGACAAATTGCGGTGCTTGATGATAACTTCGTGGTTGACATACAAAGAACAATTGATATCTGCAACGGCCTGCTTAAGCGCGGCTATCATAAAAAACTGGTATGGACAACCGCAGCCCGTGCGGATCAGGTTGATTATGATTTGATGAAACTGATGAAGGAGGCCGGATTCAAACTGTTGTCATTCGGAGTGGAAACGGGTTCTGAACGTTTGTTGCAAATGATATGTAAAGGTGAAAACAAGGATCATATCAGCAGTGCCGTTCAAAATGCACATCGTGCAGGTCTGAAAGTGCGAGGAACACTAATACTTGGACTGCCTACAGAAACGCGACAGGAAAGTCTGGCCACAATACAGTGGGCCAAAGATCTAAGGCTTGATTTTGCCAAGTTTTCGCTGGCAACTCCGTATCCAGGAACACCTCTGTATGATATCGCCATAAAACAGGGAATGCGCACAGATGACTGGTCTCATTTCAGCTCAATGGCAGGTTTCGCTGATTATGACCCTGTGTTTGTTCCTGAGGGCAGAACACCAGCAGAACTGAAACAACTGCAAAAACAGGCCATGCGTGATTTTTATCTTCGACCACGCCAACTCTGGAGCTTGATACGGAATATTACGTCCTGGAAAGATATTAAAATGTATTACTATGGCGCACGATCTGTTTTAATCAAGAGGTAAATTTTGAAAGTTACCAAATTATACCAGTTAATAAACTCGCTTCATACTGCTGTCCCCAGACGTTTATTTCCCGGAGGTTACGCTCTGCCCCCCCTGCGCGTGGGGTGTGTCCTTACACACCGATGCAATCTGAAATGTGCGATGTGCTTTGTATGGAAGCACGGCAGTAATGAGTTATCTCAGAAAGAATTAACCACGGATGAATGGAAATCGGTTTTTGATCAGATACCATCACAAGCAATCATTACCATGACAGGTGGTGAACCACTTGTTCGGTCTGACTTCAGCGAATTGTTGAAATATGCCTGTCGCCATCATCGTGTGCATCTGGTATCAAACGGCACCCTGTTTACTGATGAACTTGCAAAACTGTGCGTTGACCTGGCTCCCAAATCAATGTTTAGCAAGGGTCTTGTATCATTGGGGGTTAGCCTTGAAGGACCAGAAACCATTCATGATGCAATGGTTCAAATCCCGGGTTCGTATGCCCGAACTACAAAGCTTCTGCAAAATGTAGCTACCATGAAAAAAAACGCTGGCAAACGCTACCCCTTGCTGGATCTGAAAATAGTAATTTGCCGCGAAACACTCAGTTCATTGCCACAACTGTATAGTTTGGCGAATGACCTTGAACTCGATATTATCTCATATCAGCAATGCACAACCCAGGAATCAAGCTATGGAATTGACGATGCCCCGAAAAATGCCATCGCTGTGCCACCAGCAGATATTGAACCGATACCCCGGGAAGAATTGATACCTGTTCTGAAAAAACTCGTGCAAATGTCCGAACACAGAAAAACGGTACTAAGATTTAATCCCGATATGGATTTGGAACTTTTTGCAGATCGATACGAAAACCGGTTTCCTCTGCATCTGTTTACATGCGCAGCCGCATGGAGTGTGATGCATATCGGCCCCTATGGAACTGTTTTCCCGTGTTTTTCAATTTCAATGGGAAATGTCCGTTCAACACCTTTGACAAAAATATGGAATGGACCGGAATACAAAAAATTCAGGCAAAAACTCCGAAAAGCTGGTATTTTTGATGGTTGCACCGGGTGTTGTGTAATGAAACCTGATGCTCAAAAGATTAAAACTGCACGAGATTCACAATGAAACCATCTGTTCTGTTTAAAAGATCTTTAAAGCAAAATCTGAATGCTCTGAAAATGAGATTGTTTCCTATGAACAAACCTGTCTGCAGGCACGACCCCGAATCAATCATGGTTTTTGTGACCAATCGATGCAACTTTAAATGCAATACCTGTCCGTTTACAAATACATCACCATGGTCTCCACCAGACAATGTGCCGGATATGCCGGTTGATCTGTTCAGATCAATAATCAATAAGTACTCTGGAGCGAAAATCCTGGGGCTCGTCGGCGGTGAACCTTTGCTGCATCCGAATCTGAATGAAATGATCACCATAGCTGCCTCAAAAAAGATTGCTGTGAACATTTCAACAAACGGTTCATTGCTGACTGAAAGAAAAACTCGTCAACTTCTTGACCTTCCGCTGACATCACTTAATATATCCGTGGATGCCGTCAATGAAGATGAGTTCAAACGCTTGCGAGGCGGCGATTCAAAAACGTATCAAACAGTTGTTACCAATGCAGCGCGGTTCGGTGAAATCAAAAAGAAGAAAAATAAAAACATGTCATTTAAACTGAGTTTCGTAACTGATTCACAAAATCTGTTCAGAATTCCTGAATATTTTGACCTGGCCCGTTCTGTAAGCGCTGACACAGTATTTTGCCAAAGTGTATTGTCCTATGAATGTTCATCAGTAACTGCAGGTGAAAGTGTTTTATGGGATACACCAGAGAACAGAAATTTCCTGCAATCTTTAAAAACACCTGATGATATAACGTTTATTCCCCCACTACTCACTGCCCAAACTGACAAAAACAACACAACCACCAGTTGTGTTCATCCATTTAAAATACTGGCCACAGACGGGGCTGGAAATGTGTCACCATGTTGTGTTATTCCTCCCCATAACCGGTTTGGAAATTTTTATAACGATATCATTATCTGGCGAAAAGGAGCGGCTTTGCGGAAAATCCGTTCAGAAATGCTTGAAAACAAACCTGCTTCAGAATCAATATGTCTTAATTGCTGGGAACGATTTTCCATGCAACCCGATAAAAAACAATGAAACGATTTTTTCAACAGCTTTTGAATGATCTTTTAAACACCTCCGATGATTCGGACGATAATCTTAAAAAACTGCACAGTCTGGAAATGGCCGCATCAGTTATTCTTTTGGAAACCGCTGCAACTGACAAAGATATTTCAAACGAAGAACTGGCCGGAATTACCTGTATTTTGCAAAAGCAATTTAAACTGAGTGATGATGATACCAATACTTTGCTTGACGCTGCAGAGACAGCTCGTAAAAAAGCCATTGATCTACACCAGTTTACTCAAATCATAAACAAAAACTGTTCAAAGGATCAAAAATCCCGGCTGATTGAATATGTCTGGCAAATCATTTACACAGACGGCAGGTTGGACAAACACGAGGATTTCCTTGCGCACAAACTGGCCCGTTTAATGCATATAGACCACAAGGATTTTATTGCTGCAAAACTGAAGGCCAGGCAAGCATCAAAGAAACGAAAATCAGGCTAACCACTCAAACAGTCCTGGAATAATTGGCTAATCTGTCTTTGGAAGATATGACAGAATCTGTTCAGCGTGTCCGGCTGTGTCAACCTGGTCAATAATTTCCATTATCATACCTTCCGGATCAATGATATATGTCATACGTCTTGGGAAGACTTTACCATGAGCATTATATGCTTTAGCTACGGTTTTCTGTGTATCCGAAAGAAGTGTAAACTGGAATCCATGTTTATCTGCAAACTTTCTGTGGGATTCAGGAGTGTCATAACTGATGCCAAAAACAACAACACCTCGTTCGCGCAGGTCTGCAAACCCGTCTCGTATTGAACAACCTTGTTTTGTGCAGCCAGGAGTATTGTTTTTGGGATAAAAATACAAAACAACAATGTTTCCCCGGTAATCAGATAACGTATGAGTTTTACCATCGGCATCAGGTAAAGTGAAATCGGGTGCAGGATCACCTTTTTGCAAAACAGATGCCCCGGTTGACGACAACGCGAATAAAGCCAATATTGATATCAGTTTCATCAGTTTAAAGCCCCCTTTAATCAAGGTTTTACAACACAATAATCCGTTTTGATTAATACCTACGGCGCTTTTCCAAGCCGTTTTATTTCGCGAAATACACCAGCAAAACCAAGCCGCTGCTCCATATTCATCAACCGATTGTAACCGCGACCATACACATCATCGCGGTAATGTAGTCGAACTACCAGATCCGAATAACCCATTCCAGTCAATACCCTGCCCGCAACCCATTGTGCAAAACCTTCAATCAATTCATCTCCAGATAAATAAGGTGCATTTTCTGCCTGCCAGGCATGAGCCAGTTCATGGGCAACCGTTTCAATACATATTGGTTGCGACAAACCCCGCAATATCTGAATTGTAAAATCGTTACCCCTACGAATAAAACGACCGGATTCGCGATAGTGATCCGATCGAATCGGTTTACCAAGATCATCAACCAACTCGAAATTGATCTTCGTATTAATATTCATCAACATATCGCGTTCCAGATAACGCGAAACCTGGTTTATTACATTACGTAAACCGGTTTTAGTACTGACGGCTGTTGCGGCACATTCCCGGCACAATGAATTGCCATTGTTCATTCTGACAGGCCGATCACCAGTCGGACGCAGACAGGAAATACAGGAGTCTGTCTGTTCAACACAAGTCATGCAAAACTGTCCTTCAAATCCTTTAAAAACACTGTATCGCCCGGAAATGTAATCATGACAACCGGTACATCTGGGCGTATCATCATGACATGTGTGACAAACCTGTCGGCCTGAATCATGTAACCACTTTCCCGGAAGAAGTATGGATCGGCATAAAGAACAGCGGTCTGCCGATTCATTGCAACCTGAACAAAATGTGTTTCCATGACTGTTTTTAAAATAAACTCTTGTTAATACATTACCGCAGGCGTCGCAACGGGCAGCAGTCCTTGAACATGACCTGCATATTACATCGCGATCCCCTTCCCGGGTCCCGGCTGTCGGCATACCGCAAGAATAACATCTCCCAGTCGTATTCTTACAATCTTCGCATACAGTCATTTCAGTGGAATTACTTTGAAACACAAAATACTCTCTGCTCATTGCCTTCTGACAAAGATCACACCTGACAGAGGCAGCGCAGGGTAATATCCCGATTAAAAATATTGTAACTGATAAAAATAGTTTAAATCGCATGTTCTCTCCAGATTCATTAGCAAGAAAATCCCTATATATTTTCCTGATAAAGGCCACCAAAATCAAATTCTGACCAAATAAATCAACTTCGAAAGCTCTGTCCGTGTCGCAGCGGCGTTGCAGCAGCGTTGCCTGAAACACTCTGTTAATGTTAATGTATTCAAAAATGTCTGTTATAATAGGGTTTACATCTGGCATGAATCTTGATTAAAAAAACAGGTAGTTTGATTGGAGGTATTTTTATAATGAACATGAACAGATTAACACAAAAATCACAGGAAGCATTACAGCAAGCTCAATCTTACGCCATAAGCAACGGTCATCATGAAATTGATTCTGAACACTTGTTCTACGTGTTGATTAAGGCAGAAGACGGCTTGATAAAACGTCTGTTTCAAAAAATGGATATTGACCCGGCGGGAGTTACAGATCTGGTTGAAGAACTGCTTGGTAAACGACCCCGTGTATCCGGTCCCGGCATTGAGCCCGGCAAGGTTTATATTACACAACGATTGAACGAAATACTGGTTCAGGCAGAGTCTGAGGCCAAAACATTAAAAGATGAGTATATTTCCGTTGAACACCTGATGCTGGCTTTGATTGAAAAATCACATGAGTCGCCTCTTGAGAATGTGTTCAACACATTCGGTATAACTCGCGAACGCTTTCTGTCAGCATTAACTGGAGTCAGAGGACACCAGCGTGTGGTGAGTGACAATCCGGAAAGCACATATGAAGCATTGGAACGTTATGGGCGCGATCTGGTTCAGGCAGCCCGTTCAGGCAAACTTGATCCGGTTATTGGCCGGGATGATGAAATTCGTCGTGTCATACGGATCTTGTCCAGAAAAACCAAAAACAATCCTGTTCTAATCGGCGAACCCGGAGTTGGTAAAACAGCTATTGTGGAGGGTCTGGCACATAGAATTGTACGCGGCGATGTACCGGATGGCTTGAAGGATAAAACTGTCTTTTCGCTGGATATGGGCTCACTGATTGCTGGAGCAAAGTTTCGTGGTGAATTTGAGGAACGTTTAAAATCTGTATTGCAGGAAATTCGTGAAAGCGAAGGTCGCATTCTTCTTTTTATTGATGAAATGCATACGATCGTGGGAGCTGGCAAAGCTGAAGGTTCAATGGATGCTGGCAATATGCTGAAACCAATGCTTGCACGGGGTGAGCTTCATTGCATAGGCGCAACGACTCTTGATGAATATCGACAACACGTAGAAAAAGACGCGGCTTTGGAAAGACGTTTTCAACCCGTTCTGGTCACCGAACCAAACGTCGAAGATACAATAAGCATTTTAAGAGGTCTCAAGGAGCGTTTTGAGGTACATCACGGTGTCAATATTACAGACAATGCACTGGTATCGGCCGCAATCCTTTCAAACCGTTATATTTCCGACAGGTTTTTACCTGATAAGGCCATTGACCTTGTGGATGAAGCTTGCGCAATGATTCGAACCGAAATTGATTCAATGCCGTCAGCTCTTGATGCTGTAACCAGACGAATTATGCAGCTTGAAATTGAAGCGGCCGCGTTAAAAAAGGAAAAAGATAAGAGCGTTAAAGAACGCTGTCAGGCAATTAACCGTGAATTGGCCGATCTGAAAATGGAACAGTCTGAAATGCTGTCACGTTGGGAATCAGAAAAGAAAGATATATCAGAAATCCAGAATTTGAGAAAAGAAATTGAATCGATACGGCAAGAAATTGAAGTAGCCGAACGTGATTATAATTTGAATCGGGCAGCAGAGTTAAAACATGGAAAACTGCCGGCGATTGAGCAGCAGTTACATGAAAAGGAACAAAAGCTTGCTCAGAAAGATACAGGTGATAAACTTTTACGTGAGGCTGTAACAGACGATGAAATCGCCGATATCGTGTCTCGCTGGACCGGTATTCCAGTTACTCGCCTGATTGAAAGCGAACGCGCCAAACTGCTTAAGCTCGATCAGGTTTTGCATCAACGGGTTGTCGGACAGGATGAAGCTGTTCAACGTGTCGCAGATGCTGTCATTCGTGCCCGGTCCGGTATCAAGGACCCCAAAAAACCAATCGGATCATTTATTTTTCTGGGCCCGACAGGTGTTGGAAAAACAGAATTGGCCAGAGCGCTGACCGAAGCGCTGTTTGACGCGGAAGAAAATATGATCAGAATTGACATGTCTGAATACATGGAAAAACATTCGGTATCCAGAATGATTGGAGCTCCTCCGGGATATGTCGGGTTTGAACAAGGTGGCCAATTGACAGAGGCGGTACGAAGAAAACCATACTCAGTAATCTTGTTCGATGAAATCGAAAAAGCACATCATGATGTATTCAATGTATTGCTTCAAATTCTGGATGACGGTCGCGTGACCGATAGCCATGGCAGAACAGTTGATTTCAAGAATACGGTTATCATTATGACCAGCAATATTGGCTCGCAATATCTGCTGGAAGAAACGCTTGCCAACGGGGATGTGTCCCAAACAGCACAAAACAGCATTTTAAGCGAACTCCGTCAGCATTTCCGGCCTGAGTTTTTGAACCGGGTAGATGATATTGTCATTTTCAAAGCGTTGACCTTGAAGGAAATTGAACAAATCGTCGTACTGTTGATGAACAATCTGAAAAAACGACTGGCTGACAGACATGTTTCAATCAACATGTCAGATGAAGCAAAATCATATATTGCCAAACAGGGGTTTGATCCGGTATATGGCGCTCGTCCATTGAAACGATTTATTCAGCGGGAATTGGAAACACGGGTTGGACGAGCACTAATTTCAGGCGATGTGTTTGAAGGGGCTACTGTTTACATAGATGTTGTTGAAGGGGAACTGGATATTTCAATAGATAATAACCAACCCTGATCCGCTATCGGTTTAAAGTCATTGCCATTGATAGTTCATTCTGTTATGTATTTCGCTGGTGAATGGCTGATTATTTGAAAGATTGCGGATAATGTATATGAATTCGAGTGAAACTATCGATAAAGTCAGAGATGTTTACAAAAAATTGCCCGGCGCCTGGGCAATTGCCCTTTTTGGCTCGCGAGCCAAAGGGACTGCAACTGATGAGTCTGACATAAACCTGATGGTCATAGAATCGGAACTTGCCACACAAAGCTCACGAGCACAAATCCTTGCAGAGCTGGCCGATTCTGGTACGCCGTCGGCGTGTCGTGACATGCCGATTCCATCTGATTCACTTTTTGTAAACAACATCAAAGTCAGCGTATGGCATATTCCAGAAGATCTGGTATGCGAACGGGTATCAAGCGTTCTGAAAAACCGCCGCCTTGAAGATTCGGTTATCGTCAGTATTCTTCACGATAGCAGAATTTTGTGGGATACCAAAAATCAATTGCACGCATGGAAGAATATTATCTCCCCATTACCACCTGAATACAAAAAAAAGATCGTTCCGGTGATGTTCTCGGAAATTGCCTATGGCCTTGACGTTATGAAAACTGTCGATCCCTCCGAAAGCCTGTTCTACATACATCATGAACTTATAGCTCTTATAAAAACGATCTACGAAATCATTTTTATTTCTAATAACAGCTACTTTACGTTCAGCCACAGACTGGATCAGGAATTGAACCTTCTGGAAAGTCTTCCAGACGGTTTTTTAAAACACGTGAAAGCGATTCTTTCACTTGAAATATCACCGGAAGGCCAGAAAGCCCGATGGCGCCGGATTTGTTTTTTAACACAACTTATTGGCAACCACCTGGATCAACAAGGTTTATATAATCTGAAAACCGGCTGGACTCAGTTAAAACGCACAGCGCCATTTTTGTTTGAATTCACAAAATAAATAATTCCCATTTAAGTTTGAAACCCGTTATATTTATATCAGAAAAGAGTGAATTACTTGTTTTCTGAAAGAAGAGATTATAATAAGCATAGTAACGGGTTTGTCCGTTTGAAAAGGAGAATGAAAAATGCGTAAAACTGTTTTGTGTTTGGTTTGTTTTTTACTGTTTGTTTGTAGCGGACATGCTCAGAATCTGCTTATTAATAACAATTTTGAAGACTGGACTGCAGGCCTTCCCGATCACTGGGAAAAGGAAAGCGCTGTTAATATCACGCAGGAAACATCACCGGTTTATTCCGGCTCATACAGCGTTGGCCTGGAAGCAACATCAGCAGAAAACAAAGGAATTTTTCAGGATATTCCGGTTACTCCCGGAATGACCTATACGTTTCAGGTCTATTTGTATTCCGTTTCCGGTACCGGTTTTCAGGGCGTTGGAATGCTGGTGAGCTGGTATGACGCCGATGTTAAGTTTATCGATAGTGAAAATACACAAACCAATACCATTACGAATGCATGGGAGCTTGTTACGACCGGCGAAATCACAGCACCAGACGAAGCGGCTTATGCTCGATGTCGAATCCGTTGCTACGCTGATAATACATTTGGCGGTTTTGCGGATGAAGCGGCATTTTTCGACTTGTCCGGCCCCACCCCGACACAGGGTCCCACCTTTACACCCGGGCCAACGATCACACCCACGCCGAGTCCTACCGGTCCCACACCGACACCCACACCAATCGCCACAATACCAATATACGATATTCAGTTTACAGAGGATCCATCTGGAGATTCCCCGTATAAAGGTCAAGTTGTCACTATTCAGGGAATCGTCACGGCCGCATATCATAATGCGTATTTCGTCGCGGACGCTCCCGGCGCATGGAACGCAGTCATGGTTTACAACGATCTGCGTATCGGACCGCAAATTGGCGATGAAGTCCGGTTAACTGGCACGGTTACCGAGTATTACAATATGACTCAGATCGTGAATGTAACGTATTCGGAAATCCTGTCAAACGACAATCCGGTCATTCCGACTGTACTTGATATGAGTGAGTATGCTGTGGAAGCGTATGAATCGGTTTTGATTGCAATTGAAGATACCATGACTGTTGCCAGTCTTGACGGGTATGGGCAATGGACGATTACCGATGGTATCAGCACAATGATCGTGGATGATACTATTGATTATAATTATTTTCCCCAAGAGGGAGATGTGTTGACCTCCATAACCGGAGTTGTTAATTACAATTTTGGTGAATTCAAGCTTGAACCGCGATTCACTCTTGATGTTCAGGGTGAACCGATTCCTCATTATTGCCTGCTGGGCGACATTGTCACAATGAATGATGCCCGGGAAGTTTTTGAGCGTCATTACATTGAAATTCTGGGCGATACGATTATCGCCATTCACAGCAGTCCCCCCACTGATCTTGAGATCGTCGATGTGGGTGGATTGATCTTTCCCGGATTGATAGATTCACACAATCATCCATCGTTTAATGTGCTGGATGATATACCGTTTCCTCATACGTTTGAAGAACGATATGAATGGCAGCGACATAGCACATACAGTGATTTTTATGATCAGTATAACGCCATTCGCTTTAAAGGATCTTCGGATGACCGCTATCCGGAGATATGGAAACTGGCCGAAACCAGACAGCTTATTGCCGGTTGCACAATGATTCAGGGAAGAAACTGCAATGGACACAGCAATGACTATTTCGCTCGTCAGGGAATGATCATAGACAATGTTGAACGATATCCCGGCCGGTCATTTTCATCAACATTTCCGATGAATCACATGAATGACTGGATTAACAACAAAAGGGATCAATTCTACTGGAGCCGGTTTATTCTTCATCTTTGTGAGGGTATCAACGACAACGCTCTTCAGGAATTTTATACATGGCAATCATGGGGCATGCTGGACTGGCGCACATCAATCATACATGGACTGGCTTGCAGTGAGGAAGAATGGGCTCTGATGACTGACGCCAATGCTCATCTGATTTGGGCACCCTACAGTAACTGGGTACTGTATAACGGTGTTGCGGATGTTCCCGGAGCTATGGCTGCGGGAGTCAATGTTGCTCTTGCGCCGGACTGGACAGAATCCGGAACTCACAATATGCTGGCAGAAATGAAATTTGCCGATCAGATTAATCGCGACTATTACGATGGAATCCTGACACCTCAGGATTTGGCGGAAATGGTTACCTGTAATGCCGCTTATGCAA
The DNA here is from genome assembly GCA_003558985.1 of candidate division CSSED10-310 bacterium. GTDB lineage: Bacteria > CSSED10-310 > CSSED10-310 > CSSED10-310 > CSSED10-310 > CSSED10-310. Next base: position 67,198 of record PWNJ01000139.1, read on the forward strand.
TTGGTATGGAAAACCTTGTCGGAACAATTGACGTCGGCTATCGTGCAAGTCTTATGGCTATTCCGGGAAATCCGGCGCAACCCTATGATGAGTTGCTGCTGGCTGAACCGGCAGATGTGTTGTTGACAGTTGTCGGCGGCCGACCGCTTTATGGTGAGCCAGCATTAATGGACTACTTTCCATGGATTGATAATCAGGAAGAGATAACCATCTGCGGCGTTCCGAAACGGGTAGCAATTGCCGTGGACGCTCATGCCATTCCCCACA
>PWNJ01000053.1 GCA_003558985.1 candidate division CSSED10-310 bacterium
ATAAATTGCCCAAACCGGCAGGCAAGGTATCCGTAACATCAATCAACAGCGGTTCCAACGTTTGATTTTCGATGGTGACCGTGTATTCAACTATATCACCCGGATCAAACTCCCCGATTACGCCCTGATCAACAACAATCTCTGCATCGGATTTATCAATTATTGGAATGTCCGTTGGAACAGGTGTTGGCGTATTCGTGGGCGTAGGTGTTGGTGTATCTGTTGGCACCGGCGTGTCCGTCGGAGTCGGCGTTGGGGTATCTGTTGGTATCGGCGTATCTGTCGGAGTTGGTGTTGGAGTATCTGTTGGCACCGGCGTGTCTGTCGGAGTCGGCGTTGGGGTATCTGTTGGTATCGGCGTATCTGTCGGAGTTGGTGTCGGCGTGGCCAATGTCACATCAAAAATATAATCTTCAACCTCACCGGATAAAGCCAGTCCCAAAGGACTGTTACCGCCCTGATTGGCTTCATTTGTATATCGGAATCGTGCGGGAACTCGTTCAACAGCATCAACAGGCACATTGATCGTAAAATCATACGTGCCGCTCAACGATAAATGTGTGTCCCCTAAAACACCCGGTGTGACAGGGGCCGGCCCATCAGAAGACACCAGAACAAGCGGATCAAGCGTACCGTCACCGTTCCAGTCGAAAAACACACTCAAATATCCGGGAGTACCGGCAACAACTTCTATCACAGCCGTTGAACCCGGAATAAGCGCTGTTAACAGTGAGACGCCATCTTCATCATCAATTCCACTTAGATCATCACCCAGGGCCTCAGGATGAGGTTGTCCGTCGAGTTCGCTGTCCAGACTTGATCCCAGAAGCGCACCGTTGACATCGATGATATGACGGGCGCCGTCGTTTTCCAGCAGAGTCGGATAGCGAGGTCCCTCCCACTGATCGTACCAATCGGGCAACTCGCCGTCCGGCCAATCAGGCAAATCACCGAAATCCATCAGGGGCGGCGGCGGATCATCCGGATCCTGATCCGGAAAATCATCGTCTTCGTCACCGGTTTTGGCCGGTGAATGATGCGATGAGCCCATGACAACAAACGTTGGAGACGCGCCAAACTGCGTCATGTCTACCGACCATTCGTAGATCATGGGCCATTCCCATTCATAGGTAGCGCTCCAGGTGATTGGTCCGGTAGGGGGATACCCGTCAACCTGGGTAACATCGTTTGGCGCAGCAGGATTAAAAGGTGACTTCCATGTGTTCGGATCATCATCAGCGCCCGGCATAGTCCATAAACTGTCGTTGTTTGCCAGGCGAGTTGCGTAATTGTTCATATTCCACATTAAGGAACTGGCAGAAATCAGTCCCGGGGGCGGAGTTCCCATGCCACCGCTGACAGTCGTATCGGATATCCATGTCGCATTGGTTTTGTCCGAGTTCGCCGGTTGGACTCCGGGTTGCCCTGCATATCCCTGCAGCCAGTTAAAAGTTTGCTGATTGGCGCCATCGCCCACAATCAAAGTGAATTCGGCATACTCCGAATCAATCAGCCGCCTTGCGGTTCGGTGTGAGTCCCAGCCGCCGCTGTTCATGTAAAGCTGCTGACCTCCGGGCCCGGTATCAAACATGTTGTCGTTGACTGTACGGTCCACCACCAGAGCCACATGCAAAGTTCCGTTAATCAGAGTTAAATACACGTTGCTTCCGCCCACTGAAATCGCGTACGGCGTGGATGGATATCGCTGGCTGTCCGGAATACCGTTGACAGGATCAAGCACGCCGTTGTCAGTTGGAGCATAAAACAATCCATTGACCGTTGGCGCCTGAGCGTTTACATAAGACTGCGTTAACAGTGTCAAAAAAGTGAATAGAACAACAGAAGTCATCAGGAATTTTCCTGATGAGCTGAATCTGCTCTCCTTCATCAGACTAAATTTGAGTTTTTTGCTTCTAAAAATATTCAATGAACTGTTTGGTGATTTCATCACCTTATCCCCCCTCTGAATGTCAAGCCCAAAATGATCTATCAAAATATGACAATATTCTGATCCATATTGTATAATGATCAGCGACGTAACAGTCAAGAAACAATGGCCACAATTCGGTCTTTTAAGTCGCGGCCTGAGTCACTTATGTAAATTTGACCACATAATGAACATCTTTTAGATTGACCCTGTCCGAAAAGGTGTTTGCACATGACTCATCGTGCTCGCGTGCGCAATCATTCTTGTAAACGATTGTTTCTAAGTATAATTATACCATTTTTACAACCTTAACAACGTAAATTTTCGATGGTGGAACAACCTGCTCTACCTTCGTTTTTTTCGATTACGAGCACCGCAATCCGGTTTAAATTTTCAGTATTAGTTTCAGATTGTAGCCGAATTGATGAGCACGACAAGAATGTGCAGTGTTCGGATACCGTCATATTAGTGTAATTGAACCTTTTCAAACATCTCCCGGCATCATTAAAGTTGATCAATAAATCAGATTTCATTAAAATGTCTATTGGTTTTGTTCTTTGACAACGGTTTCTAAAGATAACAGTTAACTTAATGTACCGTGATGATTTTAAAGACGTGTTGCACAACATCAGGCGATACTGTTTATCATCTTTAAACAGGGAGTTTTTGCAGTGAATAGCAAATGTGATTACACGAATATCATATTGAAGACATTATTTGACACTTCTAAATGTTTTTGGGTGTCAGAATTTCTGACCGCGCTTACTGTGGTTATTGTATTTTCAGCTACTATGGGTATTACAAAGGGGTTTGAGTCGGAAAACAGCGAATTGTATGAAATGTTTTTCATTGAGGATGATCTGAATCAGACCATTTTCGCTGATCTGGATTACTGGATGCCTGACCCTCCTGAGAAAGTGCCTTCCTGGACATTGATTGACACATTTAATCGTCAAAAATGGTCAGGCAGCGTCAGCTATGGTCCGGTCATAGCTATGGCTGGCTATATGGATACCGATGTAAGCTGGTTGTATGGCGGCTATTTTCGAATGCTGGCCTGGGTGTATTCCCCGGACGATGCAGTGGAATCCGTTGAAATTTATTTTGAAGGACGTCCAACCGGTGTTTTTTTGAAAGATGACGGGATGAGTTCTGATTATGGAGCCGGCAACTCATTATACGGATTAACGTTTTATATTGCCCCGCATCAGATGATTCCCGGCGATTATACGCTGGAACTGCGAGCACGCGACACACGCGGATTTGAATCCGATCTTTGGCCATACCTGATGGTGCATGACTGATTTGATCGTTCTTTAATCACACTTCCGAAAAACTGTTTAATCTCCATGCACGAATAATGCTGTATCCGGACACCTTATTGCCGAGTTTCTGTGAAACTGTTTTTATTTACGGCAACCGGGGAGAAAAAAATGCGACTCAGATTCACACATCACATGTTATTCGTTTTTGCAGTGTTTTCATCAATCGTTTCCGTTTCCGGGTACGACGGATATCTGGCGCTTGACAGTTGGACGAATGCCGATACTGTTATTGATATTCAGATTTCAACTGATGGCACTTATTTATGGAGCGCTACACACGGCGGCCTTGTTCAATGGAATCTGCTGAATCACACCTTTGAAAAGCACACAACTATAGACGGCCTGCATGACAACTGGCATCTGTCTGCAACCCGTGACAGCCATGACACCTTCTATTTCGGCTCTCAATCATCCGGTATCGCGTATCCTGATAATCATCAATGGGATTACTGGACAGCTCAAACTGACAATTTGCCATATAATGAAATTCTTGCATTGGACACAGACCCGTTCGATCGTCTGTGGGCCTCATTTGGAGCTGCTTTCGGCAATGGATTGGGCATTCGCGCCAATGGTGAATGGACATTTTTAAGCACATCAGACGGTTTATCACATAATAAAATTCATGCGATCAGCTCTGACGAAAACGGAGCATGGATTGGTACCGTAAACGGATTGAACCGTGTGACCGGTTTGAGCGTGACAGAAATCTATGACACGCAAAATGGTTTGCCTGAGAATTTTATCACCGCAATCGCTCATAACAATGAAACCGTCTGGGTTGGCACCCGCATGGGTCTGGCAAACATCACCGATAACCTGATAACAGTTTTTACTATTGACGACGGTTTGCCCGGTAACTTGATTCAATGTCTTCATCTGGATCATATCGGAGCTTTACATGTCGGCACCGATGCTGGAGCGGCCGTGTTTGATTCCGGAACATTCAATGAAATCGATGTTTTGGATAACCTGGATATTCGAACAATTCGCTCTGGTAACAACGATTACATTTATTATGGAGTTTACGGTAAAGGCATCTATGTGCTGGAAAACAATGTTCTTGAGACAGTTTATTCCACCGGTGATCCGCTTCCCGGCAGCGATGTCAGAGCGGTTGCGTTTCATAATGGGAAAACCTGGTTCGGAACAGATGGAATGGGTGTTGGCTGGTATAACGGTTATGAGTGGTGGGTCGATACATCTGACGAAGGAGCCGGGACAGCTCAGGTGCGTCACATTGTAATTGATCATGATGACACCGTGTGGTTTTCAACTTTCGATAAAGGTGTTTACTCGTTTCATAATGGTCACTGGACTCGTTATCACAAGGATTATGGATTGCCTGTTAATTCGGTCTTCAGCGGATTTGTTGATAATGATAACACCAAATGGTTTGCCACCTGGGGTGGTGGTATTGCAATTTATGACAATTCAACATGGTCGGTCATAGATGAAAGTGACGGTCTGCCGATCAACATCACCTATGCGGTCGAACAGGACAGCCACGGAGTGTTCTGGTTTGCTATGGATGAAGGGATTATCAGTTGGTATGACGGTCAATTTCTGGATCACTATAATCAATCCGACGGTCTGGTTTACCATCGAGTGTACGACATTACCGCTCAGGCATCTGATGATTCATTATGGATTGGCGCTTGCAGAGGATTGTCACATTTTAAAGATCATCATTTCAAGAATTATTTTCCCGGTCCTGACCAGTTGAATCACTATCGAATCAGGAATATTTTGATTGATCAAACTGACAGCATCTGGATAGCAACCGGACATGGAATCAATATCTTCGATGATGGAATATTTCATTCGATTACTTCTCTGGATGGTCTGGCAGGCCATGAAGTATATTCTCTGGCATTTGATAACAATGGCAATATTCTGGTTGGAGCCCGGGGCGGGGTGAGTCATATTATTGTTAACGAACCGGAATCTCCTCCGACAGGCACAACGATTACCATGCCCTCAACCCTGTTTTTCCCGGGCGATCTGTGTCGAGTGGACATTGAGCTGACCAATGCGTCGAATGATCCTATTGAGTCCGTTCCGGTTTATGTTTTGCTGGACATTTACGGTGAATATTTTTTTGGGCCATCGTTTACGGACGAACCAGACAGTTATCTGATTGAAATTCTGGAACCCGGAACGCTTTCTATCGAGATCATACCGGATTTTATATGGCCCTCCGATTGCGGCGTTGCGGATTCGGTGCGCTGGCTTGCAGCGATGACGACGACGGATCGGCAACATATTTTGGGTGAGATCGGCGAGTTGGAATTCGGGTGGAGTGAATAGTTGTGCTGATCCAATTTTTGTAACAAGTTAACAAATTTTAATCTATTGATTAATTAATCTTGTATATTCAGGACGGTTATTCACAGAATCATTCTTGTAATAGTCATATTCCGATCCCAGTAGACTATGAGGAATAAAATATACTATAAGAGTGATCAGGAATGCTGCAAACACTGATTTGCGGCATGGTTTTTTTCGTAACACAAACACAAAGGGTATCAGCCATGCCAGAACAGCTATAGCGCTTTTATTATCTGTCAGGTCTGTTCCCAGCGGCCATCCGGTCCAGTAAGCCCCAAAAGCATAGTTTTGAACGATCGGGCCAAATACAAGGGCGCCGATTACCAGACTGGCGAAGATGAACACAATCATGCGGGGTCTGGTACGTTCGCCGAACAGTATGCCGAGTCCCAGCCGGTTGGAAGCCAGCATCACGGCAAACATGAAGATTATATGCGGAATAAGGGCCCAGCCCGGAACATCATCCTTGTATCTGGCAATTACATTTTGACCGGTTTGCGGAATCCGCAGAACAGGATGGGAATCAGATAGAAGCTGAATATGAAACTCCACTTTGCCTGCGGCTGGCTGAACTGGAATTTCGGCTTCAAATACACCATCCGAATACGGCATGTTAACAGTTTGCCATGGACGTTCTGTTGGGTATTCGCGCCAGATCAAATGTGCCTGATGCGTATCGGGTCCTGAAAGCCGAACCGTCAATGGCGCTGTTGTCACCGGATTGCGTCTTAAACGATAGCGAAAAACCTGATCGCCGATTTGATATGATCCTCGTAATGGATGAGTTGGTCCGGTAACACGCTGAAAAATCGCAGAAGACAATGAGAGCACAACTGCCAGACACCACACTAAAAATCCTTTTGATTTTCCGAAATTTTTCCCGTTTGATTTCATTTATCGATCCTTTTGATCCAAATCAAAAACACGCGTTCTGCCGTGAAATAATCCAACTTTAAATCAATAAATGCAACCCTTAAGCCTTACGTCCTATGCCCTATGCCCTTTTATCTTTCAGTTCATCCAACTCATGTCCGGTCCACAATCTGAACAGTTCTTTTTGTTTTTGTGTCGGTTCCTTTACCGGTGACGCTGTGTATTTTACCGGTGTCGGCGCTGCCAGTTTTGCTGTGACAGTTTTCAATTCTTCATTTCTTGCCAGTGTCACCTCAACCGTATCGTCCGGATTCTTGAAGCCGAGTTGTTTGACGACGTCATCACTACTGAACACCCGCAGACCGTCCAGGGCAACAATCTCATCATTCGGCTGAATACCGGCTTTTTGAGCGGCACTGTTTCGGCGCACTATCCACACATAAGGTCTGTGCTCTTTCATTCGCAATCGCAACCCCAAATTGCCTTTTTTCATATCCTCATCGTCAGGAGCCGGAGTTTTCAGATCCAGACCAACTTTCAGAAAATACTCTTCAAAAGGCATGTCGGTTGTTCCGTAAACATACTTGCGGAAAAAATCTTCACAGTTTCGTCCAACATATTTTTCAGCGGTTTTCACAACATCCGAATATGTAAAACCGTCAAATTTTTTCACATAGTGTTCCTGATACAAATCCCGCATCATATCATCAAGTCGTTTTTCACCATTGGTTGCTTCCATAATTTCAAGGTCAAGGAAAAAAGCGATAATCGACCCTTTAAGATAATATGAAATTGTTGAGTTGGGTGAATTTTCGTTCATACGGTAATACTTGATCCATGCATCAAAAGACGCCTCTGCGGTGCTCTGATATTCATAACCCGGAAAACGTCTGTATCTTGTGACCTGGAATGCAACTGACTCGATGTATTCTTTCAGGTTCATAACTCCCGGACGTAATAAAAACAAAAAGTGATAATAATTGGTAAAACCTTCGGATACCCATAACAGATCGGTATAGGTTTCAGTAAAATAGTCCGGATTGACAAGTTCGCGCGGGCGGAGCGCTTTCACATTCCATGCATGATACAATTCATGTGAAAATATACTAATCATGGTTGTGTATTTTTTTCGTGGTTTAAAACTGTCGCGGCGCTCAAATATCAATGTTGAATTACAATGTTCCAGTCCCGCATCCCGATCGGTTATCAGCAACAGATAGACATATCTGTCATACGGCACATGCTGCATCATCTCGATTTCTGATTCAGTAATTCTCTCCAGATCTTTCAGAAATTCATCAACATCAATATTCCCTTTTCCCTCAATTGCCACTTCATGCGGGATACCGTTAACCTCAAATGTATGATGCAGATGATTCCCGATCAGCATCGGGCAATCCATCAACTGGTGATAGTCTTTGGCCAGAAACGTGCTCATGGAATCGTTTTTCTGCGGCATTCCGGTGCTAATACGTTTCCATTGCTCGGGCAACATCACTTTCAGAGTGCAGGGCGATTCCATAAATGGAATAACAGCCAGGCAGACGGTTCCCGGATTGACAATGGCAAAATCATCACACAAATAACTGGCATCGTCAGCCAATTGAAACGCATAGACATTGTATGAAATTCTGACCTTTTGTCCCGGTTTGGCCGATACTTGCCATGTCAGTTTATCGATTTTTCTCCATTTGACAGGTTCAACCTCACCATTGGTGGCTTTGAATTGTTCAATATTAGCTGAAAACTCACCAAGTTTATATGCTCCCGGCAACCATGTCGGTAGCTTCAGGTCAATAGCTTCTGCTGGCGCTGAAGGAATTTCGATATCAACTTTGATGTAATGTGTTTTCGGTTCATTAAGATTAATAGTGTAATTAACGTTTGAATCAGTCATTGTTTATCCATTCTCCTGGTATGTGAAAAATATGTGTATTCGGGCACCCCTGCCGAAGTCTTTGCAGAGGCTATTCGAGGTTGTGCAAGTAATCAAGTGTTTTCTTTACCGACTTGCCAGGCACGACATGAAATATGTACTTTTCAGAACTATCTGATTACAGGAACTCCCAGCAGACCAAGCCGAGATCGCCGGCCAGTTCCATTGTTGCAGAATTCATCATCAGACCGTAGAAAAACAATCCATGTACTGGTCCTGTGACATCCGGCCATATAAACTGCAGGATACTGGCAGAAAAATCGGATGCGGGTGGCAGAGTGACATCGGGCACAAACGCAATTCCTTCATCCAGACTGACCCATGTTGGCCAGAACCAGAACGACCCGTGTAATTCCAGAGCCAAGTATATATCGACGGTCAATGGTGTGGCCAATCCATTTCTTAACCGCATGACAAGATCAAACTCATCGCCTGGAGTCAGATGATGATTAGCCATTGACAGATGAACACCGGTGGAAGGCAGATCTGCTGGGGCCGGTGTCGCGGTCGCTTTGGGCGCAGGTGTTGGCAGACTGCATGGTACGGATCGTGTCAGCGCAATGTCGTCAATATTCCAGCCGCTGTATCGTCTGTTTCCATCCGTTTCACCCATGACCCATCGCAGCCAGACAGCCGGTTGATTATCCGCTATATGGCTGATGTCAAACTCCTGAAAAATCCACTCATCATCAGTTGTTTCAATATCCGGATTTTCCCAAATTGTATGGAAATTGACGCCATCAATGGATACTTGTACGGAGGCCTTGTCATTCATGTTTCTGTCAACGTTCAGCCAGCGCCGGAACTGCAAGGTCACGTCGGTGGCATTGCTGCAGTTGATGGGCAGTGATGTCAGACTGTATGGGGGCGAGTTGTTTTCATAATCTCCAAAAAGGTTATACCCGTAAACATTTTGTCCGGTATATCCGGAGGTTGGATTCGGATGCCCGAACTCGCCGCCTTCACCGGTTGGCTGACCGAATGCCCAAAGATGCTGGGTTGTCCATCCGGGGTCGGTATTTAACGGCTCAAAATAAAATACTTCTGCGTCATGTGTATTGAATCGGTAATACCGGCCATTATTGTCAGCTACCGAATGATTGCCGGCGGCATCTGTTGCTTTGATGACGAAATAGTAATACGTGCAAGGTTCAAGCTCGGTCAAAGTTACAGAATGCAATGTATCCGGTATCTGATTGGTTTCTTTTCGGTCCATGGCATCAATACCAAAATGAATGGCGGAAGTTGCCGGTTTGGACGTCTCCCAGATAACCTCGGCAGTACTCGATGTAATGCGTCCGAACCGAATATTTTGAATCTCCGGTTTTTGACCATCAACAACAGAAGTCACAGATTTGATAACGTCTGTGCCGCCTTTGCCATCGTCCGCATCGATATAATACACGGTGATGGTGTCGCCATGAGTGACATCAAGTCTGTTGTTACCTGAAACCGGCTGGCTTTCCGCCAGATATATCTTACCTTCAAACACGCTGCTGGAATCGGTTGCCTGCAAATCAACTACCTCCAGATCGCCCGATGATGTCACTATGGTGACAAAAGCTTCAAGCTCAGGATCAATATTCCCGTCACGAACTGTGATTCTTAACACATCATTAACTGAATGCAGATTTCTGTTCAGTGTGACAGCTCCATTCGAAGACACCGGCAGATCAAGGCCGAGTGTCGGGCTTCCCCACAGATTCCACTCCGCCATCTCATATTTTACGTAATACCAGCCGTTCCGCTGGTAATTGGTGATCAGTCCATATTGATGTGCCGCGCCCTGGGTATATTCAAGTGAAGTTACTGCAGTTGAAAAATCGAATGAGAAGGACTGGCTTGACCCGTGTGCCGGCCGTGACCAGCAACGTCGTCCGTAGGCAACTTTTGTAGCGCCGACAAATCCGACCGCTCCATTTTCAAGCATGCGCTGTCCCAGATTGGTGTAATCAGTATCGCTGTTGCTGCATGCAACCGCAAAAACGATGGACGGATAGTCGTTGTTTAACCGGTTGCACAGAGCTGATGTCCAAAATGATGCATGATTGTATCCCATTTGAAAGATACCGCTATGTGAACCGTGTCCAGCCATATTAGTAAATGCGAATTTGCCATTTGGCCACACATCAACAACGTTTACCCGGCGCAATTCGTAATCACACGGATAACTGGAGTACACTGTTGAATTCTGTTCATACATACGGGTTGCTGTCCAGTTTTCCATATGCGGTCGATCCATGATGGCTTCCATCAGAACAGCATTATCGGTATCTGCCCAGAAGTATGATCCCAACAGCAATGCATTGTTTTTAAATTCCGGATCTTCATTCAGTTCATAATTGATACTGCGTTGACAGATAGCAGCAACAATAGCCGGGTTGGACCACGGTATTCTGCCAACATTGATTTCCGAATAGTAATCCGCATTATCGTTGAAATACCAGTAACGGCCATTCCCATTGGAATCCCAGTTCACATCATCGGTTGCTGATAACTCAGCATAATAAAAGTCTGTTTTCGGCCGGCCATACCCTCTGTCCTGCCAGACAAGACGCATTGGAACTTCAGAGTGATGTCCGACAAGGAACGCGTCTTCAATACCCCAGACTTGCGTCGGATACCGTTCCAGCAAAAAATACCGGATTTGCTGAGCCAGATCGATACCATCAACTGTCTCGGCTATTTCTTCAACCGTAGCGACATATACGGATCTGCCCTTGACCGTCTGTTCAAACTCAACAAGACTTGCAACAGAATCCCGTAACGCCTCGGTTGTCACAATAACCAGTTGATACTGTTCGTCGCGATGACCAGTAGGTTCAGGAGGATACCATTCCTGCGCATCGTGGTAATTCAGGATAATCTGTTGCGCCAATTGTTCCATACGAGGACTATAATCCAGCATCGGCTCAACCTGTTCCGGAACTGACCAGGATACCTCAATGCGAATATCATGATGCCGAATCAACTCGCCTGTGGCAGGATTGAACTGAATCGGGTTAACCTTGACATCAACCAGATTATATTTTCGAAAACCGGCGGTTCTCTCCATCCAGCCAACAGATTCAGGCCAGAAACGATCAATAGAATATACATTTTGATAATTCGCAAGGTATTCCGCTTCATATACTGCCAGTCGTTCATCGGAAATCGATTTTAAAGGCAAATACAATTCAGCAGGTTCAACCGCATGAATACCGGGAATGGCGTCAACTCTGTCTGAAACAACGTTCACCGAATCAACGATTGCTCCCGGAGGTATCGCCACGGCAAATATGCGGGATGGCAATTGCGGTTTACCCGGAATATTCTGTAAACCGAAATCATTCATTTCAAGTATGGTTCCGGTATCGTTTGTATCAATGTGTAATACCTGTTCAGGAACCTGAGCAATGGTCAGGCCTGAAGCGTTCGCGTTTGATATAACCATCAACGGCACAATCAGCATGATTGCTATTAAAATGTTTTTATGTGTGTTTGTCATAAAGCCTCCACTGTGAGCACATAATTCAACCACAATCTATTTTAGCAATTTTTCTGCCAAACCTGCACCCTGAGCGCGGCCGTTGGCCGAGAACGCTTCGCTTGAGAGCATGGGAGCATGCGAACATGAGAGAAAAAGACAATCACGCAACCTTTTGTGGGCGCGGAAACCGCGCCCCTACTACCTTCAACCGTCTACCTTCTGCCTCTTACGCCTTGCGTCTTACGCCCTCAGCCATCGTGGCCCCAGGCCACGACCCCCATCGGTGTTAAAACAGCCATATCTGATGGGTTGACAGCCGCAAGATCAACATCACCCAAATGTCGCCATTCCAGTTCGACCGCCCATTGGGGTGTGGAGCGATCATATTTTTGAAAGCGCCATTTCATTGATTGCGGTAATCGATTATATATGTCAACCGGTCCGTACAGCGCTGGCAGAATGTTGTATTTTTCAACCGCTTCTTTTCTAATACCGATACCCCAGGGTTCAAACCGTTGACGTCCAAGATGGTGTTGCCATGTAAAAAGCATCGGCAGATTTTGTCGTTTTATACCAGTAAAGCATACAACGCTAAACCCGCCTCGTATCAGTTTGTTCGCCGAGACGATTCGTTTCTGTTCAATAATACTGTTCAGTACAGTCTGAGCGGAATAGGGCGCTGATTGGCCGATGCCCAGCAGATTATCAAGATACTCCTCCATTGTTTCGTTCGGCCACGGCTCAAATCGTGACCGGGTCAGATGCCAGACATAGTTTTCAAACCCGTCCATGCAGCCGTTAATAGTTGTATGACCAGGTTTATACGTTTCAGACGCTGTTTTTTCCAATCGTGTCAAGCGTCTGTTAACAATATGTTTGCCCTGCCTGCGTTGCTCTGACAACAGCCGGTGCATTCGGCCCTGTTTTCGTATGCTGCCTGCTTCAATCATATCAGCCGCAGCCAAAATCGCTCTATCCCTTATTTCTGCTGTTCGTTTTTCGTTTAATTTTTGCTGATGACTGCCGGACAGCCCATTCGTATATGTCACGGAAACCCGATTGTTGTTTTCAAGCCAATGATACAAAAATTGCCGGTCTTTCGGCCACGTATCAAACGGAACCGGCAGAATAACCTTGCAACAACCTCCCATATTCAGCCAGCATCTTAAAACCAGATCATAATGCAGCATGCCTGCGCTGCTGATCAGAACATCATTGTGAGTATGATGCCGGTTCAAAATACGTTTTGTCATTTGTATCCAGGGAGCATTGGTGCAGGTGGCGTTTTTTTGACGTGAATGCGCAACGGCAAATGTTTTGTATCTTCGTGAAAAACTGTCAATCTTCAGAGATTGTTCGATATTCATATTCTGTATTCTGCTGAAATATGTGGCATTTATCAACCTTATTACATGAGGCCCTCTATCGCGTTGTAATCCGTGCGCGGCCTGACGGCATTTTCAAACAACTACGGTCTCTCCCACAAGCGGAGAGACTTTTATAAGTTATTGATTTTAAACCCTCTCCCATTTTGGGAGAGGGAAAGCGACCGCAGGTCGCAGGGAGAGGGTAACACACGCTGGCGTGGTCTTCGATCGCGAGGGAAAAAGCACGGTCAGACATGTTTTGAAAATCAATGATAGGGGTAGGCGATTGCCGGCGCCCTCTGTGGTCGGGAAAATCCTTTTATAACAATAATTTAAACTACAAATCATGCGTTCTTATGTGGGCGTTCGCCGAACGCCCCTGCATTTGTTTTTGGGTTCCATCACAAATCAGGGGCACCCCTTCTACCGTCTACCTTCAACCTCCTGAATTTCCGGAACAACTGCGTTCTCTCCTGTGAGGAAAGATTTTATAAGGTCACGATCAAATCATTGTTGACAGTTGTTGATGCATTCGATTGAATAGCGTCATGTTTGGTATAACGGATCAGGCAACAATCATAGCAGCGGGAGTCAATCTATTTCTGACGTTTTATGTCTTGTTCAAATTCAGAGGATGGAACCGGGCTCTTAATCGTTATTTCGCAGTGCTGTCGTCCGGTTTTGCCTTGTGGAACCTTGGAGTAGCCACACATTCCAGCCTGTTAATTTATACAGGTGTTTTCATGCTTCCGCCGGCATTTTACATGTTTGTGCTTGCATTGTTGCGTCAACTGAACAGGCGTCAGCGTACAATCAGTGGTTTTCTTGGCTTCATCTGCGGTGTCATGATTTTGACCGGTCTTTGGGGATTGAATCAAGAACCGGTATCAGTCGGATTCCGTCTTATGCTCAACTTGCTGGCATTCGCATTATCTGCTCCCGTCTGGTTTTACAGTATGGGACGATTGCTGAACCGGTACCGATCAACCCGTTTTCAACAGGAACGCTCGCGATTGCTGTTTGTGCTGACCGGTTCCGCATCAGCCGGTATTGCCGGCATCACCGCCGGACTAACCACAGCCGGATATCGGCTTGAATCATGGACCGCTATCGCCGGACTGATTTACACAGTATTGATAACAGTCGCCATTATGCGGCATCGTCTGTTTGATGTTGGACGCTTTATTTCGCGACTCACCGTCGTGACAATTCTATCGCTGATTTTGTGGAGTCTGTTCGGATTTCTGGGCCGGTTTCAGATTGATGAGCAATCCATTACATTCGTCTCGGTTTTTGTAGCAGCTCTTATTGTGGTCATGCTGTATGAGCCGCTAAAAACATTCATCGAAGGACAGGCACATCGCGTTCAGAGTCCCGAAACACTTGCGCTTTTAAAATCTCTTGACCAGTTTTCAGAAAAAATGAACTCCCAGATTGATGAGCTATCCCTTATACGCGTTTTTTGCGATCATCTGGAACAATCCGGCCGAATGTCTGCATTTTCGATTCACACCGCAGATTCGACAATGAAACTTATGGTTCTGAGGGACGGAATGAATTTGCATCAATCCCGCGGAACATCATCAACTCTGCCGGATTTGCTGGTCGAAACACTGATACAGAAACGCGCTCCAATCAGCAGAAACCAATTGCATATTGAACTACGCAGTGGTTTGCCGCGTCATCTTCAAGATAACAAAATGCAATTGTACCGGATTATGAACCGGTTAAAAGCATCGGTGATTTTTCCGTTTATTGCCAGTGACAAATTATACGGATTCGTGACACTTTCGTTTGAAGACCCTGAAGCTGAACTGACGCGAAGCGAAGAAGACGCTCTGAATGTTATCACCCGTCAATTTGCTTCAGCGCTGGCTCATGTGCGTCTTGAAGAATTGAACCGAACACGTGAACACCTGGTAGCTTTGGGCCGGCTTGCTTCAGGACTGGCTCATGAAATCCGGAATCCGCTGGCTACCATCAAAGCAGGAGTTCAGTATCTTGAACCGGAATCATTTCCCGAGGATGTCAGGGAATTTTTGTTAATTATACGCGACGAAGTGGATCGACTGGACAGGTTTGTCAACCGATTTCTTGACTATGCCCGACCGGTTTCAGGCAATACTGAACAGCCCGTCATCAATCTGGTTTCGCTGATCGAAAGAATTACTCGAATCTATTCGGATCGGTATCGCGAATCGGGCATTGAGTTTGACGCAAATATATCGGATATTCAGCAATTGAATCTGATGGTACCGGAAGATGCCTGGACACAAATATTTGAGAATCTGCTTTCAAACGCCGCTCATGCTGTTGATTCAAATGGTGTTATACGAATCACCGGAGCCGCGTCACACCAAAAAAGCATGATGCATATTTCTGTTGAGGACAGCGGTTCGGGTATTCCTGAAGATCAATGGCCGTTTGTATTTGAACCGTTCTATTCAAAACGCAAAGGCGGAACCGGTCTGGGTCTGGCAATTGTACACCGGCTTGTTACCCGCATGAATGGCCAGATCAATTGCAGTCACTCACCCATCGGGGGCGCCTGTTTCATTATCAGCGTGCCATTACTCTAATATTTTATACCGTTCTGACTGATCATTGGAACAAATCTGACAGGTAATACATGTTTGCGAGTCAGCTTTCCATCTTTGTTTTTTATCAACACAAGTTCCTGACACCAACTGGACTCGACCGGTATAATCATTCTGCCACCATTCGCCAACTGATTGGTAAGCGGTTCAGGAATCTCTGCGGCAGCGCATGTTACGATGATGATGTCAAATGGAGCTTCGTTTTTCCATCCGTTATATCCATCGGTGTGTTTGACAAAAACATTGGTATAGCCGGTTGCGGCAAGATTTTTACATGCATATTCAGCCAGTTCCGGCTGCACTTCAATACTGTGAACTGTCTTGCACAACTCAGCCAGCACAGCGCTCTGATAACCCGAACCCGTCCCGATTTCCAGCGCTCTGTCATTTTCAGTCGGCTCAACCGCATCTGTCATAAACGCAACAATATACGGTTGAGAAATCGTCTGGCCTCCCGGCAACGGCAGTGGATAATCCGAATAGGCCTGCCATCCCAGTTTTTCAGGAACAAATCGGTGCCGCTCAACGTTTCGCATGGCGTTCAATATGAGTGGATTTCTGATACCTCTGGCAGCAATTTGTGTGTCCACCATTCGATTTCGCATATCTGTATAGCTGTGCTTTCTATCAAATATCATACGGTTATCAAACGAAATTCTTGCATTTATGTCAACCTCAAGAAGCCGCAATGAACCGGTAACACAATGAAATGAACTGAAATCAGATGAAACTTTTCAGGGTATCAGGCGTCTTAAAACTGGTCGGGAACGGAGCCCTGACAGAAAAGAGGTTCAAAATGAGATGGTATTACATTTTGATGTTTATAGCGTTTTATTTCATATTACAGATATGGATTTTGCCGTGGCTTGGAATCGAAACATGACTTTCCGGAATGTGCGGAAGGTCTTCCGCTAATTCTGCTCAATCGAAACAATCCGAAGAAGACCGGAATACAGATCAATCAATACGGGCTATTGAAATCAGTGATACCGATTTCCCTGATTTGATATCCGAATCGAACAAACCGGTTCTGGTATATTTCTGGGCTCCATGGTGTGTGCCATGCCGACAGTTAACACCAACGATTGACGATATTGCCCGACAATATTCTGATCGGGCTGTTGTAGCCAAACTGAATACTCAAATGTTTCAACAGACACCAGCTCAATTGGGTGTTCGAGGTATTCCAACAATTATAATCACTCAAAACGGCAAAGAAGTTGAACGGTTTGTCGGTCTGCAATCAGCCGCGACCTACCGGGAAGCGCTTGACAAACATATCTGACGGCAGCCGTCACGTTGACATGCCCGAACTGCTCTGGTAGCGTAAATCCCTTTTTGAAGGGCGTGAAATGCTTGAATTGTTTCACGTTCATAACCCGAAAGGGTAATATCGGGGGTGTCATTTGGTTTGGAATGGCGGCGGGCAGAACCGGCGCATGCTGGTTATCAGTCTGGACGGATTTCCGTTTGCATTGTTTCAGAAACAGCAATCAGCCGGTATCTGGAAACAGATTGGCGCGGCTATGCCGAAAGCATCTTCAACTGCCATGCAGTCCGTTATCCCCACGGTTTCATCCGTTGCATGGAGCACGTTCATGTCAGGCCGGAACCCCGGCAATCATCGTATTTACGGATTTATTGACCGCACACTTCCGGACATGTCACTGACATTGCCCAATGCCTCCAGTCGCAGAGGTCCGTCATTACAAAACACACTGAATCAGCATGATATTCCGGTCATTATGATGAATGTGCCGGTCACTTATCCACCGGAACCAATCAACAGCGTTCTGGTGGGAGGCTTTCTGGGTGTAAATCCTGAAAAAATTGCATATCCGCCGGAGGTATCAAATTATCTTGCTCAGAACGGTTATGTAATTGATGCGGACACATCGGAAGCCGCTGACAAACCGTTTGAGTTTGTTGATCAACTGACAGATATCGTGCGGCGCCGTTGCGATGCCTTCAAACACCTGCTGAAATCATATCCATGGCAGTATGCGCATCTGCACATCATGGAAACCGACCGGCTGTTTCATTTCTTATGGAAATCAGTTTCTGAATTCGAATCACCTCTGCATTCCCGAATACGGCATTTTTTTGAGATTTTGGACAGTGAATTGTTCAGCGTCATCAATTCCGTCAATGATTCCGATGAAATTATATTGCTTTCAGATCATGGATTTACCGAGTCTGTGATTGAATGGGATATCAATGCCTGGCTGGCTGAAACCGGCCGTCTTGAATGGCTGTCCGGCGATCGGAAAGGTCTTCATCGAATATCGCCCGACAGCGTTGCATACAGTCTGATTCCGGGACGGATTTATCTGAATTTGAAAGGGCGTGAAGTGACCGGTTCCGTTGAGCCGGACCAGGCGCTCAAGGTGTGTGCTGATTTGATTCGTGAGTTGGCTTCAGAACGCTTGCCTGACGGTATTAATCCGGTGTTTACCGATATTGTACATGGTTCGAATATTTTTTCCGGGCCATACTCCGGCGCTGCCCCTGATCTGGTTGCAATACCGGCGAAGGGTGTTGAACTGAAATCGCGCATGGATACCGGCCCGATCAAACGGGCTCCCCGTATGCAGGGCATGCATACATTTGATGATGCTATGGTGGTTTTTCGGCATGGTCGTTTTGTATCGAAAAAACTAAAAATAATTGATATGTATTCCACGATTCTGAGTTTTTTCGGAATTTGTGATAAAGACGCAGAAGGAACTGTTATTGCCTCCTGGCCATTTTCGTCAGGGGGTTAACCATTACATGAAAAAGGAGAATTACTATGTCCAAACTGATAGCTCCGCATGGGGGCCGCCTTATTAACCGGATTTTAACCGGAGACGCACGCCGCAAGGCGATGGATAAAGCTGAATCGCTCAAAAAAATAACATTAAACACACGTGAAATTGCCGATCTGGAGATGATAGCAAACGGAGCGTTCAGTCCTCTGGAAGGATTTGTCAACTCGAAAGAATATGAAAGTATTTTGCACAGTATGCACCTGTCCAATGGTCTGCCGTGGACAATACCGATTACTTTGTCGGTTTCGAAAGAGGGTAAAGGCAAAATTTCAGCAAATGACGAGTTGACCATGGTTGATATAAGCGGAAAGATGCTTGGTATTCTTCGCGTGGAGGAAATCTATCCTGCTGATAAAAAACGTGAAGCGCTTCAGGTGTACGGTACTGACGATGAAAACCATCCCGGTGTTGCCGCGGTGTATCAGCAAGGCGAGTTTTATGTCGCCGGTCCGGTCAGTCTTTTTGATCGGATCAGTCATGACGACCTGACGAAATATCGTCTGGATCCGGTTGAGACGCGAGTGTTGTTTCAGAAAAAAGGCTGGAATACGATCGTTGCGTTTCAAACGCGTAATCCGGTACATCGCGCTCACGAATATATTCAGAAAAGTGCGATGGAAATTGTTGACGGCTTGTTGCTGCATCCTTTGGTCGGAGCAACGAAATCGGATGATATTCCGGCGGATGTCCGCATGGAATGTTATGAAGTTCTTTTGAAAAGTTATTATCCCAAAGATCGCGTCGTGCTATCGGTTATGCCGGCCAACATGCGCTATGCGGGCCCGAAAGAAGCGATTATGCACGCCATTATCCGCAAGAATTACGGCGTATCACATTTTATTGTCGGCCGCGATCACGCCGGTGTCGGCAACTATTACGGAACCTATGACGCGCATCATATTTTCCGCGAATTTGATCCGCAGGCGATTGATATTACGCCGCTGTTTTTTGATTATACATTTTTCTGCAAACGTTGCGGTGGCATGGCTTCGACCAAAACGTGTCCGCATGACAAGAGCAATCATGTGTTTTTATCCGGCACAAAAGTCCTTGAAATGCTGACACAGGGTATTGTGCCACCGGTTGAATTCACGCGTCCGGAAGTTGCTGAAGTGTTGATTCGGCAAACGAAAAAGGCCTGACAGCTTGGCTCACACTGTCTGTCATCCCGATGCCGTCGTTGACTTGCACGTCCATACCAGTGTGTCGGACGGCTCCGACCTGCCGGCATCGGTAGTTGATATTGCTGCTGATGCCGGTTTATCAATCATCGCTGTCACCGACCATGATACGACAACTGGCCTGAAAGAAGCGGAAACACGCGGAGTGCAGCGCGGCATCAGTGTGATACGAGGAATTGAGCTCAGCGCTGATTATCTGGGGCATTCAGTCCATATTCTGGGGTTGGGGATCGGTGAACCCGACCATTTGTTTGATGCAATGATTCAGAAAGTTCTGGACGGTCGCAAGGAACGTAATCCGAAAATTATTCGCTCGCTCAATGAAATCGGTTATCAAATAACCTTGAATGAAGCAGCAGCAATAGCCGATGGCGATATTCTCAGTCGGCCTCATATTGCTGCCGCCATGTTGCAGCGCGGATACGTTTCAAGTATTGAAGAGGCGTTCAAACGGTTTTTGAATCGCGGTCGGCCTGCGTATCATGAACGGTATCGGCCGTCCGTCATGGAAGCCACCGAGGCGATACATCGTTTGGGCGGGTTGGCATTGCCGGCACACCCCGGGTTGATGCGTTTTGATCATCGGCATGATGATCTGTTGTATCATTTTACCCGGTTCAAAGAGATGGGAATTGACGGTATAGAAACATTTTATCCGACTCACAGTGAAACGTTTCGGCAGACGTTGTCGGGAATTGCCAGAAAACTTGATTTGCTTGAATCCGGCGGGAGTGATTTTCATGGCCGTTTCAAACCCAATCTGCCCGGTATCGGTATTGACGGAATGCCGATTCGCTGCTCTGATATCGCGCCATTGCTGGAGCGGCTTGGATTTACAGTGTCGGCTCAAAACAAAAAAGGTTCAAAACCATGAGCAATTCATCCGAATCCCCCAAAAAACTGGTTATTATCGGCCTGGATTGCGCTGAGCCGTCGCTGGTATTCGACCGATTGGCCTCTTCCCTGCCCACATTTCGGAAACTTGCTGCCGCCGGGTTTGCCGCCCGGTTACGCTCAACGGATCCCCCGGTCACAATTCCTGCCTGGATCAGTATGTTGACCGCCAAGGACCCCGGCCAACTCGGACTTTATGGAATTCGCAATCGTATCAGTTACGAATACGATTCGTTGCGAGTATCAACCTCAAACGATGTTCATGTGCCGCATGTATGGGATGTTATGTCTGACCACGGAAAAACATCGCTTCTGGTCGGTGTTCCGCAAACATGGCCGGTCAAACCGTTGAACGGTGACTGCATTGCCGGGATACCTGCGCCGAATACTCACCGATCGTTTACATGGCCGGAATCACTTAAAGACGAACTGCTGCGGCGCATACCGGGGTATCGGGTTGATATCGGAAATTTCCGAAGTATGTCTCCATACGATCTTGCAGACAACTTGTTCAGCATGACCCGATCGCGTTTTGCTGCTTTTCGGTATCTGCTGAAAACCCGGCCACGGGATTTTGCCATGATGGTGGAGATCGCTCTGGACAGACTGCATCATGCGTTCTGGCATTATTGGGATCCAACCCATCCGCTGCATATTCCCGGCAGTCCGTTTCAGGATACCATTCCGTCATATTACGATATGCTCGATACGGAAATCGCTCACACACTGGCCATGCTGCCATCCGATTGCGGTGTCCTGATCGTTTCGGATCACGGAGCTCAAGCCATGCAGGGCGGTGTTCGAATCAATCACTGGCTGATGCAGCAGGGATACCTGACTCTGAACCATGCGCCAAATATGGAATCACCACTGGAAGCCGATATGATCAATTTTCAGAAAACAACCGCATGGGGTGAAGGCGGGTATTTCGGCCGTATTTTTCTGAATGTCGCCGGGCGCGAACCCAATGGAATTGTTTCGCAAACCGAATACGAAAACGTCCGCAACAAACTGGCAACACACCTTGAAACCATGGTTGGGCCGGACGGCAAACCACTTGGCAATCGCGTGTTGTTTCCCGATCGCCATTATGCCGAATCGAACGGTATTCCGCCGGATCTGATCGTGTATTTTGGTGAACTGGCATGGCGCTCACTGGGAGGTGTCGGACCGAATCCGGAATCGTTCTGCGATGGATTGTTTACCAGACGAAATGATCGCGGTCCGGATGGAGCCAACCACAATTTTGACGGAATATGTATCGGTAATTTCAACTTCAAAACACCATCCGCTGCCGGAACATTTGACGCTCCCGGCAGTTTGAATATAACCTCAGTAGCATCTGAGATTTTGCATTATTTTGACATCAAACCAATCGTTACAAAAAACACAAATATATGAAAGGAGTTTTTTTGATATGAAAGGATATACAGTATGGTTTACGGGATTGAGCGGTTCAGGTAAATCCGCGCTGGCCAACCGGCTGGCTCAGGAAATCCGCAAACGCGGTCAAACCGCTGAAGTCATTGACGGGGACGTCATTCGCCGAAGCGTCAGCAAAGGACTCGGGTTTTCGCAGGAAGACCGCGATGAAAATATTCGTCGTGTCGGGCATCTGTGTTCATACCTGACAGCAACCGATCGGGTTGCCATCGCCGCTTGTATCTCCCCCTATGCATCCATCCGCGACAGAAATCGTGATCTGATCGGTAATTTTGTCGAGGTGTATTGCAAATGTTCAGTGGAAGAATGTGCCAAACGCGATCCGAAAGGATTATACAAGAAAGCGTTTGCCGGCGAAATCAAAGGGTTCACCGGCGTGGATGATCCGTATGAAGCTCCTGAAAATCCGGAAGTCATGGTGGAAACCGACAAGGAAACCATTGATCAGAGTCTGGGAACAATTCTTGCCAAACTTGAAGAGCTGGGTTATCTGCCCAAACCGGATGGTCTGACACCGGAAGAAGAACAGGCTGTTGTCGAACGACTTGAGAGTCTGGGGTATCTTTCGTGACCTGAAGGTCACGAAAGAGAGAGTAGAGAGTAGAAAGTAGAGAGTAGAAATTGGGATAATTGTGGTCAGATATGGTGAGACGGCGGTGGGGATACGGCGATTACAAAATGTAGGGGCGCGGTTTCCGCGCCCTCTTTGGTTAGCAAAATCATTTTATAACAACAAGGTAGACCACAAATCACGCGTTCTTATGATGGGATTCACCGAAACGCTATGAAAGAAACATTGTGTCTCATTACTCATGATGACCTCTCTTGCGTTGTAACCGTGCGCAGCGCGGCCTTTGGCCGCGAGAACGCTTCGCTTGAGAGCATGAGAACATGTGAACATGAGAGAAGAATTTAGTTTCGCAGCCTTTAGTGGGCGTTCGCCGAACGCCCCTACAGGTTGTTTAACATTCAAGGTCAAGGGATTGCCGAATGATGGTTTTCGAAGGTGAATAACATGAATCCGCAACCCTTAGGCCTTAAGCCTTCCGCCCTACGCCAAAATTGCACCCTTGTTATCGGTCTGGACGGCGCCACGTTTGATGTGCTGAATCCGCTGATTGCATCCGGAGATATGCCGGCGCTTGGGTCGCTGATTGAGCGATCCGCGCATGGGCCGTTGTTTTCAACCATACCGCCGACCACTCCACCGGCCTGGACAACCTGCACCACCGGATTAAATCCCGGTAAACACGGCATATTTGATTTCACGGTCAGTCCGCTGAAAAATCCTGATCGTCCATTGATCAGTTCTGCCGATATCAAAGCGCCGCGTATCTGGAACGTCGTTGAATCATCCGGAGGTCGCTCAATCGTTGTCAATGTTCCGATTACATGGCCACCTCAGCAATTGAACGGTTGTATGGTCAGCGGCATGATGACACCCGGGTTTCATTCACCGTTTACATGGCCTCCGGATCTGCGGGACCGATTGAAAGCCGTCTGCGGTAACTATGTTATCAATATTGATATACCCAGGTATGATACCGCAACCGAAACCGATATCCGTCGTTTTCTGGGTGATCTGAGGGAAAGCGTTGATCGTCGGCGTGAAGCGGTCCGCTATCTGATGGACACCGAACAATGGACCTTTTTTATGGTCGTGTTTGTGGCGCTTGACCGCATACAGCATCTGTTTGCCGCTTATCTGTTTCCGGATAATCCGCTGTATGACACTCCGAAAGCACGCCGGTTAAGACCCGATCTGATTGCGTTGTTCCGGTTGATAGATACCGTTATCGGTGAATTGATCTCAAAACTCCGTGATAATGATCTGATCTGTATTCTGTCCGATCACGGATTCGGCGTGACCGACGGTTTTTTCAACGTCAACACATGGCTTCACCAACAGCATCTGTTGTCGCTACGCACTGCCGCAAAATGGAAGAAAAAAGCATTCCATACACTGCATACCATCGGGGACAGCTCAGTTGTTCAGACAATGATACCGCAATCTATACAGTCAGTCGTCCGAAAATCAATTCGCAGCCGCCGTTCCACACTTCATTCGCCGGTAAAAGACCTGGCAACCGTTGTTAACTGGCCAAATACCAAAGCGTTTTTTGCCTCGATACCGACCCAGGGTATCTATATTAACGAAATAACACCAGACAATCCGAATGGAACCGTTTCGGCGGATCAGATTGAACCGCTCCGTCAACAAATAAAAACCGGTCTGGAATCGCTTAAACATCCGAAAACCGGTCTGCCTCTGACAGACAAGGTCTGGTTTCGAGAGGAACTGTATCACGGCCCCGAAACGGTATTTGCGCCGCATATTCTGTTCAAAATGCGCAATTATGCTGTTCTGGGCCGCCAGCATATCGGTTCGGCAAACATTGTCAGTGATACAGGCAAAGTTCCGGCCGGATTTCACCGAAGTGACGGTATTCTGATAATCGCCGGAAACGCTGTGCAATCCGGGCCGGTGCAGGCAAACATGGCCGACATTATGCCGACCCTTCTATATGGAATGGGTTTACCGATACCGGACAATCTTGACGGAACAATTGTCAGCAGTATTTATACCGATGATTTTCGCTCAAATAATCCGATACAGTATCAGTCATTTGAATCGAATAAAGGCGATGCGGTTTCAGCGAGCCAGCGCGATGGCAATTCCCGCAATACCGGATTATCCGATGAGGAACACAAAGCGGTGGAAAAACGCCTTCAGGACCTTGGGTATCTTTCGTGACCGTTGGTCACGAAAGAGAGAGTAGAAAGTAGAAAGTAGAGAGTAGAAATTGGGATAATTGTGGTCAGATATGGTGAGACGGCGCTAGGGTGATACGGCGATTACAAAATGTAGGGGCGCGGTTTCCGCGCCCTCTTTGGTAGGCAAAAACGTTTTTATAACAACAAGGTAGACCACAAATCACGCGTTCTTATGATGGGATTCACCGAAACGCCATGAAAGAAACATTGTGTCTCATTACGCATGAAGACCTCTCTCGCGTTGTAATCCGTCTCTGCCTGGCGGCATTTCCGGAACAACTGCGTTCTCTCCTGTGAGGAGAGATTTTTAAATATTGCGATTACAATGATTTAACCTACACCCCATCGCCCCATCACCGTCTCACCCCATCACCGCGTCAGCTTTCCCCTCGTGCCGAACAGCCACCAAAAAACCGGTATTCCGTCTTGAGTCTGCGAATCAATCCATGTAAAGTAAGTGCCTTCCGGGGGTCAGGCGCTGTTCAGGCAGTCCAGGAAACCCCTTAAACCGGAACCTTATCATTAAACAGGATAGAGTATGGCAAGTCCGATCAAAGAATTTTACCTTAAAATTCCGGAGAAACTGCGTCGTATCGTCGGGTTTTTCCTTAAAGGTTTTATCACAATCATTGCGTTTTATGTATTGTTTTCGCATCAGATACAGTTATTGGATCATCGTCCGGCCAGGCTGGATGACGGCGCTGTTCACGATGTATCGCGTGGAGACACGATATATATTGCCAATGAACGTATCGAGGTTTTAAGCGGTGAGAAAGGGCTTCGGCC